>JAGKXA010000198.1 GCA_021151615.1 Cellvibrionaceae bacterium | reverse complement strand
TTATAATATTAGCTGGGCTCGTGGTTTCTTTGTGCTTGCTCTTTTTGGTGAATGCCCAGGTTGCTGATGGTGGCGTATTTGCGGAGCGTTGGTGAGACTCTTCTAATAAAAACGAGGAAAGAATGAAATTGTTGAATGGGTTAGTGGTGTTGGTAGTGATGGCTCTGGCAGCTGCCGGGTGTGTAAACAAAGGATCTGCGGTATTAACCAGTCCGGATCAGCAGATTAAAGTCAGTGTGTTTATGACCAATCAGCAGCAACTCGCCTATCGCGTGGAGAGAGCCGGGGAACCGGTGATTCTCGCCTCAGGCTTGGGCTTGGCGCTGAAAGATGCTGATTTTACTCGGGGGCTTGTCTTGGAGTCCCGATCTGTCATTACGCCGGTGAGTGATAACTACAGCTTGCGCGTGGGTAAAAAAAACCGGATTAGCTATAGCGCCAATGAGCAGACCTTCACTCTGGTGAACACCCGACAACAGAAGCTGCAGTTGGTGTTCCGTGTTTCCAATGATGGCGTTGCGTTTCGTTATAGGGTGAATGATCCGGCAATTACCAATAAGCAATTTGTGAGTGAGGTTACCGGTTTTCGCGTAGCACCAACGGCAAAGGCCTGGTTACAACCTATGTCGGTTGCGCAAACAGGTTGGAGTAACACCAATCCTTCCTATGAAGAGCATTATCAAATTGAAGTCCCTGTAGGTACTGAATCCACTTTAAAACAAGGTTGGGTTTTTCCCGGATTGTTTTACACCGGCAATACCTGGGTGGCCTTGTCGGAAACCGCGCTGGATGGCAGTTGGCACGGTTCGCACTTACAGCCAGGCGCTGAGCCGGGCGAATACGCTCTGGCGCCGCCGCAAGCGCCTGAAGTATTTATTAACGAAGCGGGCGATAAAGGCGCGTTGCTGGCGAATGCAGCCGGCGAGTTGATTTCTCCCTGGCGAATTATTGCATTGGGTTCGCTGGCACAGGTGATGGAGTCTACCCTGGGAACTGATTTGGCAGCGCCCGAAGTGGCAATGGAGCAGGATTTTATCAAGCCAGGTCACAGCTCCTGGAGTTGGGCAATTTTAAAAGATGATTTCACCACTTTTGATGTGCAGAAGAAATTTATCGATTACGCGGCGGATATGCACTGGGATTACACCCTGATAGATGCTGATTGGGATAAAAAAATCGGCTACGAAAAATTAAAAGAATTGGTGGATTACGCTGCGCAAAAAAATATTGGCATTTTGGTATGGTACAACTCTTCCGGTGCCTGGAATCAAACACCTTATAGCCCCAAGAGTGAATTAATTTCTCGCGTCCAACGTGAAGCTGTGTTTTCACGCTTGCAATCCATAGGTGTCAAAGGAGTCAAGATTGATTTCTTTGGCGGCGATGGACAATCCTTTATGCAGTATTACATCGATATTTTACGCGATGCTGCTGCACACCAATTATTGGTGAATTTCCATGGCGCCACACTGCCGCGCGGTTGGCAACGCACCTATCCAAACCTGATGACCATGGAGTCAATCAAAGGTTTTGAATTCACTACTTTCTCTCAAGCTGATCAAGACCTGGTTGCGCAACATGTAGCCACTGCACTTTTTGCTCGCAATCTGTTTGATCCAATGGATTTTACGCCGCTGGTATTTGGCGATATCCCCAACATCAAACGTGTAACTGAAAATTCGTTTGAGTTGGCGGAATCGGTTTTGATGACTTCCGGTATCCAACATTTTGCGGAAATTCCCGAGGGCATGGCGACAGTACCGGAATATGTAAAAGAGTTTCTGCGCGAATTGCCACGTGAGTGGGATGACGTAAAATTCATTGATGGTTATCCGGGCAAGTTTTTAGTGTTGGCGCGCAAGGCGGGAGATGCCTGGTATATCGCAGGTATTAATGCGGAGAAAGAAGTTAAAAACCTGACACTGGACTTAAGCTTTGCGGGTAATAAAACGGGTTTTGCGATTGCCAGTGGTGAAACCAAACGCAGTTTTGTACAGCGGGAAATTAATAGCAAAGCTCCGCAAACGATCAGCTTGCGGCCAAGCGCAGGTTTTGTGATGGTGCTGAAATAATGGTACTGGCTCCAACTGCCAGCATCTGCGGTTAAGCTTATTCAATAAGCATTTATTGCTTTCTTGTTTAATTCTACGCTATTTGTGAAATTTTCACCTTCTATATCCCCCCAGCTGGGGGGTGAGGAGGCTTTGTCGTTTATTTAGCATGGTCATGAGTCCGAAAGGATTTTGATGAGGTGAGAGCTAATGCAAATATGAATCCGGGATGATATCAGGAGAACGCTATGAACCAGAAAATCATGAATGAGCAAGATGAAAAGTTGCTGGAGTTGCGTGTGCAAAATTTGGAGGCTGAATTGAGCCGACAAAAAGCTCCTTCGGTGAAACCCCATTTTTGGGCAAATCCGGCGATTTTGGCGATTCTGGGAGCGGTGTGTACCGCTTCATTTGGATTGGTTACCAACAAAGAGCAATTGAATGCGAGCCGGCAGCTGGAGCGCGACAAAATGGAATCTTCGCTAATTTTAAAAGCGATAGATTCAAGTGATGCAGAGCAGCGTATATCCGCCCTAAAGTTTTTAGTAAAGGCCGGGCTGATTTCTGATCACGATAAAAAAATAGATGAACTTAAACTGGAAGATGTACCGCGCATAAAAAATACCCCGGCGCCGACCAAGTTAACCCTGGGTACTAACCCGGAAAATAATAATGATCAAACAAAATCGTCCAATGTTCCTGTTGCCAGGAATTAGGCAGATAAGAAAAGTGATACTGGTTGACGTGGGGAGTTAGATAGCTGCCAGTGATTATTTTTGATTGGCAATTGAATCTTCAATAAAGTTCAAGGCTTCATCAATCAGGGCGAGCATGGCTTGGCGTGCGCGCTCAGGGTTGCGGTTTTTAATCGCGTTGTAGACTTTGGAGTGATCTTCCACTACGCCTTCGTGGTTGCCTTTAATCGGATTGGTGTGGCTGATACTCACACGGAGTGCAGTGGAAATAAAATCGCGCAGGCGAATATAGAAACGATTGTTGCTGGCATAGAGGATGCTGATGTGGAAGGCAATATCTGCTTCCAGATCTTCTTTGCTATCGCCTTTGGCAAGACGCATTCCTTCCAGCGCTTTTTCGATAGCAGCGAGCTTGCTGTCGTCAGCATAGCGTGCGGCGAGGGCAGCGGCTTCCGGTTCAATAGCGATGCGCACTTGCAAAAATTCTTTCAGTACATGCAGAGAAGGTTTGCTTTCCAATACCCAACGCAATAAATCCGGATCAAAAATATTCCATTGATCTTCCGGTTGAATACGAATGCCCTGACGTGGCTTGCTGGTGATTAATCCTTTTGCGGATAACATTTTCACCGCTTCGCGTACGGCACTGCGGCTTACGCCGAATTTATCGCAGAGTTCTGCTTCAGTGGGCAAGCTGTCATCAACAAATTCACCGCAGATAATAGTGCGTCCCAGTTCTTGTACCATGCGCTGTGAAAGGTTGAAATTGCGATCGAGAATTGCCATCGTTGTCATTGCTCTGATAGACCGAAATTATGGCAGCAGATTAACGATTTATTGTTAATAATACAATCTGAGGTGTGGACAAATATTGCACGCCCTGTGAATGCTTTTAAATCAGGCGATGCAAAATTGTCCAGACGGGAGCAGGTTTCCAACTGGCGGCCCAGGCCGGTAAGTCGGCGGCAGGCATGGGGCGCGCGATGCCGTAACCCTGGGCCAGTTCGCAGCCGAGCGGAATCAGTAATTCACCGTGGGCAACCGTTTCCACACCTTCTGCAATCACTTGGCGATGAAATGCGCTGGCAAGTCCAATCACCCCTTTCACAATGGCCAGGTCGTCCGGGTCATCCAGCATGTCGCGCACGAATGTTTGGTCGATTTTTAATAATTCGGCGGGCAGGCGTTTTAAATAGGTGAGCGATGAATAGCCAGTGCCGAAATCATCGACTGCAAAACTCACTCCCAAATCGCGGCAGCGGCGCATTATATCGGCGACTTCGGCAATATCTTCGAGCGCGCTTGTCTCCACAATTTCCAGTTGCAGGTAGGCGGGTGGCACCTGTGGGTGCGCCGCTAATTGTGCGGCCAGTTGCGTGACAAATTCGCTGCGCTGCAATTGTAATGCCCCTATATTGACGCTGACAGGAATCAATAAGCCACGGCTTTGCCAATGCGCAATTTGTTGTAGCGCTTCGTTAATTACCCAATCGCCAAGTTCAATGCTGAGTGGATGATCTTCAATTACAGGTAAAAAATGTGCGGGTGATAAGAGACCTCGCTCTGGATGTTGCCAGCGTATCAGTGCTTCGGCACCGATAATTTCACCGGTGCGCATATTGACCTGGGGTTGGTAGTAGAGCACAAATTCTTTTTTATCCAGCGCAGTACGGATATGTTCGAGTGATTCGCGCTGGGTTTTTACTGCAATATCTTTAGCAATATCAAATAAGTGATAACAATTTTTTCCCGCCTGCTTGGCGACGTACATGGCTTGATCGGCGTGACGTAACAACTGATCGGCATCCACCGCATCTCGCGGATAAAGCGTGGCACCAATACTGGCTGAAACCAGCAATAAGTTTTGATTCAATGTCACGGGTTCGGCGGCGACGCTTAACAGGCGATTCAATACTGCCTCGTAATCATCCGGGTGTTCCAGATCTACCATTACCACCACAAATTCATCGCCACCGATGCGCGCGAGCGTATCGCCCTCGCGCAGCACTTCTTTTAACCGATGTGAAATATTTACCAGCAATTGATCGCCAGTATCGTGGCCGTGTTGATCATTGACTGCTTTGAATCCGTCCAGATCCAGATAGAGCACCGCGAGCGAACGGCCGCTGCGGTGGCTGCGCGCAATGGCTTGCTTTAAACGGTCAGCCAGTAAAACGCGATTGGGTAAACCGGTCAACGCATCGTAGTGCGCAATATATTCCAACTGACGCTGATGCTCTTTCAGCGGCGTTATATCGGTAAATAAATTCACATAATTTTGGGTGATGCCGTGAATATCCTGCACCGCACTGATGGTCATCATAGCGGCATAGAGTTCGCCGTTTTTGCGGCGATTCCATACCTCGCCGTACCAATTTCCTGTTTGCAGCAAACTTTGCCAAAGCGCGCTATAAAAATCTTTATCGTGCAAGCCGGATTGCAAGAAGCGCGGATTTTTACCGAGCGCTTCTTCACGGCTGTAGCCGGTGATATCAGCGAAGACTTGATTCGCCTCAATGATGTTGCCTTGGCAATCGGTAATTAAAATGCCTTCGCGCGCGTGTGTAAAAACGCTGGCAGCCATTTGCAAACGCGATTCGGCACGCGACTGTTCAATTGCCAAAGAGGTTAGCCGCGCTTCGCTATCAATAAGCCCCAATTCGTAATCACTGGGGTTGCGTGCTTCGGTGTTATAAAGCGCAAAAGTGCCCAGTATCTGGCCTTGTGCGGAGTAGATGGGCTGCGACCAGCAAGAGGCAATATGGGCGCGCTCGGCTAAATCGCTAAAGGCCATTGTCCAGGGGTGAGTGTGCACATCGGTGATAATCACGCGATGACCAAAAAATACCGCGCTGCCACATACCCCCATACCTTCACCAACGGGTAATCCATCAATGGCTTTGAGGAAAAATTCGGGCAAGCCATAGGCAGCACCGTTACGTAAATGCTGGCCATCGTTATCCAGCAACATGATGCTGCAAAAGCTGCCCGGTAACAGGCTGGCCATATCTTTGGCGATGGTGGGTAGAATGTCGCCCAGCGGCATTTTGGCGATCAGCATTTCCAAAATGCGATTGTGATGTTGATGGCGACGCTCGGCTTGTTTGCGCTCGCTGATATCCTGGTAGATACCGGTCAGACGAATTAACTCGCCATTTTCGTAATGCGCCATGCAGGTGGTGCGTAAATCTATCTTGCGACCTTTAAAGGTGTATTTTTCCACTTCAATATCAAACACTTCGCCAGTTTCCATGGCTCGCTTCAAGGCTGTGGCTATGCGCTCACGCGAACCGGGTGGGTACATGTAGAAGCCTTCATCCAGGCTCGGGGTATATTCCTCGGGGGTGGTATCGTGAATGCGATAGGTTTCGGCTGTCCAATAAACCTGGCGCGAAGGTACATGTAATTCCACTCCGCCCACTTTGGCAATGCTCTGTGATGCATCCAAAATGCGCGCACTGGTGCGCAATTCGTCCAGTTGGGTGCGTTCAACGGTAACCTGGTTGGCCAGTTTTTGTTCCAGCCGTTGTAATTCCTGGCGCTGTATCTCTAGCGCAAGTTTATGAATTTGCAGTTCCTGTTCCAGTTGCTGCTGGGGTGAAAGTTCAGTCTGATTTTTGGCTGCTCGCGGCAAGTTGCGCCGCCACTCGGCCAGCGCACGCGCGTAGAGATCTGCAGCATCCTGAGTGGGGGGGGCGGTCATGTGTTGATTAATCCTTCGGTTAAAACTCCCTTGGGCAGAATACCCTGAGGTGTTGTACTCGCTGATGAAATATAGCAGCGGCATTTGGGCGTGTCGAAGCGTGAATTTGTAATTTTAATCAGCATTTATGCCAATAGAACCAAACTGTTGGTAGACAAAATGATTGTGAATTTATTGCTATGAACTCACCCGTTTTAAGTGCCCTGCGAGAGGGAAATTTTCGTTTTAATAACTATTCCTATAAAATGCTGGCATCTATATCCTTGTTGCTGTAATGCCCTGTAATTAATTATCCTGTCTTTTTCGTTCAATCCCGTGTTTTTTGATCCGGAAGCCACTGATGCAAATAAGTAAAAGTGCCAAATGGTCCATTGTGCTCTTGCTGCTGCTGGGGGCGGGCATCTGTTTTGAATTGAATATGAAAGCGGCGACCGGGACTTTTCTGGCGGTTGCCCTGGTGTTTGAATTTTGTTTTCTGGCCGGGATATTGCGAGTTAATGACCGGGAAGACTAGGGTAATTGCTTGAATAACCATGCGATTACCCCCTTTAATCTGCGATGATAATTAGTTGTTCGCTGCTTTCTGTTCTGCTTTTCTATCGTAATAATTCTTCAGCACAAAAAACGCTTTCTTTTTCTCGCCGGTATTTGAATAGATTCCCTTGCGATTGAATTCATCCTGAATGCCGGGCAGGTGGCGGCGAGGTGAGCGGAAGTCGGTGAGTATCCAGGGCGAAGTGCCGACAAAGCCATCGATCCCATCGAGCATTTTCAATGTTTTTATGTACAGGTTTTCCTGAAATTCCTCCGTGAAAATTTTATCAATATTGCCATGATTACCGGCGCGGGCATCGCCACCAAATTCACTGATAAATACCGGTTTGTTGTAGTTGACTTCCCAGCTTATGCGATCAATTTTTTCCGGTGCGCCATCGTACCAGCCGATATATTGATTAAAGCTCACCAGATCCAGATGCTCTGCCAATGGGTCTTCCACCACAGCTACATTGGGATTGTCTGCGCGATAATGTTTTTCCATTGCAGCGCTTAATAAACGCGAGTTATCCAGGCTGCGCGCTTTGGTGGCGAGACGAGCAAGAAATTTATTGCGTGCATCCGATACCGGCGTCTCATTGGCGAGTGACCAGATAATGACCGCCGCACGATTTTTATCGCGCTCGATCATTGCGGTTAATTGCGCTTCGGCATTTTGATAAGTTGCTTCGTTGTTCCAGTTAATGGTCCAGTAGACGGGAATTTCTGACCACACCAGTAGCCCCATTTGCTCGGCAAGGCGCACCATGTCTTCGTTATGCGGGTAATGGGCCAGACGCACAAAGTTGGCATTGAAGCCTTTCGCCCAACTAAGCAACTGTTTAGCTTCCGCCGCATTTTTTACCCGGCCACCGCCTGTTGCTGAATATTCTTCATGTACCGAAATGCCGCGCAAAAAGATCGGTTTTCCGTTGAGCAATAATTGTTTGCCCTGGGTGCTGATGCTGCGTAAACCTACGCTATCGGTGAATTTATC
>JAGKXA010000197.1 GCA_021151615.1 Cellvibrionaceae bacterium | reverse complement strand
GAACCCGCAACACCACCTGCTCGCGAGCCACCACAAGCGCCTGCATAAACGCTTTACTATCGGCACTTCCATGACTTTTTATAAGCGTTTTTTGTAACCCCAGAAAACTGGCACCATTATACAATGAAGGATTTAACTCTTCGCGCAATTGCGCAAGCACAGGCGCCGCGATTAGCGATAGAACTTTATTAAATAAATTTCGCGTCAATGTTGCGGCAAGTTTTTTTGTCACAAACCGCGCAACACCTTCACTCGCTTTTAAAGCAATATTTCCATGAAATCCATCGCAAACAATCACATGATTATTTCCAGTGAAAATATCATTTGGCTCAACAAATCCAACGTAATTAATCCGCGAATCTTTACGCAAAAGCTCCTGCGCTTGCCGCAAAACCTCTGTGCCCTTTTGAGCCTCACTACCAATATTAAGCAAAGCAACGCACGGGGAAACAATACCCGATACTTCGGCCAATACACTTCCCATAAGCGCAAATTGCTGCAAATGCAAAGGGGAGCAATTGATATTAGCCCCCAAATCCAACATATAAGTCAAACCATCTGTTACTGGCATTGATTTACAGATTGCAGGACGCTCAATTTCAGGAAAGGTTTTAATTAAATATCTGGACATTGCAAGAAGCGCACCTGTATTGCCGGCACTCACACAGGCATCAACCTCGCCAGCACGCAAGCACTCCAGGGCAACCCACATTGAAGAGTTCTTTTTTTGGCGCAATGCGCTAAGAGGATCATCGCCCATAGATACCACATCTGCTGCGTGCAAAACACGCGCAGAATGACGCAGCAAAGAGGGGGATTCATCAAGCAACGAGCGCAACTTGAATTGGTCGCCAACAAAAGTCAGATCGATATCAGGATGGACGGCAACAAAATTTTCCGCCGCTGAAATAGCAACGCGGGGACCTAAGTCCCCGCTCATAGCATCAACTGCTATTCGAATTCTTGCCGACAAGGTAATGTCACGGAGTAATAAATTACTCTTCACCACCTTTGTCAATCACTTTACGGCCACGGTAAAAACCGTCAGCAGTTACATGGTGACGAATGTGTTTTTCACCGCTGGTCGCATCAACTGACAAGGTTGGACCTGTCAGTGCATCGTGTGAACGACGCATGTCACGCTTTGAACGGGATTTTTTGTTTTGTTGAACTGCCATGGTTAGCTCCTATTTACTGACTCACTGGAACCGAGGCGCCTCAGGATTTCGGCGAGCTCTTAAGTTGTTCCAATACTTGAAATGGGTTTTTCTCTTTCTTCACCTCGACTGGCTTACCACTGGAGTACAACTTGTCATCGATACAAGACTCTTCGTGATAAGCAACAGCAGGCAAACTCAACAGCAGCTCTTCCTCGACCATATCGTAAAGATCTGCCGCTCCCTCACCGGTAATCCATGGATCAAAATGCTGGGGCAATGCCTTGGCAGCCTCTTCATCCCATACAATCGCCAGTGAAATATCGCTTTCAACGAAAACTGCAACTGGCTCCAAACAACGCTGACAGAGCAAGGACAACTCTGCTGCAGCCTGACCAATAACAGCCCGCTTACCCTCCTCACTCACCTTGAATTCAAGTTTTACTTGAACATTACCTGCTGAAGATTCGGTAGCATCCACCACGCGAGACAGTTCAGCAATCGGTATAAACCCTTCCAAAGTAACACCCTGTTGGGCGAACTTTCGAGGATCTCCCTGCTTTGGCAGAGGCTTTTGAAAAGGGGGCTTAAACATAAGCGCGCAATCATAGGGATAACGCCTGATCATGTCAAAGAAAAACTGGTGAAATAGCGCTATTTAGTGGTTTAAACATAGAATACCTACATCATTTTGCGCTTTGCCTAACTTTTGCGAGGAAAAACCAATGCAGAAAAAGAATATTTTACTTGCCTCCAGCTCTGCCTATCGGCGACAACTTCTAAAAAAACTGGGATTAGAGTTTAGCTGGACCACACCTGCAATCGATGAATCCCCCAAACCTGATGAATCCCCTATTGACCTAGTGCTACGCCTTGCGGAGCAGAAAGCTAAAGCATTGTCGAATGAATACCCCAATCACCTGATCATCGGATCCGACCAGGTCGCAACAATGGACAACCAAATCATAGGAAAACCCTGTATTCACTCAGTCGCCAGCAGCCAGCTAACAGCATTTAGCAGCAGGGAGGTAACCTTTCTTACCAGCATATGCCTTTACAATAGCCGCTCAGGAAAAACCCAACTAGAAGTGGACAGCTACAAGGTAAAGTTTCGCCAATTAACCCACACTCAAATTGAAAACTACTTACAAAAAGAAAAACCCTACGACTGCGCAGGAAGCTTCAAATCAGAAGGACTGGGCATTTGCCTGTTTGAGAAGATGGAAGGAAAGGACCCAAACACATTAATAGGACTGCCATTAATTGAACTTACAACAATGCTGATGAATGAAGGAATCGACCCTCTGAGCAACTAATTGATAATCAGGCCATTCCAGGCCAACAAACCATCAAACTGATCCAAACAAAGAGCAGGCCCATAAACATGCAAGCGCTCAATATGATGTGCCCCATAACTTACCGCAATCCTTGGCATACCAATTCGCCTTGCCATTTCCATGTCGTACTCGGTGTCGCCAATCATTACTGCCTCATTCGCAGCAACACCAAACTCTTGTAACAACTGCTTCAACATTAATGGATCTGGCTTGGAGGCAGTCTCATCAGCACAGCGCGTAGCATGAAAGAAATCACTGAGTCCGAGCACCCCAAAAATTCGATCCAACCCTTTGCGGCTCTTACCCGTCGCAACAGTCAGTATGTGCCCCTGCGCCTTGAGCGACTCAAGAGTCTTTTTCACTCCCGGAAAAAAATCAGAAGGGCGAGCCTCATCCAGCATTAAGAACCGTGCCGCATAAGCATCTCGCAGCCTTGACCTATCCTCAACTCGAACATCCGGATACAACCGATGAATCGCCTCAGGCAATCCCAGCCCAATAATGTCATGAATAAGATGATCAGCCAGCGGCTGCCACCCCAAGTCACTAGCAGCCATCTGCATAGCTTGGGTGATTTTGGCTTTTGAATCACTTAAGGTGCCGTCCCAATCGAATATAAGTAGCACTACCAGCCTCGCACTCAGTTCAACTCAATCAATTTGGACAAAGGCTCAACCAAATCCGATAACAAGGGCGCCTCCACACGAGTCAGACCACTAGCATCAGGCAAATAAAAAGACAACGAAGACGCATGCAAAAACAAACGGCGCAGCCCGAGAGCACGCAAGGATTCGTTAATCTGATCGTTTCCGTATTTTTCATCTCCAGCCAGGCAATGCCCCGCATATTGGGCATGAACGCGGATTTGGTGGGTACGCCCGGTAATAGGCCGAGCTTCAATCAAGGTAAACCCCTCATAACGCTTAAGCACGCTGAATTCCGTCAAACTTGGCTTACCATCAGGATGAACCCTGACCACACGCTCACCACCAGCGACCTCAAACTTCATCAGAGGAGCATTAACTTGATGGCAGCGCTTTGACCAACTACCGAGAACCAATGCCTGGTAAACCTTCTCAACACCACCAGCACCGGCAGACTTCTGACGCAATGCAGCTTGCAGATGACGCAGGTAGCTACGCTTCTTGGCAACCATGATGCAACCAGAGGTATCTCGATCCAGGCGATGCACCAACTCGAGATGGCGCGCCTCGGGGCGCATCTGCCGCAAGGTTTCAATTAACCCCAAAGTAACACCACTACCACCATGAACAGCCAACCCAGGCGGCTTATTTATTACCAGCAACCCCTCATCCTCAAACAGGATTGAGCTATCAAGTAACGCCATCATCTGATGGCTCGCCTTGGCCTCGGTACCCGACTCCGCAGTACGAATTGGAGGAACTCGTACCAAATCCCCCGGCATGAGCTTGTACTCGGGTTTAATTCTACCCTTATTGACGCGCACCTCTCCTTTGCGAATCACATTATAAACTTTGGATCTAGGCACCCCCTTCAAACGAGCAATCAAGAAATTATCCAGCCGTTGCCCAGCCAAATCCGCATCAATTGTAATGAAGCCAACCCCTGAAGAAGGGCTGCTTTCATGTAAATCATCACTTTTTTTCATAGCCGCCATCATACATCAACCCCACCAAGAACCCTACCCACATACCCATACCAATAAACGACAACTCAGCTAAACCACTGATTTAATTGCCGCATTCAGGGATTACTGCTATAGTCGAAGAGCTGATACAGGCTGGTTTCCGGATCGCGCAAATGATAGGCGCATCACTAGGAAATACCGCTGACAGCAAGGGCTTAGCGATTGTGTCTCCGCAATTTGACATAAATAACAAACCCTTAAAAGCACTGACAACGGTAGAAGGTGAAGCATACACGCCAACTGCCCTAACAATTGCGTCGACCTTGGTTGCACTCATTGTTAATACGATATTTGTTTTGCTGAACTCATTAGAAAATCTATTTGTAAAAATCGGATACTGGCAAAGCGCCAAGAGAACCATCCAAAATACAGGTTGCATACTTATAGCAAGCACGATTTATACATTCTGATGCAGCTATAAGCGCCGATGATGAGCACCCTACAATTTGCTCAATTACAATCTGGCAACTTGATCGCAGATCGATCAAAAAAACAACCCAATTGGCAAACTGCTAAAACTAGTCTGCCCCTACAAATAGAAGCCGGATTAACCGGCAGATCAACGAGCTAAAGGGAAAGCTTACTGGTGTTAGCGCTGTGTAGCGCCCCACTAACACCATAAAGGAGCAAACCCTCCAACCGCTGATGTGAGCCTTCTGTCATTAGGTAGCACGTCAGTCTATACGGTTGCGCAAAACATTCTTGGATTAACCATGATTGTCATCTTGGCTAACGCCTCACAGACAATTAGGTAACACATGAAAAGAATGCTCATCAATGCAACTCAACCTGAAGAGTTGCGCGTAGCACTGGTCGATGGCCAATGGCTGTACGACTTGGATATTGAAAATCGCAATCGCGAACAAAAAAAATCCAACATCTACAAAGGAAAAATCACCCGCGTTGAACCCAGCCTCGAAGCCGCATTTGTCGACTACGGTGCAGAGCGACACGGATTCCTTCCACTCAAAGAAATTTCTCGCGAATACTTTACCCGCAACCCTGGCGACCTTGATGGCCGCATAAAAATCAAAGATGTCCTTAAAGAAGGCACAGAAGTAATTGTACAAATTGACAAAGAGGAGCGCGGCAACAAAGGTGCAGCGCTAACCACCTTTATTAGTCTGGCTGGTCGCTATCTGGTACTGATGCCAAACAACCCCCGTGCAGGAGGTATCTCCCGTCGAATCGAAGGTGAAGACCGAGCCGAGCTGAAAGACGCATTAGGCGAAGTGGAAGTTCCTTCAGGAATGGGAGTAATTATTCGCACTGCAGGTGTTGGCCGTAGCTCTGAAGAACTGCAATGGGATTTAAATTATTTATTACAACTCTGGGACTCAATCTCTAGCGCCGCTAAAAATGCAACGGCACCCGCCTTTCTGTTCCAGGAAAGCAACGTCATTATTCGCGCAATTCGCGACTACCTTCGTCAGGATGTTGGCGAAGTAATAGTAGACAACAAAGAAGCCTTTGATTTGGCTGCGGGTTTTATCCAGCAGGTAATGCCCAATTACCGCAGCAAAGTAAAACTCTATCAAGATGACATTCCGCTTTTTAATCGCTACCAAATAGAGTCGCAAATAGAAACTGCCTTCCAACGTGAAGTGAAATTACCGTCTGGCGGCTCCATTGTCATTGACGTAACGGAAGCATTGGTTGCCATCGACATCAACTCTTCACGCGCCACCAAGGGCGGAGATATCGAAGAAACGGCACTGCAAACGAACCTGGAAGCTGCCGATGAAATTGCCCGCCAACTGCGCTTACGCGATATGGGCGGCCTGATTGTTATCGACTTTATTGATATGCAACCCGTGCGTAACCAGCGCGAGGTAGAAAACCGTGTGCGCGATGCATTGATGATGGATCGCGCACGCGTCCAAATCGGGCGAATCTCTCGCTTTGGATTGATGGAGATGTCGCGTCAGCGCCTGCGCCCCTCACTTGGCGAAACTCATTCCAAAATCTGCCCACGCTGCGATGGCGTAGGCACAATTCGTAGCACCCGCTCCTTAGCGCTATCCATCTTGAGATTGGTGGAAGACGAAGCACAAAAAGAGCGCAGCGCTGAAATACGTGCAATCTGCCCCGTATCAGTTGCAACCTATCTACTAAACGAAAAACGTAAAACCATCTCCAGCATCGAGTCACGCAATAACACTCGCGTAGTCATCGTTCCCAGCGCAGAACTCATGACTCCACATTTTGAAGTTCAACGCTTGCGCGATGACGATGAAGGCACCCTGGAAACCAGCTATAAAATTGTTGCTCATACCGATGAGGCCAAGGAAGAAGAGGAAGACTTCAACGCAAAACCCTTTGTTGCGCCAAAACCATTAGTGCAACCCGCCAGTCCAAGCCAGCCTGCCCCGGAACCTGCCAAAAAAGCAGGCCTGTTGTCACGCCTGATTGATTCAATCACAAGTATTTTCGGTGGCGAAAAAAACGAAGACAGCAAAAACAAGCGCGAACACAAAAGAGACAGCCGTCGCAACTCCGGACGCAACAATCGTCGCGACAACCGTAATCGTCGTGACAAAGAGCGCAAAGAAGATCGTGAAATCATTGATAACCTGGACCATCGCAACACCAACGACAACAAGCCGTCGCGCGAACAGGACAAACGCAACGAAAACACAAAAGACTTTGAAAAACGCGAGCAAAATGAGCGCAGGCCGCGCAGTAATCGCGAGCAACAACCACGCGACAACCAAACTAACAACGATGAAGAATCTCGCAACAACCGCAATCGCAACAACCGCGGCAATGATAGAGAGAATAATCGTCGTCAACCCGCACCCGTTAAAGATGAACTAAATGAAGAGAACGTAATTGCCACTAACGACAATCAGGATGATAGCGATGAGTTGCGCCCCTCCAAGCGTCCGGCAGGTCGCCGCACTCGCTCACAACAGCGCCGCCGCAATCGCCGCGAGGAAGGAGAAAACCAGGCAGAGGAAAATCAAGAAGAGATATCTTCAACTCAACCTCAGGAAGCAACACCTGCTGTCCTGAGCGAGTCCGCACAACTTGCCCAGCAAATTTCTGCCGCAATTGCAGAACACGCGCAACAGCAAGCCAGCAAGCCAGCACCGTTATTTGAAGCTGCGCAAGCTATCGAAGAAGCGCCTACCACTATTGCAGAAGTAATATCCAATCAAAGCATTGCCAGTAATGATTCAACGGATAATGAGCAAACATCTGTCGAGGTAGCAGCATCAAAGGCGAATGAGCCTTCAGCCATACAAACTTCTGATTTGCCAGCCCCCCCGGAGCAACAACCAACTGGAGAGCAACGCGAACCAGAAGCAATTGTCACCACTGAGCCACCGGAGGTGACCATTGAAGCCACTGAGCGCAGAACTATTACCGAGGTAGATATTAGTTCTACCCCAGCGAGAGCCAGCAACGACCCTCGCAACGCACCAAAACCTATAGGGAATATCAGCATTATTACCGAGACTATCGAGAGCCAGGCCTCGCGAGCATTGGATACAAGCTTGCCGCCCAGCGTAGATCACAACCCTCGACCCATCTCCAGACCATTAAATGATCCACGCCTGAGCAAGCGCAACAGCGGCGATCAACAATAAATAAACTATGATTTAAACCCAAAAAGCCGAATTGACATCAATTCGGCTTTTTTATAATCAACAAAATTAACCAATCTATTTTATTGTTATATTTAGCTATTAAATTTGAGTTTCTCTCTTGCCCAATCAAAAAAGCTATGTATAATTTGCCGCACTCGGAAGGGTGGCAGAGTGGTTTAATGCACCGGTCTTGAAAACCGGCGTAGGTGAAAGCCTACCCAGGGTTCAAATCCCTGCCCTTCCGCCATATAT
>JAGKXA010000503.1 GCA_021151615.1 Cellvibrionaceae bacterium | reverse complement strand
GAACTGCTGATAAGCCACTTCGAAGCCCTTCATTGAACCATCGCCGCCATTTTGTGGACCAGCAATAGCTACAGTTTGCGTTTCACCAGTTTCAGGATTGGTAAAATCGCGCGCATAGGCACCATTGATAAAGAAATTAGACAGATCTTTGTAGAACAAAGACACAGTCATGGAGCCTGCATCGGCAAAATACCACTCCCATGAAGCGTCGTACTGGATAGATTCCATTGGCATCAGCAATGGGTTACCGGAAGAACCCTCCCACCCCATAAAGTTAACAGCTCCGTCAACTACACGTTGCTGATTAACTATCTTGCCATCTTTACCGAGAAATACAGGCGCACCAGAGGCGGCATCCAACAAAGGACCATCAGCTGCCGAGCTGTAATCCCCACAAGGAACAGACTCTGTACCACTCATGCAGTTCGCGCCACTTTTTACAGTTGCGGGCATTCCCGAGGCATGACGCACACCACCCACAACAGGAGTTAATGGATGCGGATTAGTTGGCCCCCAAAACGGCGCCTTAAAGGTGTAAGTCGACCCCTGAGCAACACCGATATTGACGTAGTTTCTTAAGTCACCAATATCCGGGTATGCCAAGGCTTTTGATACTGCGAAACGAGCAATTTGATTCTCTGAGAGCTCAACTTTCAAATTGACACTTGGTAATACATCATCCAAGGTCCGCTTGGCGCTATTTGGCGTATAAGTGCCAGTGGCAAAGTCATATAGCTCGTTAGCAAAGTAGTTATTTGGGTTCCCCAAAAACTCATTTTTTCTTGTAACATCAAACAAATCATAATCTGCAGGATTGACAGTTTTAGGGTCCCAATTAGCTGGCAGATCACTGCTTTTTCCCGACTGAGGGTAAGTTGTAAAACCGTCGGTTTCATTGGTTACGCGCACATAACGAACACCAATGTTACCAACGGTTGGCAAACCGGCGAGCTGGGTTTCAAAATCAAAACGCACATATGCTGCAGTATTGGTTTCGGTAGTTGTATTGATTTCTCCATCCAGGAAGAAGCCATTCAGATCATCTCTCTTCACACATGCTGAGCCGTCCCACTCGGCACGCTCATCAGCCGGGCGCCACTCGCTACTACAATTATCAGAGTTGCCAGCGTTGTACATATCAGCAAAGTATGAACCCCAGTTTCTATACTGCTGGGTCAACTCATCACTTGGATGGAGAACTTTATTACCAACACCTTGAATATCCACAACACCGCCGCGATAGAAATCACTCCAGTCCAGCAATTGTGACGCATCACCAGTAAACGCATCACTAGTAGGATCTGTATCTACC
>JAGKXA010000502.1 GCA_021151615.1 Cellvibrionaceae bacterium | reverse complement strand
ATCACCAATAGAATACGATCTTGCTCGCGTGCAACAGCTTCTACTGTGCGGTTGATTGCGTTCATTTGGTAATAGCGCGGTGTACGGCCTCGACCGTCATCGTAGTAAGGACTTTCGATAACTTCACACGCTTCCGGTGTTAATCTTTTCCATTGGCAATAGCGTTGCCACAGTTCAGTTGGTGATGGAAATTGATCAAGGGTTAGTTCGGTTTCTAAATATTTACCAGTGCGGGTTTTATCATGAAATAAAAAACCATCACCATTACTGGAAAAAACAAAGGGTATATCAAGTGCATCGCTGTAAGCCAATGCTTGCTGCATGCCTGAGCCAATACTTTGTTTGTTGTCTTTAGCTTCGATAATTGCTATTGGCTGATTAGCTTGATGAAAAAGTACATAATCAGCGCGACGCTTTTCTCCACGAGTATGCATCCGCCCACGAACTATAACGCGGCCAGCTGTGAAGGTTAGTTCTTCTCGTATTTGAGTTTGCAGATCCCATCCCGCTTGGATAAGCGCGGGGGTAATGTATTTACTGCAAATATCGCGTTCTGACAGATTTTTTTTATCCATTAGTACCTTTCCTCGGTATCGTCACCGGTGGTTGTGAATACTAATTGCAAACAGAATATTGCGCTATTACTGCGCATATCGTTTTTATTAATCAACATGGACGGGGGTTCAAATCCCCCCGGCGCAGTTGAACGAGGACTAACTGGTTATTTCAAATGACGTACAGGATCTTGGCGGCCATGTAGTACGCGGATTATTTCTACGTTCGTGGTCGTAACACGGTAAAACAAAATATGGTTTTCAGTTGGCAGGCTGCGCATACCAGAGAGCAGTTCTGGACGCTCAGTTCCCATGAGGGGCTGTTCAGTCAGTGACCAGAATTTTATTTTAAGGATTTCCAGATAAGTCTCGGATTGAGCCTGCCCCCATTGCCTCAAACCATATTGGTAGATGTCTTTTAGGTCTGCTTTCGCGGCTGGTGCAATGATGAGTTGGTGAGTAGGCACCGCGATCAGTCCTTGATGCTATCAAACAGGGTGTCGAGTGCAGCTTTCGCTTCCTCGACGAGCGGCTGGGCAGCCAAGAGGTCGTAGGCCTTTGGCGGCTGCAATGCAATCGCGTTACCGGCCATAGCGTGCCTCTCGACTCAGTTGCGACTGGCGCATGCGTATCGCCCAGAAGGAATGGGGATTTTTCTCGGCAAGCGCCTTGGCTTGCGCCACCAGGTCGGGGATGCAGCTGACGTCGCCCAGATTGGCGCGCAGATCCAGGAACTTGCGGCCCAGCGCCTCGACGGC
>JAGKXA010000501.1 GCA_021151615.1 Cellvibrionaceae bacterium | reverse complement strand
ATTTTACTACTGTCCACGGCTTCCAACCTGTATTGGCTGGGTCGCTACATGATCCGGATTGATGGTCTGTGCCGCCTATTACCATTCACTGATGATCAGGAAGCCTTGCAGTTTTCCCATGCATTTTCCCTGTCAGCATGGGATGCCAAGACTTTAAATGCTTTGCTACAGGATCCTAACCAGCCTGCATCCATTGTTGCGAACTTGAGTGCTGTACGTGAAAACATGCAGTGTGTGCGGGGTGTGATTAGTCAGGAAGTATTTGAATCACTCAATATTTTGACTAACCCCAAGCAGCAATTTAAAAATAAGGTCTGTGAACTCATCTCCGGTTGCTGTGAAGCTGTGCTGGATGAAGATGAAAACGTGCGCCTGTTCTGGCAACTGGGCCAGTGTATTGAACAGATTGATAATGCCTTGCGGCTTAAGCGCTCTCCTGATATGGCAATTCAGGACTTGCGTACCGTCGTAGAAATGCTATCTCCAATTGGCTGGACTGCACTGGAAGCACCGTGGGTCGAATTGCAGCAAAACAAAGATATTACTGCACTCTACAGTTTCTGTGACCAAATGCAGGCACTGTTTGAGGAGGGTCCATGAATCTGGTGATTAATCATCAAACGCACTATAACTATGAAAGTGCAGTCAAAAGAAGTAATCAATATATTCGATTAACACCACAAACCTTTGGACATCAGATTGTACATGCATGGCAGCTGGCTGCACCGGGCATTAAATGCACCCAGCAGGATGGCTTTGGTAATATCTGGACCAGCCTGACTGTGAACCAGCCGCATCAGGAACTACTGATCATGGCGCAGGGCGAGGTTGAGATTAATCCCACTGAAGCGATTGAAGACAACCGTTTGTCACCCATGTTTTTTACCCATGCCACCGAAACAACCGCCTGCCATGAACCGTTACTGGATTTCATAGCACAGTATGGCAAAGGAACTGACCGATCAGATTTAATTGATTTATCGGCTGCTATTCTAGAGCGTATGCCTTATACCCCGATGTCAACCAATGTCCTGACTACAGCTGCTGAAGCGTTTGATCTGGGCCAAGGGGTGTGTCAGGATCATACTCACGTATTTTTGGCGTGTGCGCGCCATCTTAAGTTGCCTGCACGCTATGTGTCTGGTTATTTGCATAGCAGTGATAGCACGCATTTATCAACCCATGCGTGGGCTGAAGTGTATCTCAATGGCAAATGGTACTGTTTTGATACGTCCAACCAACTTTTCTCGCTTGATCATCATGTATATTTAGCCGTAGGCCGTGATTATTTTGATGCTGCACCAGTACGTGG
>JAGKXA010000196.1 GCA_021151615.1 Cellvibrionaceae bacterium | reverse complement strand
CGAGGTGGGTGACGCATATTGGGTCCCACCCGCGGTTTCGGTGTGCCAACGACGACCGGCTTTGTCGTAGTCGATGATCATGCCGTTGGCATTGGTGATGCGACCTTCGTTGTCGAACTTGTAGTTCAACGTATACGGTTGCGCTGTGCCATCGACCAGGGTGTAGTCCGCCACCACTTGCTGGCGGTTGCCAAACTCGTCGTACACGTAACCCAGGTTGTTCAGCGTGTTCATTTGCTGCACCTGGTCATTGCCACTGCCCGTGGAGGCAGCCACAACACCACTTGGCAAGGTATTTACCTTGGTCATCCGCCCCAGTGCGTCATAGGCGGTGTTGGTGGTGTAGCTGTAGCTCGCATCAATTGAATGAGTAGTGGCATACCAAACGCCTTCGCTGTCTGGACCACCACCATTCTTGATGTCCGGACGGTCTCCATCCCGTATGTGCGTTTGGGTTTGCCGAACCTGTTGCCCGCTGATGTTGTAGTCGAAGGTGGTAGCTTCCGTCACTGTATCGTCGGAATCGTAGGTACTCCCCAGGGTAACCCCGCCATCAGTACTTTTTTGGGCTTCGCTATGTACGTGCTCCTTCCAGGTCTCACTTATGGATTTGAGCAAGCCATTTTCTGTGTAGGCAAATTCACGCTTGCGCCCGGCGATGGTTTCGCTCTTCTTTTCACCAAAATCGTAATAGGTGTAAGTAGTGATGTGGTAACCCAGGTCCACGTGCGAATCCAACTGGCCGAACTTGTAGTCGCCAGTGTTGTAATTCCAGGTCATCTGGCTGCCATTGCCGTCGATCTCTTTGATCTTGGCACCGGCCGCGTTGTACTGGAATTGTTTGCTGGTGCCGGTAGCGTTGGAGGATTCGATCAGCAAGCCACGCTCATCGTAACGATAGGTGTTGGCATTACCCGCCACTGACTTGCTAACAGTTTGGTCTTTCCAATAGCCACCATGCCACACTTGCACCCACACTCTCTCTTTCACCAGGGTGGTGGTGGTCGCCTTGCCATCCGCCACGCGACGGCCGGCTTCATCGTATTGGTAATTTTCCAGGACAACTTCATGGCCGGTCAGGCTAAGCGTCTGCTGCGTAGTACCCGTCGCTAAGCCGACATAGTAATCAAGCGTGTTGTTGCCACTACCATCCACTTTGTTGCGCAGGACGCTACGACGAACCTGGTTGCCGTTGGCATCGAAGGCATCGACCGTAACGGTACCCAATTCATTTTTGGTCGCAATTTTGTTGCCGAAACCATCATACGCAAACTCGGTGCGGACACCGGTTCCATCGATGCTTGCCGTCAATTGGCCAGCGGCGTTGTACTCGCTGCGGCGCTTGCGGGACTCAATACCGTTATTAGACTGAACATCCTCTACACTACGCCCAAGCAGGTCGTAGTGAATTTCATGGACCAGCGTTGGTGTTGCGGTGGAAACCTCCCTGATAACTTTATTGTCGGCGTTGTAGTCATAGGTAGTTGTTGTACCCATTACATCGGTGCGCGACAGTACATTGCCCCAGCGGTCATAGTTTTGGTAAACCTGTGGGGTTACCGGCGCTGCTTGCTGCCCCTGAGTCGCCAGAGTATCCGCACCCAGATTCAGTGCACTGAACTTCGGTAAGCGTTGTTTAATAGCACGACCCAGTAAGTCGTAAATCGTTTCAGTAATCCGGGTAGACGTATTATCAGCGGTTGATTCATCGCCTCTCTGTTCTACACGGGTATTATTGCCAGCGAGGTTGTAATAATAAACTGTTTTGCCATCTACACCCCACTTGGTTCCCAGCCTTCCAGCGGCATCGTAGTCATACCGTGAAGTAATCTTAAGATTATCGAAACCACCTCTGTTTAGTGACACACCGATTTGCGAAACGCTTCTGAGGCCATCGGTACTCTTTGTTGCGTCTGCTTCCACGACGTATTCAAGCGAAACTTCGCCAAAGCTATTGTACGCAACCCCTGTACCAGCCTGACGTTTTATGTTATTCGCATCCGTATATACGTTAAGGGTTGCCAACTGGCGCCCTGTCAAATCGTATACATAGCGCTTTTCCAGCGTGTATTTGCTGTTACCCGTTGCCCATGCACTGAAATCGGTACTAACTTCCTGAGCTTCCTTGATAAGGTGGCTGCCCGAATCGTATTGTTTACGAATCGTTTGTCCCATTGCGTCGGTGGTTGCAATCTCATTACCCGCCATATCGTATCTGTGGGTAGTGGCTAATGTTTGGCCTTGCTCTACACCTTTGGCGCCGCCCGAGCTGCGGAACTCCGCGATCACCGCACCAAACGCATCCAGTACAAAACGGATGCTTGGAGTCGCAGCCGCCACCTGATTCAGGAATGGGTCATTGCCCGTGGCTCCAGTACCGGTTAGACCACCAATTCCAGCGGCATTGCGTGCAACATCAATGCTACCGCTGGTTCGGCCAAGCACATCGTATTCGGTAGTGGTTTTATTGCCATCCGCATCAAGTTGTTCGGTCAGATTACCGAGTTTATCGTAAGTACCAATCCAGACCGTTTTCTCCAGACTATTCGTCTTACCATAAGTCTTGCCATTCACATCGGCACCATTGACCGTGTAATAGCTCAGGTTATAGCGAATAATTTCTGTGCGTTGATTTAACTCGTTGTACACATAGGTGGTTTTGCGATTCAGGCTTTTTGGATCCAGCGGTGCAGCAGGTAGACGAATCACCCCCGCTGTAATGCCTTTAAGATCGGTCAGTGTCGCTTGATCAAGAGCTTCGGCATAGTCGATTTGATTGGTCAAATTGCCGGACGCATCGTATTGATAGGTGGAGTAGTAACCCATCGCATCGATAGTCGCTACTTTTTGGCCCAAACTATTGTAGTAAGAATAGGTTTCAGCCGACAGTCGGTCGCTTACCGCAACTGTCTCTTTGATGAGGTCGCCAAAAGCGTTGTACCGGTAGTCTGTTCTTGGAGCCGCAGATACCAGCACTATCGATTCTTGATTCGCTCCTCCTCTGTTAACTGGGTAGAAGTTTGAAACTGTCGCTTGGACTACAGATTTCTTTCTGCCTAACGCGTCATATTCTGTAGTAACAGTTCTATCGATTAGAGAAGAATTAACAATAGCGCTCGCTTGAGTGCCGACCGTGTACAAACTGCCTACCGGACTCGTAGCGGTATTTCTGTATCTCGTTGCCGTATTCTGGTTGCCCATTGAATCATAGGTGTATCCCGTCACTTCATTAAGCGCATCTATCTCAAAGGTTACGCGTCCGAGTTTGTCATAAACCTTGGTTTGGTAAATGACATCGGTTTCACCGGGGCCAACTTTGATGATGTTTTGGACGGCATTACCCAATGAGTCGTACTTGACTGTCACCGTACGCTGGAAACTGTCTGTCGTCGTTTTTTCGCGGTCTACAACTCCTGTGGTTGGATTGTAATAGCCTGGCAGGATGGTAAGTGTTTGGCGACCCAGCTTGTCATAGCGGTACTCGGTCTTGCGCGCATCGCTAGTGCCATAAGCTTCAGTGCGAGCGATTACATTGCCTTGCGCGTCATAGTCATTGTGCGTAGTGATGGCTTTAACGTCGACTATGACTTCACCGGTGAGGCTATTGATGGATGCAACTTCCACTTCCGGCGTTATCTCATCGGTCAAGCGGTTGGCATTGTCGTACTTATAGGTCCAGACCTTGCCTGCCTTATTTGTCAGGCTGGTACGATTGCCCATAGCGTCATAGCCATAGACTTCAGTTTCGTTCTTGGCGTCAGTGGTAGTTTTTAGTCGACCTGCAGCGTCATAGGTATAACTTTCACCACGGGTCGCAGAATCTGCGAGCGTTCTGGTGGTACCGCGCAATCCAACGAGGGTCGCATCATCGCGCGCAGTGTTAGAGGGTACTTTTAACGACTCATCATAGCGACGCTGCTCTTTAACCTGACCCAAGTCGTTATAGATGGTCTCAGATAAATAGCCTAGGCTATCAATAGTAAAGCGCTGACGACCCGCCTTGTCATAGACAAACTCTGTGACGCGATCTGGTTCTTCAGCGGCCGAGCTGGCAATCGGACTGACACTGGTAACCTGATCTCCAAACCCATTAACGGAGATAGCATTGCTGTATTGGGTAGTTTTTATCAAATTACCCGCATTATCGTACTGGTTATAGGTAACGTAGCCTAATGCGTTAACTGTGTAGGCCAGTCTGTTATTGGCGTCATATACGTACCAGGTGCTTTGGGTATTCGCATCTTCTGAGCGAGTGACATTGCCATTATTGTCATAGAAGGTTTTTGTGCTGATGTTTGACCCAGACGGATTTTTAACTGCATCGAACGCATCTACGATTGTCTCTTTTAGGCGACCATCTCTGTCGTATACATACTTGGTGAAAAGATCCGTGGTATTGGTTGTGGGAACGAGGGACGTTACTTCATTACCGAAACCTGTGATATCTACGCGAGTGGCGTATTTGGTCACACCAATTAATCGACCATTGCCATCATAAGTATTTCCGAGCACGCTTCCGGTGGCATCTACGGTGAACAGCAGTTGGCTGGCGTTATCATACACGTACCAGGTGCTATTACCCCTTGCGTCGATCTTGCGACTAACGTTGCCATTGGCATCGTATTTGTAGGTAGTAGTAATGTTTAACCCGAGCGGATTTTGCGTGCTAACAGGATCAACAATTTCCTCGATGCGACGACCCGCCTTATCAAACACATACTTGGTAATTTGCTGGTTCGGCTTGTCTACCGTACCTTTGGATACTGCGACGGTATTGCCCGCACCATCATAGGTATAGGTAGTCTGCAGTTTGAGGGTATCCGGGTCAGTAACGACGGCTTGCAACTGGCCTTTGCGATCAAAGATGTATTCGGTAATACGCGATGCAGTGTTGCCGGAGTTCTGGGCTTCAATGAGCTTATACTGTTGGCCGAGCGCATTGAATTGGTATTCTGTTTTAAGCCTTAACCCCGTTGGATCCACAGTGCGCGTGATAACGCGCCTAAGAGCGTCATATTCCAACTCCACCACCGTGCCACGGGCGTCGGTAGTTTTCCACAAATTACCATTCTCGAAATACTCGTTTTCGGTAAGTGTTTTACCGGTAGTCACATTCACTACACGTTTCAATTGGCCACTGGCGTTGTATTGATACCGCGTTATTACGTTATTGCCATCGGTAACCTGCGCCACCTCGCCTGAACGGGTTTTGTAGGTCGTCACCGAAATATTTTCCGGTGTCGTTACCTGAATCGACCGATCAGCGGTGACATATACGTATTTTGTTTCTCGATTAAATGCATCAAATACACTCAGGGTACGATCAAAGGTGTCGTATACCGTCTTGTTGGTTTTACCCAATGGATCAGTGACAACGATGGTGCGACCGCCATTATTCCCGTCTGAACTTGTATAGGAGTAACTGGTGACTTTTCCGCGTGCGTCTTTCTCCGTTAATACACGCCCAAACGCATCGTAGGTGGTGTTAGTAGTTAAACCGAGTCCGCCGAAATCCTTGATTACCTGAACCAGCTCTCCGCGATTGTTGTAGCCAAATTTGTCTTTGACTGTCACACCATCATTCAGCGTTTTTGTGACTATGTCTTTCTCGCCGTATTTGGTGTAGGTGATGCGAGTATCGAATCCTTCGCCATCAACTTGTTTCTCAAGCAGGCCGCGCTGGTTATAGGTGTAATCAACGCGTTGATCTTTGGTTGGGTTAGCGAGCTTATTTACTTCAGCCGTTATGCGAGAAGCTACACCATCCAGGGTCAAACCGGCGAGACTGATATTGCTGCTGTAATTTACGGTCGCTTCGACTTGCCCAAACGCGTTGTATTTAATCTCACTGACATTGCGCATTGGATTAATGGTGTAACGCAAACGCGATTCCGCGTCGTAGAAGAAGTAGGTGATAGCACCATTGGTGTCTCTCGCCTGGATGACTCTTCCCAAAGCGTCATAGGTTTTTTGAGTCCCATAGGTAGACACTGCGCTGTCGATGGCTGCTTTGATTTGTGCGGTTTTCTGACTGGCAGTCAATCCGGCGTTTTGTTGAATGCTATTGATCGTCGTTGCCAGCGCCGCTTCATTCACACCAGAGACCGTGCCAGTGGCTTCACTAAAGGCATTATAGGTAGTTCGCGTTGCGCGTTGCGCGCTACTGCCGTCTATCTCGGTTTGCCCTTTGGCGATAACCGACCTGACCAGTCGACCAGCAGAATCGTATTCGTAATCGGTGGTAGTTCCATCAACGGCGGTTTGTTTCGCTACGCGCCCCAAGGTGTCATAGTTCACAAGGCTGTTGTAAGCGAGCCCGGACTTTAGATCGTTCAAAAGAGACGATGCGGTAGGGGCAACCACGCCATCATACTGATTGGTCGCGCGGGTGTTATTTGCTTCGTTATAAACCGTCTCCGTCAGGAAGCCTTTTTCATTAACAGTACCCGTAATGCGACCTTGGCCATCATAGTAATACCAGACACTAACATCATTAGCAGAAGCCGTTGGGCGTAGTGCAGCCAGTACATCTACTCGTGGATTCACCTCGCTCGCCAAAGCAGTAATGTTAGCGCCGTTAGCCAGATTGCCAATATTAAATGAAGGGGCACCACCAGCGGACAGGGCGGCAAGGACAGTGATAGTAAAAGTACCTGATGTTGTTTGGTTGCTGCCCGCTGTATCTGTTGCGCGGACACGAACCTTGTATGAAGAACTAGCAGATGTAGGCGGTGTCCCACTGAAAGTTCTGGTGCTGCTATTGAAGCTCAGCCAGGACGGAAGTGGGTCATAACCTGTGTAGTAATAACCACCTTCCCCGTTAGGATAAGCTTGATATTTTTGTACTTCCAGATCTGCAACGTAAGTCAATGCGTCGCCATTGGCATCGGTAAACGCCGTTGCTGAAAATTGATATGTAAATGCAGAACTCTTACGCGCCGTTTGATTCGACAAACCACTTTGATAGACGGGTGCAGCCTGAGCCATTACCGAAATGCTAAAGTCCCCGCTTGTCCACACTTGTCCGTCCGATGCACGAACCTGAATTTCAATGGGTCCAGATGTTGTCGGCGTTCCACTGAAAGTCCGAGTGCTAGCATTAAAGCTAAGCCATGATGGCAGGGAAGTATATTGATAGCTTGTCGTTCCTCCACTTTCAGTACCGCCTCCAGACGTTACCGTTTGCTTCCAATAGGCTGTGTAGGTGAGGCTATCTCCATTCGCATCGGTAAATGCATTGGATGCAAACGAGTAACTGAACGCCCGACCCACCGTTGCTGATTGACTTGATAAGCCGTTTTGATAAACGGGTGCTACGTTGGCAAGAGCCAGCGTAATCACAAAGGTGCGGGACGTGGATTGCCCGTGAGGATCTGTCCCCGTCACCGTCACTGTGTAATTGGTTCCGGCGGTGCCTGATACAGTACCACTGAAACTGCGGGTGCTCGGGTTAAAGGTAACACCTGACGGCATTCCGCTGGCACCGTATGTCAACGACTGATCATCGCTAAAGACATCTGTGCCAAAGCTGTAATTAAAGCTTTGGCCGATATACGCCGTGGTGTTGGGCAGCGATCCTGGGCCTGCTACAGGCTTGTTGTTTACAACCAGCGTAAATGTTCCGGTTGCACTAGTGCCTGCAACATCTGTTGCCCTGACCTGAATAGTGTAAGTGCCGGCCGCAACACTCCCGTTACTGCTAATGGTTCCGCTCGCCGAATTGATCGTAAGGCCAGAGGGTAGTGCGCCGCCGTTGGCAGTTGCGCTATAGCTCAGGGTATCTCCATCGGCGTCAGTAAATGCGTTGGCAGGCAAGCTATAAGTAGTGGAAGTGCCATAGGTGAATACGGTACCCGGAAGCGTAACGCTATTTACCGGCGCGGCCTGGTTGTTGACCGTGAGTGAAAATTGCTTAATACCATAAGCGCCACTCGGATCCGTAGCGCGAAGCTCAATTGAGTAGCTTGTTGCTGTTGGAGGTGTGCCGCTAAAAGTACGGGTACTGGTATTGAAGCTCAACCATCCCGGCAGTGCCTCGCG
>JAGKXA010000500.1 GCA_021151615.1 Cellvibrionaceae bacterium | reverse complement strand
GCCAGAGGAAGCCCTGCTGGTCTTCAATAATGCCAGCGACCACATCATTGGCTAAACCATCGCGACTGGTGTAGGCAGTAAACGTGCCGCGCTCGCGATCCATTAAATTAATGCCACCGCCATCAGTGCCCACCCAAAAATTGCCGCGACTATCCTCATAGAGCGCAAATACCAGATCCGCGCCCAGGCTGCTGGCATCACCTTCTTTGTGGCGGTAACGAGTAAAGCTTTCACTCGCCGGATCAAATAAATACAGGCCGGTCATAGCACCAACCCAAATGCGGTTTTGCTGGTCGACAAAAACCGCGCGCGCATACAAGACTTTATCGCCATCCATTTGTGCGGGCGTAGGCACAAAATAGCGAAATGAATCGCTGGCGGGATCGTAACGATTTAAACCTTCTTCAGTAGCAATCCATAAAGTGCCTTGCTGATCGCGCGCCAGTGCCCAGGGCTCGCGCCCGCGAATGGCAGCGGGATTGTTGGCATCCGGCAAATAGCGTTTGAATTTACCGCTCGCCAAATCCATACGATTCAAGCCGCGCGACCAAACTCCCAACCACAGATGTTGCGCCGGTTCATCGAGCGCGAGTGAAAGCACAGTGTCGCCACTCATGGACCCGGGGTTGGCCGGGTCGTGTTTATAGCGCGTGAAGGTCTGGTGTAGTGGGTCAAAATAATTCAGGCCGTAACCAGCGCCGATCCACAGGTTGCCGCGTTGGTCTTTAACAGCCGAAAGAACACCACCATCGGTTACCGAATTGGTGTTGCCAGCAATGTAACGATAGTTGTTAAAGACCGACGCCTGACGATCTATCACATCCACACCCGAGGGGAAGTATCCCAGCCAGATATCACCGGTGTTATCCATAAACAATTCGTTGACGACATAATTGCCAGGCGATGAAGGTTCAGACTCATCATTGGTAAAACGAATAAATTGTTCGCTGCCGGGCGCAAGCACATTGACCGCACTGCCATCGCCTACCCAAAGATTTTTTTGCTGGTCTTCCATGATTGACCAAACGATGCCGCTTTTTTCGCGCGCATCGTGTTTCACGGCCACTATGCGTTCGCGCTGCTTATCCAGCATAAACAAACCGCCGCCATAGCTACCAATCCAGAGGTTGTTGGCTGAATCGACAAACAATTCGCGGATATCCAAAAAATCCAACCCTTCGGACTTGCCATAGCGGCGCATGCCCCCGTTGGCCGGATTAAAACTGATCAACCCCAGATCCTGATGCCCGAACCAGAGAATGCCTTGCTGATCGTGCGCCAGGGCGTGTATCCAACCCGCGTTTGCCTCGTCGGTGAT
>JAGKXA010000499.1 GCA_021151615.1 Cellvibrionaceae bacterium | reverse complement strand
ATCCTGTGCCGTGACGGCAGCCAGAATTCGCTCGACATCACCGCCCGGATCAACCACCGCCGCGTCGCGGGTTTGATCGCACCAGAGCAAAGTGCAATTTTGTTGATAGTGAGTAACAGGCACAATCTGGTAATGCAGCACAGCGGAACCTCGCGCAATTCAAGGCCGCCAAGATAACACAGCTTGCACCTGATCAACTCAGTAGAAGCCTAAGGTATAGCCTTTGCGCGCAATGTACACCGAAGTCATACCTTGCTCCATACGCCGGGCAATGGAGGCCTCAGCTTTGAGCGCGCCCTCGCGAAAGTTATCAAGCGCGTTGTAAAACATGGCTGTGAAATAATCGGCATCGGTATCGCGCGGAGTAAAGACTTCAATACGACACATACTGGTGTGACAGCTGATGGTATTGACGCTGACCCGCATCAACCCCGAATGGCTGGCAAACATAGCGCGCAGCGATTGCTCATAAGTCATTGCCCAGTCCACATCTATCGATTCTGCCTCAAACAAATTAGTGGCTTTCTCGTAGACCGCGTTTTCTTTACCAAACACCGCTTTGCGTGCCTCTTCCGGGGAGAGTAATGCCGCTGGTATTTTCTCACTCTGGGCTCGAGAGGCAAGCGAAGGCAGCGCTTCTATTGCTCGCTGATCGTCAGTCAACGCCGGGGGGTCGTATGCGGGTGCCTTGGCCGGCGGCATCACCAATGACTGTTGGGTGAAGCTATCTACAGCCATAGGTCGCTGATGATCGAGATAAAAACCCAGCGCCAAAATCGGCAGAATCAGTACTCCACCCCAGAGCGGCAGACGCGCTTTAACCATATCTATATTCATTTTATGCCTCCCTCCATCAGAGAACCCTGGCGGCGCACCGCCAGGGATAAAGACCATTAACGCGGCGCGTCGCAAGTCACCTGACCGACACAGGTCTGGCTATTTTCGTTATGCCAGCCAGTAGTTTGAGTTTTACAGATAGGCACCATCCAACCATACCAATTGCAGTAAGCCGTCGAGCCTGTTGATGAAGCAGCGCGACTGGAGGACGCAGGTGGCGTGCTGGAGCGGCTCGATGAGCTGAGCGCAATACTTGAGCGACTGGAAGAGCTGGGCGCCAGGCTCGAACGACTTGATGAGCTTGGAATCACGCTTGAGCGGCTTGATGAACTCGGCAGCACGCTGGAGCGACTAGAGGAGCTGGGCGCGATACTGGAGCGACTCGAACTTGCTGGCGTCGAGCTGGTATTGCCACCGCCGCCAATTTGCACGTCGATACAACCGTGGAAGCGTTCATAAGTTGGCGGCTCACGCCCCCACTCG
>JAGKXA010000195.1 GCA_021151615.1 Cellvibrionaceae bacterium | reverse complement strand
TTGGTGCTGCCGCTTTGCGAACTCTGCGCGGTTTGGCCAGTTTGTTTGTAGCTGTCGAATTTACCCGCCTGCCCGTAGGTGTTGGTATAGGTCAGGGTGTATTGATAAGTACCACTGGAGTTGTGCACCTGATAATTGTATTTGGTCAGGTTGCCCGCGCCGTCGTAGTCGGTATAAGTCGTGATACCCGACGTCTTGCCGTTTTCCTTCACGGTTTGTGAACTCATACGGCCATCTACCAAAAACACGCTGGTGGTTTCGGTATTGTTGGCCTTCTGGTAGGTCATGTAACCCTGGCTATCGTACTGGCGACTGTCTTTCACTGACAGGTAGCCATCCTGACCGGCAGTAATGGCGGTAAGGCTGAAGTTGGTGGCATGGCTCACCGTGCCGCCCGAGATACTCTGGATCTGGCCGGTGTCGGTGTATTTGTACAGGTTCTGGTAGCTGCTGACCCCGGTTGGCGTACTTTCACTGTAGGGGTTGGCATATTGGTTACTGCCCGCCGTCTCGGTGTGCCAGCGACGGCCCGCCTTGTCATAGTCAATGATCATGCCATTGGCATTGATGATGCGGCCTTCGTTGTCGTATCTGTACGTTTGAGTTTGGGTCGCTTCCGTACCCCCCAGCGGTGTATAGCGTGCAGATACTTGCAGACGGTTACCAAACTCATCATAGGTATAGGTTAGATTCCCTAAGGTATTGACATCATTGATAGCACCGGCAGATGACACCTGGCCACCACTTGGATTACTTACTTGGGTCAGCCGACCCAACCTGTCGTAGGCGCTGTTGGTGGTGTAGGTGTATACCTTATTCAATATCTTCGTTGATAAATAATAGGTAGATTCGCCGTCAGGGCCGGTCCTTATATCGTCTGGAACCTCACCAACACGGGTATGCTGGAGTGTACTGCGAACCTGCTGCCCATTAATGTTGTAATCGTAGGAGTTAACATCCGTCAGCGTGTGAATACTGTCGAAAGTACCTCCTGACGTGCTGCCATTTCTAGCCTCGTCATGATACGCCTGGGTCCAGGTCTCACTCATGGATTTGAGCAAGCCGTTTTCGGTGTAAGCAAAGGTGCGGGTGCGGCCAGCTATGGTTTCCGTCTTGGTTTGACCAAAGTCGTTATAGGTGTATGTGGTGGTATGGCCACCCAAATCGGTATGTGACTTGAGCTGCCCGACCGAGTAGTCACTAGCTGTGCTGTATACCCACGACATAGTGCTGCCATTACCATCAGTTTCTTTTACCTTTTGATTGGCAAAATTGAACTCGTTGGTTTTGGTGATGCCAGTCGGGTTACGGGTCGCGATAACGTTATTGCGCTCGTCGTAGCGATAGTAATTGGCATTACCGGGAGTGACCCTGGTTACGGATTGGTACTGGTAGGACCCACCTTCCGATGTCGGATTGGGCACCCAGACCCATTCCATAGCGGTCGTGCTGGAAGACACCTTGCCGTCAGCAATACGGCGACCCGCCTGGTCATATTGGTAGCTTTGCAGCACCACTTCCTTGCCGGTAAGGTTCAGGTTTGCCTGGGTTGAGCCCGCGCTTACGTAATAATCCGCAGTGGTATTCACATTGCCTGTTGCGCTGTTGCGTAACACACTGTGGCGCAACTGATTGCCGTTGGCATCGAAGGCATCCACGGTAACTGTCCCGACACCATTGCGGGTGGCAATTTGGTTGCCAAAACCGTCGTAGGCGTATTCGGTGCGCACATTGGTGCCGTCGACACTCGCGGTTAATTGTCCTGCCTGGTTGTACTCACTGCGGCGTTTACGGGTTTCAGTGCCGTTGTTTTTCTGCACATCCTCCACGCTGCGACCGAGTTTGTCGTAGTGAATTTCGTGGGTCAGGTTTGACGTTCCGGAGAACACTTCGGTAATGACTTTATTGTCCGCGTTATAGGTGTAAGTCGTATAGCTACCGGCTGCATCCGTACGCTTGGTGATGTTGCCCCAGCGGTCGTATTCCTGGCTGGTTTTTGGATTCACCAGGGTCGTCGCCTGATTAACCGTAGCCAGGGTATCCGCTGCCAGATTCAGGGCATTGAACTGCGGACCACGTTGTGTCGTTGCGCGCCCCAGCAGGTCGTACACGGTTTCAGTTACACGAGTGCCAGTACCATCAGTGGCCGTATTATTACCCAGTTGTTCAACCCGTGTGTTACGCCCCGCGAGGTCGTAGAGGTATTTTGTTGCTCCGTCCTGGCCGGTCCGGGTGGTGACCCGGCCAGCTTTGTCATAGCCATAACTGGCGGTAATTGCGCTATTGAATCCACTGCCCGCCACACTGTTGCGCAGGGCATTAACGTCCAGGCTGGCAGCTCCCCAGACCAGATACTCCGCGTCTATATCGCCAAACGCATTGTAGGTACTGACCTTGCCGGTCTGCTGCTTGGCATTGGCGCTATCGGTGTAAACTTCCGTGCTGGCAATCTGGCGGCCAGTGCGGTCGTAGACGTAGCGCTTCTCCAAGGTATAGTCGTAGTTGCCCGCCGTCCAGCCGTTGAAGCTAGCGCTGACAGACTGGGTCTCCTTGATGAGATGGCTGCCGACATCGTATTGCTTGAGCACTGTACTGCCCATAGCATCAGTGGTAGCGATTTCATTGCCAGCCAAATCATAGCGATGGGTAACTACCAGGGTTTCCCCCTGCTCAACCCCTTTGGCACCACCAGAGGTGCGCGTTTCACTAATCACCGCACCGAAGGCATCCAGGGCATAACTGATGGTTGGCGTTGCCGCAGTCACCTGGTTCAGGAATGGATCATTGCCTGATGCGCCAGTACCGCTGGTACGGCCAGCCGCATTGCGCGCGACATCAATACTGCCCAGGGTGCGACCCAGCTCATCGTAAACCGTAGTGGTTTTATTGCCCGCCGCATCATATTGATTGGTGAGATTGCCAAGCTTGTCGTATTCACCTTTCCAGGTGGTGACATTGCCACTGCTGGCAACATAGGTCATGTTGTTATTGGCATCGGTGCCGTTGGCGTTGTAATAACTCAAGCCGGCGCGAATGATATCAGTGCGCTGGTTCAGGTCGTTATACAGGTAACTGGTTGACCGATCCTTGCCATTGACATTAGTAGTTGGCAAGGTTGGCAAACCGATGATGCCGGTCGTGATAGCACCGAGCGTCGCCAGGTCGGTATCCGATACCGGGTTGGCGTATTCATATTGCGAATTCAAGTTGCCAAAGGCGTCATAGCCGTAGGCGGTGTAAAAACCAAGCGCATCTATATCTACGGTTTTTTGACCGAGGCTATTGTAGTAATGGTAAGTCCTGGCCCACTCGCTAGCGCTTACCTGAACCGACTCCCTCACCACTTCATCAAACGCGTTGTATTCGTATTTAGTGGTAGGCGCACCGGAAACTCCGGCCATAGAGGCCTGGCTGTTACTTGCAGCCAATTTGTCCGGATAATAGTTCCCGCCCACCGCAGCCTGGATAACAGATGTTTTTCTTCCCAAAACATCATATTGGATGGTGATAACCCTATCCGTCGATGCGTTGGGAGACACTATTGCGCTACCTATTTCATAGACGGTGCCTGCGGGCCCCATTGCCGGGCGCGCGTAGCGCGTAATCGTTTTCTGGTTACCCATGGCATCGTAGGTATACCCGGTCACTTGATTCAGGGCGTCCACTTCATAGGCGACCCGGCCCAACTTGTCATAGACCTTGGACTGGTAAATCACATCGCCGGCGCCAGCCCCGACTTTAATGGTGTTTTGTACTGCGTTGCCCAGTGAGTCATAGGTAACCGTTACGGTACGTACGAAGCTGCCGGCTACCTGGGTAGCCTGAACAGTCCCGGTAGCCGGGTCGTAGTAGCCTGGCAGCAGGGTAACTGTCTGACGGCCAAGCTTGTCGTACTGATATTCAGTCCTGCGCGCCGAGCTGGTGCCATAAGCTTCAGTACGGAACCTGACATTGCCCAAACCGTCGTATTCATTGTGGGTGGTAATCGCCTGCACAGACCTGGTGACAACACCCGCAGAATCAATACTCGCCACCGCGACTTCCGGGGTGATTTCGTCGGTCAGGCGGTTGGCCTTGTCGTAGACATAGGTCCAGACTTTCAGGTTTTTATTGGTCAGGCTGGTACGGTTGCCAAAGGCATCGTAGCCGTAGGTTTCTGTCTCACCTTTTGCATCGGTGGTGGTTTTCAGGCGACCCGCTTTGTCGTAGGTATAACGCTCGCCACGGGTGACCGAATCCGACAGTGTGTTGGTGGTGCCACGCAAGGTTTGCAGTACTGATTCAGTGCGGGTAGTCGTGGAGAGCACCTTCACCGAATCGCCGTAACGACGCTGCTCGGCAACTTGGCCCAATTCGTTGTAAATGGTTTCGGACAAGTAACCCAGGCTGTCAATGGTGAAGCGCTGACGGCCGGCTTTGTCGTACACATAACCGGTAGTTCTGTCAGGTGCAGCAGGATCGGTGCTGGCGACAGGGGTAACGCTGGTGATGGCCTGTGCACTTGTATCAATAGTAACGGGTTTGCTATAGCGGGTTGTCTGGATCAAATTGCCCGCGTCGTCGTATTGGCTATAGGTGACATAACCCAGCATATCAATACTGTGGGTCTGGCGATTGTTGGCATCGTAGATGAACCAGGTACTGTTGTTATTAGCATCAGTAGTGCGGGTGACGTTGCCATTCTTGTCGTAATAATTTTCCGTAGTGAGGCTCAAACCGGTCGGGTTTTTCGCGGAGTACGGATCCTGGATGGTCTTTTTCAACCGCCCATCGTTGTCATATACATAAGTCGTGGTGCGGTCTTTTGCTGCGTTGCCAATTGCGCCGATGCTCTTGACTTCATTGCCAAAACCTACAGTAGAAACAGTGTTGAAATACTGCGTTACCGATATCAGTCGACCATTGGCGTCGTAGGTATTACCCGTCACTTCGCCCAATGCATTTACTGTAAATTTAAGCTGGTTTGCATCGTCATAGATATACCAGGTGCTGTTGTTGTTGGCGTCGATCTTGCGGCTGACATTGCCATTGGCGTCATACTTGTAGGTGGTGGTAATGCCCAATCCCAAAGGATCTACCACTTCACTGGTACGACGACCCGCTTTATCGAAGATGTATTGCGTTACCTGCTGGTTCTGATTGGACGTAGTACCTTGCGCGACAGTCAGCGTATTGCCCGCGCCGTCGTAGGTATAGGTGGTTTGCAGTTTGAGCCCGGCGGGATCAGTTACCACCGTACTGAGTTGGCCTTTGCGGTCATAGGTATATTCAGTGATACGCTTGAGCGCAGCCACATCCGGCGCTTCCGTAACACGGAATTGCTGTCCGAGTGAATTGAATTCATAGGTAGTTTTCAAGTTCAGGCCGGTCGGATCCACCGTGCGGCTAATCAAACGGTTAAGCGGGTCGAATTCCAGTTCAACCACAGTGCCGAGTGCATCCGTGGTTTTCCATAAATTGCCGTTTTCCTTATACACATTGTCAGTGGTGACTTTGTTGCGTGCGTCGGTGACTTTCTTCAACTGGCCATTGGCGTTGTACTGATACTTGATACTACCGCCCATGCCGTCCGTTACCTTCGCAACCTCACCTGAACGGGTTTTATAAGTGGTGACGGTAATATTTTCCGGGGTAGTCACGGTGAACGAGCGGGTTGCATCGGCGTAGGAATAGACGGTTGCTTTGCCAAAGCCATCGTAAACTTTAAGCGTGCGACCAAAGGCATCATATTCGGTCTTGTTAGTGCGCAGTAAAGGATCGGTTACGGTTACCGTCCGACCGCTGTTGTTGCCATCGCTACTGACATAGCTATAGCTGGTGGCTTTCCCCCTGGCATCAATCACTGTTGATGTACGGCCAAAGGCATCGTAGAACGTCTTGGTGGTCAAACCCAAGCCACCCAGGTCGTTGATGGACTGGATCAGTTTGCCCAGGTTGTTGTAGGTATATTTGTTAGTCACTGCGGCATTGGTAGCGAGATTCAGGATGCGTGTATCGCTGTCCAATTCACCGTAGCTGTTGTACACATAGGTGGTTTTATAGCCCTCGGCATCGGTTTGGTTATCCAACAGGCCGCGGGTGTTGTATACCGAGGTGATCTTTTGATCCTTACTCGCATCTGCCAGGCTGGCTACGCTGGCTGCCAGATCCGCTGCGCTTCCCCCGGTGAGACTACCAGGATTAGTGAGCCTGTTACTGTAATTAATGCTGCTCTCGACTTGGCCAAATGCGTTGTACCTGTACTCGCTGACATCCCCCAGGACATTGACTGTGTAGCGCAAACGCGAGTCGCCATCATAGTAGTAGAGTGTCCGGTTGCCGCTGGCATCCGTGGTCTGGATGGTGCGTCCCAGGACATCGTATTGCTTGGCAACACCATAGGTGGTGACTGCCGCCTTGACCGCTGCATCTGTCGGGTTGGCCGCCAGTGTAGCTTCACCAACACCGGACACTACACCCACCACTTCGCCAAACGCGTTATACCGGGTTCTAGATCCACGCTGGGAACTGGTGCCGTCAATTTCAGTTTGACCTGCCCCCACCAGAGTGCGCACCAATCTGCCGGCAGTATCATATTCGTAATCGGTAGTTGTACCGTCAAACGCAGTTTGTTTAACCAGTTGCCCCTTAACGTTGTAACTAAGGAGATTACCTTCGACGCTGCCAGCCGATGAGGTGAGACCGGACAAAGTGGAAGATGCTGCAGGCGCAACCGCCCCCATATACTGGTTAGTCCGGCGGGTATTGTTGGCCTCGTCATACACAGTCTCAGTCAGGAAACCTTTTTCGTCGACAGTGCCGGTTACCCTTCCCTGGCCATCATAGTAATACCAGGTACTGACATCGTTCGCCGAAGAGATTGGACGGATTGCGGCCAACACATCGACATAGGGATTAACCTCGCCCGCCATGGCCGTTACGTTCGCGCCATTGGCCAAGTTCGCGATGTTAAATGTTGATCCGCCGGCCGCCAGGGCAGCCAATACACTGATATTAAAAGACCCATAAACCGATTGATTACTGCCGCCTGTATCCGTTGCCCTTATCCGAATCAGGTAAGAGGAAAGCGCAGTTGAGGGCGGCGTACCGCTAAATGTACGGGTACTGGAATTGAAGCTCAGCCAGCTAGGTAAAGCACCATATTGGGTCGTATAAGTTGTGCCACTTTCGCTCCCACCACCTGTCGGTACCTGCTGACCCCATTCAGCGACATAGGTCAATGCATCGCCATTGGCATCGGTAAAAGCGGTCGCCGAGAACTGGTAAGTGAATGCAGAATTCTTACGGGCAGTCTGGTTAACCAGACTATTTTGGTAAACAGGCGCGGCTTGGGCGGCCACCGAGATATTAAATTCACCGCTGGTATTCAGCCCACTCGGGTCCGTAGCGCGCACCTTGATAGTAAAGGTGCCTGTTGTCGGCGGGGTACCACTAAACGTACGGGTGCTAGCATCAAAGCTTAACCAGTAAGGCAGGGCGGTATCCTGCGGTGTGGTAGTACCACCACTTTCAGAACCACCACCGGAGGTGACCTGTTGCACCCAGAATGCGGTGTAGGTTAACGCATCGCCATTGGCGTCAGTGAATGCATTGGAGGGCAAGGTATAGCTTATGGCACGGCCAACCGTCGCGCTTTGACTGGCCATGTTGTTCTGGTACACAGGCGCCACATTGGCGACAACAACGTTGATATAAAAACTACGCGAGGTGGAGAGACCATAAGGATCGGTAGCCGTTACCGTTACCGGATAATTACCCACCGAAGCTGAGGCAACACCACTAAAAGTCCTTGTAGCGCTATTGAAAGTAATTCCGGCGGGCACACCGGACGCACTATAAGTCAGCCCCTGATCATCACTAAAGGCATTGGAAGGTACAGCGTAATAGAAACTTAACCCAATACTGGCGGTGGTATTGGGCATAGATCCAGCGCCCGCAGTGGGCGCACTATTCACGACCAGGGTCAAAGTGCTGGTCGCACTGGCGGAGGCATCCGCTGCTTTGACAATGATCGTATAAGTACCGGCCGGGACACTGCCATTACTGCTGATAGTTCCCGTCGCACTGTTGATGGTCAGGCCGGATGGTAAAGGCCCTTGCACCGGCGCA
>JAGKXA010000498.1 GCA_021151615.1 Cellvibrionaceae bacterium | reverse complement strand
GGGTATATTCAGTGACGAGTTCACCGATCGCAGTAGTGCCAAACGGCTTTTGAGTAATTGCGGAAATGCTCATTAACATTTAATTCTCATTTTTTGTTATTAACGCCAACTCTTTTTTCGATATTTCATCATCCCACGCTTACCAGCGGTGAAAAAAAGTGCGGTATGATTCTCACAAAAAATAGTCGTTCTTTACCCCATGCACCAACAACACATCAATACCAGCCATACCGGCACTGGCTGCCGCTTGAAGTCCGAGTTGCGAATCTTCAAACACCACGCAGTTTTTAGGATTAACATTCAGTAATTCAGCGCACAGCAAAAATGTGTCGGGCGCAGGCTTCGGGTTTTGCACTTGATCTGCGCCAACAATTACGCTCACATATTTATCCAAACCGCAAATATTCAATATGGTTTTGGCTTCTTGCGTGTAAGCGCCCGTCCCAATCGCCATGGGTTTTAAGCCGTGATACTTCTGAGCCACCTCCAGTAATGCCGTTGGCTTTACATACTTGTGCATATTTTCATGAACAAGCTGCTCTTTGTAATCATTCATTTCATCAAGGCTCGCCTCAACCTTGAGACTGAATTTTTCGAGCAGAATCTGGATGGTTCCTTTCGTTGGCACACCGGCAAGTGAGCGCATAAAAGACCGGTCAATTGGAATGCCGTACCGGGTCAACATCGCTGTCCATGCAAATTCATGTAACTGGCCGCTATCAACCAGAGTGCCGTCCATGTCAAAAATCAGTGCATCGTAATGGTCGTACATCTTTTGCTCTCTTTTCTGTAATCAAAACTGACGATTAAAGTGAAATTAGAGCATAGATTCCGCTAAACCACATCCTGATTAACAATACCTGATCTATCGTACCGTTATCACACAATCACTACATCGGGCACATTCATTGGACGTTACATTGGGCGCGATAAATCGCGCCCCTACACACCGCATAATTCCAATCCGTAGGGGCGCAATTTATTGCGCCCTACAATTATTGCGCCCCATCGACAACCTAAAAATCAAACACCATCTTTCAGATGAAAGTAAGCCGCGTTATGGCGCAATTCGGTTTTGAAATTGCGCACGGTGGTATCTGCACCAATCACCAGCGCTTCAACACCCGCCATTTCAGCGTAGTCCACAATCTCATCCGCCGTTACGCCCTGGGTGTAAGCGCTGTGATGTGCACCACCGGCTTGAATCCAGGCTGCTGCAGAAACTTCCAGATTGGGACGCGGCTCCCACAAGGCTTTTGCCACCGGCAATTTCGGCAATTCTTGCGGAGGATTTACGGTGTCTACTTCGTTAATAATCACACGGAAGCG
>JAGKXA010000001.1 GCA_021151615.1 Cellvibrionaceae bacterium | reverse complement strand
TTATTACCATTTAGCAATATTTTACAATTGATTGTGATTCTTCAAAAACAGGAGCAACAAACAAGATGTATCGCAACAACTACGGGCGCGCAGCGCCACTAAAAACCTCACTCGCCGTGTTGATAGCCCTGAGCCTGGGCAGCGGCTCTTCCATCGCCCAACAAGCTGCAACCACCACCGGACAAACCACAAGCCCAACCCTGCAAAACCCCAAAACGCCCAAAAAGCGCTCTTCTGCCAACGAAACCATTGAAGAGGTTTATGTTCTCCATGCAGGGAACAATCAAGCCAGCGCCGCCACCAAACTGGATCTGAATGTAAAAAGCACGCCGCAATCTATTTCAGTGGTAGATCGCCAACAAATCGAAGCCCTGGGGGTAACTAACCTTGGGCAACTACTCTTGCAAACCACCGGCATTATTTTGACCGGTGATAATTCCGAGCGAACCAACTTTTCGGTGCGCGGCTTTAATCTCGGTGATGGTTGGAACTCCAACCTGCTGCAATACGATGAAATCCCGATTAACGCCTCTAATGTCGCCGCCTCCAAACCGGATATGGCATTGGTGGAAAGTGTTGAAGTATTGCGCGGCGCGGCCGGCCTGATGCAGGGCTCGGGTGAGCCCTCAGGGGCGATCAATATTATTCGCAAAAAACCAACGCGCGATTTTCAAGCCAACGGCGCCATTAATTACGGTTCCTGGGATATGTATCGCGTAGAAGCGGATGTATCCAACAAATTAAATGACAGCGGATCTGTACGCGGCCGCGCGGTAGTGGCTTACCAGGATGCCAATTCCTACATGACTGCCGTGGAGCGCACCATTGATCTTGCCTACGGCATTGTTAGCGCTGATTTAACTGACGACACTGAATTAACGCTCAGCTACAAGCGCCAGGCCGAAGACGCCATTGGTGCACACAATTTGCCGCGCAATCCAAAAACGGGCGAAGATTTAAAACTCAGCCGCGATAATTGCAGCTGTAACGCGTCCGATTTTTGGGATAAAGAAAATGAAGATGTGTTTATCGGCATAGAGCATAACTTCAATGAAGATTGGTCCTTTAAAGGCACTTACGTGCGCGCCAACATCAATATGGATATGGTGTTCACCAGCCTGGCGCCCGTTGCTGCGGCCGCTTTTGATCCCGCCAATCCAAAAGCCAACGTCAATAAATACGCCTACCAATACGATCAAACCCTGGATGTGTACGATCTGTTTGCAAAAGGTAATTACGATTTATTTGGCCGCAGCCATGAAGTGGTGATTGGTTTCAATTCGCAAAAAAGTGATATTCCCGGCCGCTGGACCAGTTGGGATTTGGTGTTGAATGATTACACTTTATGGAATCGTGTTGGCACGGCGCCCAAGCCGCCATTAGAAGTAGATCTGAACACTTACAGCCCTTACGACCTACCCTACATTGCACCGCGCTATGAGTTGGATGGCGGCCAATCTTTTGAAGACCGCCAACAAACCGGGATTTATATTGCGTCGCGTTTTAGCATTACCGACCCACTGAATTTAATTGTGGGCGTAAGACAAAGTGATTTTGAATATGACTCACGCTACAAAAGCAACGTCACCAATCAATTTGTTGAAAGCCGCCGCACTACCTATGCAAAAGATAACGTTGCAACACCGTATGTTGGTTTAACCTATACCTTTAATGAAACCTATACCGCCTACGCCAGCTTTACCGATTCATTTGTAGTGCAAAATGCAAAAGGCAGCAGCCCCACGGACATATTGAAACCCATACAGGGCAATGTGTATGAAGCGGGAATTAAAGGCAGCTTCAATAACGACAAAGTAATTGCTTCGTTAGCGGTTTTCAGAACCAATCAAATTAACCGATCAATACGCGACGAAAACAGCAAAGGGCAATGTGCATTCAATGGCGGAGAAGGCTACTGCAACATCTCAGCAGGTGAAGTAATCAGCGAAGGAATTGAAACCGAAGTGCGCGGTGAAATTACCGATAATTTACATATCATTCTCGGCTACACCTACAACACCACGGAATATGAAAAAGATCCGGTGAACGGCGGCCGCGTATTTAACGAAACCACACCAGAACACCTGCTGCGCACTTTCACCACCTACCGCTTCGATAACCAATTAACCATCGGTGCCGGCGCAAATTATCAAAGCGAATGGTTGGTGGGACGTTACGGCAGCTTGTCCGCACGGCAGGACGCCTATTGGTTAGTCAACTTCATGGCCAGCTACCCCATCAACGATACTTTGACGGTAGCATTTAACGCCGACAACGCCCTGGATGAAAAATACTACTCCTACCTCTCCACCACCTCCAACCGCTACGGCGAACCGCGCAATGTGAAACTGAGTTTACGTGCGAAGTTTTAATGGTTATTCATAAATAGAAAATGTAAAAGGCCGGTTAAACAACCGGCCTTTTGTATTTTTTAGTAGTGATAGCGGCATTGAACCAGGGTGACTATTTAATCATTAGCGCGATATACCATCGATTAATTTTCGCCAAGCTGCTTTGTTGCAGTTACTTGGTTAATCGCCTCATTTATCCGCGCAGCATTTTTTGGACTAGCCATTAAATAAGCCGTTGCTTCGTAAGCTCGGAAATCTTCAAGGCTAATCACCACGACTGGTTTCGCATTCTGCCGGGTAATAAGTACAGGTTTGTGATCATCGTTCACCTTGTCCAATACTTTCGCTAAATTATTGCGAAACTCAGTGCAGGTCATAGTATCCATAAGTCATCTTCTCGATAGAATTTGAAAGGCTAATCATGCCACCTGTAATTATTTCTGTACAACCAATACCTACCAAGATAAAACTTCCTAAGCTACACTCTAACCTTATAATTTCGTATGAGTTGGCATTAGCAAAACTATCACACTAACAGGACATAGGAACAGCAATCAGTGAATGAAAAGAAAATTACTGAATGGAAACTGGACGCGGTATTCGCATTATTAACCACGAAAAAAAATTCTACCGCGCATTAGGTGATGCAATCTTGGACGAAAAAAAATTAGCGAACTGGAAAATTTCAGCGAATGGAGAGACTGCCAGGAAATTGATGTTTTTGCCGATTTTAAAGAATAGCTATATCAGAGAGACTTTCTAGTTATCCCCTAAAAAAAGCAGGTGTTAAGACCTGTTTTTTTGTTAGTTACTCTTTCCGCTAAATAAAGATCACTAAGGCATTTCCACCTTCATCAATTCCTCAAGGTTTAATTCAAACAGATCCACAAAGCGGGATTCACCTATTTTTTCCAGTTCTTGTTGCCATTGTTTATCGTTATGCAAGTTAATAATGACTTGGTTCAACTGAGGCAACAGATAGCTGTAGGACTCATCCACCAACACAAAGCGCTGGAAATTATCGATTGCCGGTTCAATAAACCCTATGTCATTTTTTAACGCCTGAGTGTACTCGGTAAATAAATTACTTTTTTCGGCCTGAATAAAATCCACCCTGGCGGACATTAACAATTGAACGCATTCGCGTTGCGAACTCCGTTCAATTACTTTTACGCTGCTATCAAAAAAATACGGCTCCAACGCTAAATAACGATGGCCGGATACCGCGCAAAATGATTTATTAATTATCGCAGAGGGAAATTTCCCAACCAGCGGTTGCTGTTGGTTAAACACCAATACATCCGCATCCCATAGCAATGGTTCACTTATTTTTAAATCAGGTGTATAGCCAAACCATTTAGGGTTTGACCATAGAATGACGCTTTGCTGCCCCTGTTGACGCATACGGTTTAATTCTGCCCGGCTTAACAAAACAAGTTGCCAGCGGTAGCTGGTGTGACCATTCAGATATTCGACAAACAGCTCACTTAAATCCGTTTGCTGATCATTTACGAAGGGAGAAAATTGATGGTAAACATAAACGGGAATCGCCGATTTATTTGCGGAAGTACAACCTGATGCACACAGGAAAATAATTAATAACGAGCACAAAATACAGCGCATAGATTTTTCTACTCAACAACCACAACATAATCAATCCAATAGTTATATATAGCTGGAATCCTATTGGAAGGTTCGATGTGATCAAGAATAGCGTAAAAGCCACTAAGTATTATTGAAAAATCCTGCTCGCCATCACTCGAGCAGGATTTTTATGCACACTTTTTCTAATAGCGCAAAATAAATACTGTTACAGGTATTTACGAAGCCTGTACTACTACTCAGACCTATAACGCTCCAACCAATGCGCATAAGGCGCAGGCAAAACCCAGGAAGGTTTTTCAACACCGAGAGCACGCGCGGCCTGGTATGGCCAATGCGGATTGGCGAGATGCGGGCGTCCAACCATGACCAGGTCCAATTGCTTATTGGCGATAGCTTGCTCGGCCAATTCCGGCGTGCTGAAACCCCAGGCCGATGAAACGGGCAAATCTGCAGCATTGCGAACTTTTTCGGCAATAGGTGCAAGAAATGCGGGGGCCCAAGGGATATTCGCGTTGGGTGTGGAGAAGCCAATACTTACGCTCAACATATCCAAACCGTTTTTGCGCATTTGTTTGGTAAGTTCAATGGATTCTGCAAGCGTTTCTTCATCGCGACCGTCGTACTCAATAACACCAAAGCGTGCAGTCAACGGCAAATTTTCTGGCCAAACCGCGCGCACGGCGGCCAGTGTTTCCAATAAAAAGCGACTGCGGTTTTCCAAGCTCCCACCATATTCATCGGTGCGTTGATTCGCATGCACCGAGAAAAAACTTTGCGCGAGATAACCATGGGCAAAATGCAATTCCAACCATTCAAAACCGGCGTCCAACGCGCGTTGTGCCGCCGCAGCAAAATCAGCGCAAACGCGCTTGATATCAGCAGTGCTCATCTCACGCGGCAACTTATCCAAATCACCACCAAAGGCAATTGGCGATGGCGAAATAGTTTCCCAGCTGCGCGGATCATGGGTGGGAATATGGTCGTCACCTTCCCAGGGACGATTGGCGCTGGCTTTGCGGCCTGCATGTGCAATCTGGATGCCGGGAACGGCACCGGCTTTCTTGATCGCGCTGGCGATTTGCGCAAGGCCCGCGGCGTGCTGGTCACTCCACAGGCCAAGACAACCGGGAGAAATACGACCTTCGGGGGATACGGCAGTTGCTTCGACAATCACCAAACCGGCACCGCCGCGTACAATGCTGCTGTAATGCGCCAAATGCCAGTCATTGCTAATGCCATCGATTGCCATGTACTGGCACATGGGAGGTACGGCAATGCGGTTACGCAGTTCAATATCTTTGAGTTTGAAACGGGTAAAGAGTGAGGACATAGGAGTCTCCGGGAAAACAGTTAATACTGCACAGGGTTAGTGTGTGCAGAGTAACCGCCCCTCAGGTATATAAAAAATCCTATTTTCTTATGATTATCATCAGGGGATTTTATATCTGGATACCTTAGCCAATCAGTTCGGTGCTAGTGTGCAATGAACAACTCGAACAACAAATCACGCACCCAGCGCTGCGCCGGGTCTTTGTGGGTTCGCTCATGCCATGCCGCGACCAGTGCAAACCCTTCAACCGGTAGCGGCGTTTCCTGCATTGCCAAGCCTTCAAGATGCTCAACCAGCCGTTTGGGAACAACCGAGATAAGGTCACTGGCGCGCACAATGTTCGTCATCACCAGAAAAGATTTTACTGATAGCACCACTTGCCGTTCGCGCCCTATCCGCGCGAGAGCCTCATCCGTTGCGCCACTGAAACAACCACCGTTGTAAGAAAAAAGCGCATGCTCCAGTTTGCAGAATTCATCAAGCGATAATGGCGTTTTCGCCGCAGGGTGTTCGTCGCGCATTACGCACACATATTCTTCGTCGAACAAACGGCGCGCATGTAAATCGGGTGGACTATTGGCGGGGCTTAGCAACACCAGTTGGATATCGCCACGCTCCAGTTGCGCGTGCAGGTTTTCATTTTCAATGGGTAATAAAGCCACGCGAATACGCGGCGCGCGTTTTTTCAGCTCTAATACAAATGGGACAGCAACTGCTTGCAAGGCGTAGTCAGTAGCGGCGATTGATAAAGTCATTTCCGCGGTTGCCGGGTCAAACTCTGCCGGCGTCAGCAGCACTGCAATTTCCGCCAACACTTGCTTAACCGGGCCCGCTAATTCCAACGCACGTTGCGTGGGGACAACACCGCGCTGTGAGCGCACAAAAAGCGGATCATTAAAACTTTCACGCAAACGCGTCAGCATACCGCTCATGGCCGGCTGGGTGAGCGACAGTCGCTCGGCGGCGCGCGTGACATTGCGTTCATCCAGCAACGCATCCAATGCTTTTAATAAATTTAAATCAATATTTTTAATGTCGCGCATGGATGCTGGAACTCAGTTAACTGACCTGTCGATCAGTATGCAGATACTCACCGGCAACTGCTAATGAATTTGTGCCTTTTTCTGAATTTCATTCCAGCGGCAGGTTAAAATTTGCGAGCGTCCTTGCAACTACACGATTTATTCCGCTGACTCCATACCAACCAATTCCTTAAACGCTACTGCCAGGCGTTGATAAACAGGGCCGGGACACTGCGGCATTGCACGACCATCGGCATAGCCTACAGGAATTAATTCTGCCCCTGTACCCGTGAGGAAACATTCATCGGCAGTGAATAAATCGTAGGGGGCAAGTGGAATTTCGCGCGCTTTTATTCCCCGTTTTTCTGCAAGTTCCAAGACCACCTGGCGAGTAATTCCATCGAGCGCACCTTCAATTACCGGCGGCGTTAACAGCTCCCCTTTTTTCACGATAAAAATATTATCTGCACTGCCCTCGGCAATTCTGCCCGCACCGTTTAACAAAATGGCTTCATCGGCACCGGCGTGAGTGGCTTCCATACGCGCGAGAATATGGTTGAGGTAATTTAAACTTTTGATGCGCGGATCAAGGCCATCCGAACCTAATCGGCGAGTTGCCGCAATAATCACTTTTGCGCCCTCGGTTCTTACACGATCACTCACCATATGCAATGCATCCGCGATGATAAATACTTGCTGCGCGCGACAGCGCGAAGGATCTATTCCGAGCGGCCCGACACCGCGCGTCACCACCAAACGCATATAGCCATTAGCTGATGGCGCGACGGCGATCACCTCCAATACAGCTTGGGTAAGCGCTTCTATCTTGTAGGGGATTTCCAACGCAATAGCACGCGCGGAAAGCAGTAATCGCTCAAGATGTGCTTGCAAACGAAATGCTTTGCCATTGTAAAAACGAATACCTTCAAACACACCATCGCCATACAAAAGCCCGTGATCAAATACCGAGACAACCGCTTGCTCCGGCGCAACCAAGTTGCCATTTAACCAACATACGGGCGTTGTTTTATTTGCGATTGCATCTGCAGATAATGCACCTGAAAAACTAGCCATGCCTGACTCAACCATAAAAGTCACCTTGCAACATAGTTTTGGTTTTGCCGCTGAGCAGCACGCGCTCACCTTGTAACTCCAGCATTAACAAACCACCGCGTGGCGATGCCTGGCGGGCGCGCAATAATTTTTTTCCCAGGCGATAGCCCCAATAGACCGCCAGTAAACAATGGGCGGAACCGGTGACCGGATCTTCTGCAATACCCACTCTGGGCGCAAAAAAGCGCGAGACCATATCCAACCCGGAACCGGTATCGCCGGGTGCGGTAATAATCAAACCGCGCTCGGTGATTGCAGTTATCAGCGGTAAATCGGGTACAAAGGTTTCTACAGCAGCAGCATTTTCCAATACCAACAATAAATCATCCCGACCGCGACCAAACCACACCGGCGGCTTGCCAAGGAATTGCAGTAACGGCGCAGGAATATCGCGGGTTTTCGGTTGATCACTGGGAAAATCCAGTTGGATGTCATCGCCCTTGCGCGCTGCGCTTAACAAACCGCTGCGCGTGTGAAAGTGAATGACCGACTGTAACTCGCCCGCCTCACGCCAGAGTGCATGCGCCGCCGCCAGGGTCGCGTGGCCGCAGAGATCTACTTCCACCTGCGGGGTAAACCAACGCAAGCTGTAGCTGCCGTCTGCTCTCGGCCAGACAAAAGCCGTTTCGGCCTGATTCATTTCCATGGCCACTTGTTGCATCCATTTGGCAGGCTGCTCTTCTGGCAACAGGCAGACGCCAGCCGGATTGCCACTAAAGGGCTGGTCGATAAAGGCATCCACCAGATACAGGGGAAAAGGCATAGTCCCTCCTTTGGGGTCAATAAACGCGTAAAACGGTTAGTTCGTGGAATTGCAGTGTATTTTCCCTGCAACAACCGTTACAGTTTCAATTTATATAAATTGATACGGTACAGATTTGTTAATTAATAAATCTGTACCTATTGAAGCGAATTAAAACTGTACCTAAGGGCTGCACCTATGGATATTTTGTATCGCAAACTGGCCGACGAACTTGCCGGACTAATTACCAGCGGTGGCTTCCAGGCTGGAGATCGCATGCCCGGTGTGCGTCAACAGGCACAGCAACACCAACTCAGCATTGCCACAGTGATATCCGCTTACCGCCAGTTGGAAGACTGGGGGCTGCTGGAGGTGCGCAATCGTTCCGGCTTTTATGTAAAAGCGCGCCCGCTTACACAGGTGCAAGCCCCGCGCGTCCATGTCACTACCATGCGCCCCGCCCCGGTTAGCGGCCAGGATATGGTGCTGCAATTGATCAAAGCCGCCAACGACCCCGGAATAGTGCAGTTGGGAGCAGCCGTTCCGGCCAGCGAGTTTTTGCCCACCCGCGCCATTGAGCAGGCACTCACCCGCGTCGCTCGCCAACAGCGGGTTCGCGGCGCTAATTACGAATTCTCCCCCGGTGCGCCCGAGTTGCGCCGGCAATTGTCGCGCCGACTGGCAGAGGCTAACTGTGCCGTCCACCCGGATGAAATCATCATTACCAACGGCTGCCAGGAAGCATTGACCCTGGCGCTGCGCGCCGTCACCCGGCCCGGTGACGTAGTGGCGATTGAATCACCCACGTTTTATGGACTATTACAAGTCATCGAATCACTGGGATTGGAAGCACTGGAGATTCCTGCTACGCCACACAGCGGTATGTCCCTGGAGGCACTGGATTTAGCCTTGAGCCGCTGGCCGGTAAAAGCCTGCGTAGTCACCCCCAACTTCAGCAACCCGCTGGGCTGCTCCATGCCAGACGCTAACAAGCAGCGCTTGGTGAGCATGTTAAAAGCGCGCGGTATTGCGCTGATTGAAGATGACATCTACAGCGACCTGGGCTTTAGCCAGGCTCGCCCTTCCCTGCTCAAGGCATTGGATGAGAATGTAATCCTGTGTAGCTCCATATCCAAAAGCCTGTCACCCGGTTTGCGTGTAGGCTGGATCGCAGGTGGAATTCACCAACCCCGCATTGAGTACCTGAAATACGTGTTAAACCTGGCAACAGCCACAGTACCGCAACTGGCAGTGGCAGAGCTATTGGAGAACGGTCAATACGAGCGACACCTGCGCCGTGTGCGAAGTGACTATGCGCAGGCAGTCACGCGCATGACCAAAGCAGTGATAGAGACTTTCCCCGAAGGAACCAAGATCAGCCAGCCCCAGGGAGGCTTTGTCATCTGGCTGGAATTGCCCGGCAATATCGACAGTTTTGAGTTGGCCAGGCAGGCACTGGCCGCAGGAATCAGTATTGCCCCGGGCCCGATTTTTTCGGCCAGCAAGAAATATGCATCGTTTGTACGTTTGTCATGCGCCTGTGAGTGGAATTCACGGGTGGAGAGAGCGTTGGTGAAACTGGCGGGATTAATTCGGGGTTATACGCCGAACTAATCCCACCAGTAAACGGCGATTAGAAATAGTAGCTGCTACCGAAGGAATAGAGGTTCACTTCCTGTTTATCAAAGAAAACACGACGCAGGCCAACCCCTAGAGTAAAGTGATCTCCCAAGGGTAAATCCAACAGCACACCGGCGAGTGGATCTGTACCGGAATCTTCAGCAATTGAGAAAGGAACGCCGTTAACGTCCACGTCACCGTCCCAAAGGTAAACACCCGCTTCAAAGCTGAGCTCAACCTGCTCGCCAAGACCGAACTTCAACCCCTGCACCAAGGTTGCTCCTGTCGCGGTGATGGGATATTCATCGGCCAGATCGGCCGCAAAGGCCGCCTGATCAGCGTCGCCATCGAGCAATAAGTCAACACGCACCTCACCCAAGTCAAGATAACCGAGTTGGGTGTAGGTAAAGTCATTCCATTCGTAGCCGACCGCCAGCTGAAAGCCGGTGCGATCGGTATCGTATTTGCCGATACGGAACTCATGACCAGCGTCACTCAGCGCGCCGGAGAAATCCTCTTCCTCCTGGGTTGACTCAACCGAAAACACGTCAGCGCGCACATAAAAACCTTCTGCAGTTTGCGCCTGGCTATGACTACCCAGAAGCGCAACCAACGCCAACCAATGGCGATGCTTGATCCGTCTGAACATTAACAAACCTCCCAGCAATACAATCCACAATCCTCCCATACTACCGCTGCCTTTGGAGTTAACCTGCACCGGTGGCTTGGGTGGCTCCGGTGGCACAACAACTTTTGCTTCACTCACTGCGCCAGGGTCAACCACGGCAGAGTTGACCAAGCCATCGTCATCATTGGGTCCACCGTCTTCTATCGTCAATTGAACACACATATGGCCTGCCGTTAAACCAGGAGTCCAGTCCGCCGACCCCGGTGGTGGGCAATAACCCGGATTACCTTCTGCCGAATGTACGGCGTTATCCGCATCAGAAATAAAAGTTATCCAACGACCGCGCTGGTACTTGCGATAAACCGCATTGGCGGGAATCGCCGAGCGCTGTGGAATTACTACGCGCACTGATTGACCGGGAGTTGGCAAGTCGCGGATGGCAAAGTCAAACACACCACCCACAGGCTCAAAGGCAGGGTCGATTACCAAATCATTCAGGGTACCGATTTCCTGATCCAGTATTTGTACACCGCCAGAATTACCGCTACGTGCAAACAATCCCAAGCCACAACGCACACCCGGATCGCACTCAATCAGGTAAGCATTCGTGGTATTACTCTGCTGCGGCAATATGTTGGGTGACGGCATGTTATCCAGATAATCAGGAATACCATTGTCATCTGTGTCGCCAGTGCCTTCCAGGCTGTCACCAATACCGTCCTGATCAGTATCAGTATTTACATCCAGTACTGGAAGTGATGTCACAACCCGGAAGTAAGCTGATGCCTGCACATTTGCGCCACCGGAATCAGTTACCTTGACTTGCAATTGATGACTACCGGTCAGGCCTGCAGGATCAAAGGTTCTGACGGCATTAGTTGGGTTGCCATCGGTATCGGCCAGGCCACTGGTGGCAGACCAATCAAAGGTATGGGTATCGCCCGTATTAGCATCGGTCACAGTGGCGGTTACTGTTACAGGCCCACCCGCAGGGGTAACGAGGCTGGTATTCACTCCACCCTGGCTAATACTGAGGCTCACCACCGGGGGTACATTCCCCTGGCGAATATCAATGACATGACGATTCGCTGCACCTGCGTTAATACCATTACCAAGAGCAACAGCCAGTTTGCTATCACTGAAACCGGTAACGGCCGACAGTGCAACCGAAACACCTACCTCTAGTTGCCCAGCCTGGGTGAGGGTTACAGTACCGCTGCTCAGGTCGTGTTCCTCGATGGTTGCTGTGGTTTCCGCCGCATCAATCACATAAGGAATACTTAATGGATAGGTTGGCGAAGGGCCGTTGAGCAACACACGGAATTCAACCGTACTGCCCCGCACAGCAATTTGCGACTTACTAAGGGATACCAAAGGCTTGATATCAACAATCTGTATAGCTTCGCCGCTAACACCCACCGCGTTGGTTGCTCTCCATTTAATTTCATGCCGGCCTGGTGGCAGCAACAGGAAGTTACCTGTCAGTCCCACAACTGCAGTGGTACAGCAACTATTACCGCTAACACCATCTTTGGCCATGGTTTTCAACATCTGCTCAACCTCTGCCGGGCTGGTGTTTGGTCCAACACCCAGGAGTTGAGTCAGATTCACAGGTGTAAATAAACCAATGGCGTTTAGCTCCAGGTTAGCCGGAGCAGTAACGATTGGTTGCAATGGATCTATGGTCGAGACGACTTCGATATCAAACGCAGGCAGCGACGCACTGGCGGTGCCATCACTTACGCTGATCACAATTCCCAGCGTTTTACCACTGTCCGTGCCCGCTGGCGTTCCCGTCAAGGCGCCAGTTGCGGTGTTGAAGCTGGCCCAGGTGGGCTTATTGCTGATGCTAAAGGTCAACACATCACCAGTATCCAGATCTCTCGCTATCGGTGTGAAACTGTAGGCTGTGTCTTGATCCAGGCTGGTGGTAGGAACACCGAAAATCACCGGTAAATCGTTCACCGCGGTAACCGTGACGTTAACGGTTGTACTTGCCGTTGCACTGCCATCACTCACCTGTACCACAAAGCTGTCGCTGCCATGGTAATTTGCCGTTGGCACATAGCTTACGCTGCCACCGGAAACACTCGCGCTACCGTGCTGGGCAACACTGCTGACACTCCAGGTTAATGGATCGCTATCGGCATCAGTCGCGCTCAAGCTCAGGCTGAAGGGCGTTGGTGTTCCCTCTTCGCTCATGGTCACGCTCACCGAACCGCCCTGCGCAATAACCGGTGCAGAGTTGGGCGGCAAGGTTGGAGTGACAGCGTTCGACGCTGCCGATGCAGCGCCACTACCAACACTGTTGGTTGCGGTAACCGTAAAGGTATAGCTGGTGCCATTGGTCAGCCCGGTAAAGGTATAAGGCGAACCAGTGGCCGAACGAGTAATTGCACCGGGGTTGGCAGTGACTGTGTAACCGGTGATCGCCGATCCGCCGTTGGAGGCAGGTGCAGTAAATACAACTGTCGCCTGGGTATTGCCCGCTGACGCTGTACCAATCGTTGGCGCACCGGGAACCACGGCATTCACCGTAAAGCTACGGGTTACCTGAGGTGCAGCCAAATAACTGCCATTGCCTGCCTGATCCGCATTAATCGTACAGGTACCCGCCGTTACAAAGGTGACTACACCGGAGGTTGTCACTGTGCAAACAGCGGTAGTAGAGGATGTAAATGTCAGCGGTAAACCGGACGGAACAGCAGACGCACCGGTACCCAAATTTGGACTGGTACCAAAGTTCTGCGCACCCGGATTGTTAAAGGTAATGGTTTGGGTTGCAGCAGGTGTTATCGAGTTGGAAGCGCCTGATGCAGGGCCAGTGCCCGCCACGTTATCGGCGGTGACGGTAAAGGTATAGGCCTGTCCGTTGGTCAAACCGTTTACCACTATGGGTGATGATGCACCGTTTACCGGAGCAACATGCGGCGGGCTGACAGTCACGGTATAACCCGTGATTGTCGTACCACCTGTATTGACTGGTGCGGTAAAGGCCACGCTCGCCTGGGTATCACCAGCAACAGCAGTCCCTATGGTTGGCGCACCAGGCACTGCAGGATTAACAGTGAACGAACGGCTCACCTGGGCTGCCGGCAAGTAAGATGAATCGCCTGCCTGATCCGCATTGATCGTACAGGTACCTGCCGTTACAAAGGTCAACACACCACCACTGGTAATCGTACAAACACCGGTAGTGGAAGAGGTAAAGGTCACGACATAACCACCACCTGCCGACGAACTTGCCGTCAGTGTCGGCGAAGTACCGTAAGTCTGCGCGCCAGGGTTAGCGAAGGTAATGGTTTGCGGTGATGCAGGAGTGACCGAGTTAGATGCCGTAGAAGCCGCACCTGTACCCGCCGAGTTGGTGGCAGTCACGGTGAAAGTGTATGAAACACCATTGGTCAAACCCGTCACGGTAATCGGTGACCCTGCACCTGTTCCGGTGAAACCACCAGGGTTAGAGGTCACGGTATAACCGGTGATAGCAGCACCACCGGTACTGGCCGGGGCGGTAAAGGTCACAGATGCCTGGGTATCGCCCGCCGTAGCAGTGCCAATGGTAGGTGCACCCGGCACTACCGCATTGACAGTAAAGCTGCGCGACACAGTGGGTGCAGCGTTGGTACTGGCGTTGCCCGCCTGATCCGCGTCAATGGTACAGGTACCTGCGGTCACAAAGGTCAGGGCACCACCAGAGGTGATAGTACAAACACCGGTTGTGGACGAGGTAAAGCTAACGGTTAAGCTGGAAGTTGCGGTCGCGCTCAGCGTGGGCGTTGAGCCAAAGTTTTGTGCCCCCGGATTCGCAAACGTAATTGTTTGGTTAGCTTTGGGCGTTGCCGAGTTGGAGGCGCCCGATGCCGTACTGGTGCCAATCGCATTGGTGGCGGTGACGGTAAAGGTGTAAGCAGTACCGTTAGTCAATGAACCTACCGTAATCGTACAAGCCGCCGGGCCAGCACAGTTGCCAGTAGCGCCGCCGGGGTTGGCGGTCGCGGTGTAAGTGGTGATCGCCGAACCGCCGTTATTGCCAGGGGCAGTAAAGGTAACATCTACCTGCCCATCACCAGCAGTGGCAGTGCCTATGGTGGGGGCATCCGGCGCCGTAGGAATAGCCACCGTGTGGGTAGTACCACTGGTGTAAGCCGCTGGGCCTGAGTTACCAGCCGCATCGCTAATGTTGGTCGATGCATTCAGGTTAACCTTGATAGTACCGTTACCGGTGATCCCGCTCACCGTCACAGTCACGCTGGAACCCGAGCTGGCAGATACACTGGCGATAGTGCCGGTCGCGCCACCCGTAGTGCCCAGGGCAAAGTCATCGGTAGAAATATTGCTGACGGATTCGCTGAAATTCACAGTGAAATCAACACTGACGTCAGTTGACACCGCACCACCCACAGGGGCAGTACCAGTCACCGTAGGCACCACACCATCAACTACCAGCGCTTTGTTATTACCCAGCGAGTTGGCAGCACCGGGTGACGCCAGAGTAAGGGTCGCATTGTTAGTAGCCGCATCGCGGATGGTGCCGCCATTCAGGGATAAAGAGTTAGTCGCGACATAATCCAGATCACTGGAGTTATCGCCGGACTGAATGGTGTAACTGAAGGTCAGAGTGCTGGTACCACTGCCACTGGAATAGTTAATCGTACGATCTGTTGTGCCAGTCTCAAGCGTCAATTGCGGAGTGCCAGTGACATTCACCACTTCACTGAAGTTAACCTGGATGCTGATGCTATCGCCCAGTTTATAAGTGCCATTCGCTGTGCTGGCAGTCACCGAAGATACGGTTGGTGCGGTACTATCGACGAGAACACTGGTTGTGGAGCCAACAGAATTCAAAGTCAGAGTCATGTCATTGTTGGCCGCATCCTTCAAGGTTCCGCCATTTGCGGAAAGCGCGCCCAGGGTAATACCGTCAGAATCAACCAAACCACTCTCAACGGTGTAGCTAAAGACAAGCGCAGAGGTTCCAGTGCCCGACGAGTAAGTTGCATATTTGGTGGTGGCACCGATGGTCAATGCGATTCGGGGGGTACCACCGCCGGTATTCACGATTACATTTTCGCTGGTGTTAACGGTGAAACTCAGTGATTGCCCAGTGATATAAGTTGCGTTCGAGGGAACGCTTACGCTGGTGACCGTGGGAGGGGTAACATCTGGATTTACTCCATTGGCAAACACAATGTTATCTATAGCGACGTAGACGTCAGCATTTCCCGGCTCGGTAATTCTTACTTCATCAACATACTGAAACTTGGCAGCAGTAAGCCCATTTCCCTGAGTAAATGTATCGTGAAAGTCCCCAAGATCCAGACCGAGTGTCACACTGCCTGTCGATACTCCATCCCTAAATCCTTCAAACTTTAACGAGGTATGCGCACCGAGATAATTGAGAACTTCTATACCGGAAAACGAGAACTCTTCGCCGCCTTGAGTCCTAATAACAATCGAGGGACCTCCATCACCAGAATCATCGGCGATACCATCATCGAAATCATCTGCACCATTTGCGGCAAAGTCGGCAAGATACCTCCACACAGCCCCCTGATTGGTATTAGTCCCGGTATTGGCGGTATAAATTTCTATTACAACGCCACCAATATCCGTTGAATTAGCCTCACCATCATTCACTGTGGTTCCGAGCGCTGTATCACTGCCTGAAAAATTCAAGGTACCGGAAAATGCCATCGCATTTTGGGTCGTTGCCAGCACTAGCGAGACGAGCAGTAGCCTCCATAAAGCGACCTTGATCCTATTTATCTTGCTAGCAAAAATTTGCTGAACAGCATTAGCCCAAAACATAGTGACGCCTCTTTTTAACAAGGTTATTTCTGGAAAACCGAAGATACTGACTTTAGGCTTGTGCCTGACTTTCGATCCGAACAACAAGTACACTCCCTGTACTTGCCTTAACTTCCTACTACTAAAACCAATCGGGATTACACAATTAATTACGCGATGGATATATACCTTCAAGCGCGATAATAAAATTCATACCCAAGTAAGGATTGCGAATACCTACAGGCTGCCCGCCGCCGACCGGACTAACGGTTACTGTGCCTGTAGGTGTCACACTAGCCTGCACGCCGCCAAGGCTGGCCTTGGTAGAATCAGGAGCTGTACCTGTAAATAAACCATTAAAAGTCACGTTAGCTACACCCGCCTTAGCGGTAGTTGCCGAGAGATAGGTAGTAGCGCCGGTAGCCGGTGGTACCATTGCCGCCGCAGTGGTGGTGGCAACATCAACCGTGGCTGCCACACTAGTTGCATTTCCAGTGAAAGTAGCAGTTGGTGCGTGAATAGGTAGCTGATTGGTAGTGAGGTTAACGTTTTCAACACCGGCAGCTTGCCCAAGAACGACATTACTTAACCCTGCCCCAGTCCCTGTACCCACAGGGGTACGGCTTTGCAGGTTAGGCAAACCGAAGGTTGTGGTGCCGTTGCCGCCATAAGTTGTACCGAGGATAGAGAAAAGCGCACTGTTGGTGGAAATTGCCAACAACTGCCCATTACAAAACGCCCAGCCACGTGGAGCAAAAGTACCGGCAAACATGCGAATTTCGCCAATAAATGGATCAGACATCATTTTCTCCTTAACTTGATTTTAAGATTAATTGAAGTACACAAATGATCCCTAGGTTTCAACAAGTTCGAGCAACCGCCTCAATCCCATCAAAAACAGCATAACCCCCATTGAAAATCATGCTTTCCCACAAAAGACACTACCCAACTCTAGGCAATATTCCGTAAAACACCAATCGGATAATTTTTATACCCATTTTATCGGCAGAACGCCTCCATAATTAGTTTACGAAGTCACCCGATAAGATCCAATTACGCCCCATAACATGCCGACGACAAAAATAAAATTTCTAATACCACAACAATGTATCGTGTGTTGCTGACGACTCACTTACCACAAATCCAAGCGCTATGTACAACTTTTTTGCGCGAATATTTTGCTGATCAACCGCAAGACGCAGTGGAAGCAAGTGTTGTTCTGATATTTTTTTAAGCGCGCGCAATATGGCGGAACCAAACCCTTTACTTCGTTCATCGTTTATCAGAGCCATGTCAATAATATGAAGGCTTGCAGCAGTGCAATTTATAATAATCTTGCCTATCGACTTACCATAAAGCTCGATGATGAAAGTTTCTGCCCGAGGAAATGAAGATGCGTAAGAAGCATGCTGCAGTTGGAATTGCTGCTTGATGAGAAAATCAACCTGCGATTTTGGAACAGGCATACGGTAAAGATAGTCGCGCGTGGATGCAAACAATGCTTCAGTGAATTCACTATCTTGTGGCTGCATTACACGTAGTATCAACCCAAAAGGCAAAGAAACATCAGTGATCATCTATAACCGCCGCAAGGGATTTAAGCGCCAACATTAACAATTGAGTATATGGCTTTTTTAATTGCAGCCTAATTCTCTCTTGTTCTTCAACAGTAAAGCAATGCTGTTTTTTTATGCTGTCATCAACAAATATTTGCCCCGGGGCTTTTGAATTGAAACGCATGCGCTCTTGTATTTTTAAAAAACCAAGTTTGTCCGGCGCACATCCACACAATGTCAAAATTTTCGCTAAATACTGGGTATTTATCTGTTGATAATCGACCACTAGATTATGGGGATCTACTGTTTTTTTACTCATTTCCAATAACAACGCACGCAATACTTCCAACCGCCTATCCAGAAGGCCAAGTACCAGGCTCTGTGTTTTAAACACAGGATGCAATTCACCTAGTGTCGGATCACCCGCCATATGCCGCCCCGCAATGCGCTGGTGTGAAGCGAGAATCTCCACCGGATCGCGCACCAGAAAAATGGCAGGTACTCGCGGGTACAAAGAGCGAATTAATTCCCACTGAAAAATATCCCAGGCATTCCATTTAATAATCATCTGCGGGCGCCCTGAAAAAGCCGCCGCTTGCAAATCGATAAAGGCGCGCAGGGATTCTCTTTGTTCGTCGGTTGTTAATTGGTTATCCAATAATAACTCTGTGAGCAAAGGTGATTCAGAAAAAACACAAGTGGAATCCAGTTCGGACAAGCACCCGGATATCAGTGTGGAACCGCAGCGCGATAAATGAAAAATAAATCCAGCAGGTTGCGCATCCGCTACGGCGCTTGCTTGCCGCAGTGCGGATTCCAGTGAGGTGCGCGGCTGGATAATTTGATTAAACAACTCTTGGCAACAGCGGGAAATATATTCGTCCTGAAAAGGTTCAGTTGCATGGCCATGGGGTATCAACCAATGCACCAGGCGCTGCTTGGGTTGATAGCGATAAGGCAACCAGTTGCCCGCCAGAATTACCGAATCATCGACAGGAACTTGATTAAGGCGATGAATCTCACCCAATAACTCATCATCACCCAGTTGCGCGCAATGCCACAGTTGTTTGATACGAGCAAGCAAATCGCCGAGCGAAACTGCTTGCTGGCAATAACCAAGGGAATCTTGTGAACCGAGCAATGCACAGTAGTGTGAAAAATAATTAACCATGCACAGCAGCCCGCTGGATTTGCGCACACAACCACTCATTCGCTTCGCAATCAATCACCAGGTTAATCCGATCCTCATTGCCACGATTGTAAACTTCATGCACCTGATCGGCATTGAAATACCAAAGCTCACCCGCGTACATGGGAATTTTTTTACCCTCGACGAAAAAACTCACTGCATCGCTGGTATGGATGGGCAGGTGCAGACGCGCTTCACCAAACTCGATACTTAATTCATGATCGCGATGGGGTTTAATTTCAGCACCGGCTTTTAACCGCATCAACCGCGCTGCTTTAATGGGGCAATGCAATTGCGCAAATAGTTTTTGTATTTCCGGGCACTGTGCCATCACTGGTAAATTTTCCCAGTCATCGCCTTCGGCAATGGCAAAGCCTTGCAATATCGGGTGGGCATTCAGGTGCTGGCGCTGGCAGCGCAAGGGCAAAACATCCCAACCACCGCGATAATCGTTTTTATTAACGTGATCGACCCAGGAATTCTGTTTAACGGAAACGAGTAACAAAGATTCAACTTCCGCCTGCAGGGCCGCAAGCGACGCGACGCTGGCGAGCTTTGCAAAAGAGATCGTTGCAGAAGAAGTATTCACTGCACCAACAGGCGCGCTGACAAGGGCGGGATCACTCATTAACGCTGACGCAGGATTTTCCATTCACAGGCTCACTGTTGAGTTGACTGGAAATCCCTGCTACCAGTGGGTGATTATAAAATCGCCATCAATAAAAATGGCAGGCCGACAAATGCAACCAGTGTAGACACTAATACCATAGCTGCAACTTCCTGCGGATTGCGATCATAACGCAATGCCAGCAAATAGTTGAATACTGCAATAGGCATGGCCGATTGCAATAACACCACATTACGCGATACACCCTTTAAGCCCATCAGCTCGCACACAATAAAGCCCAGCAACAAACCACCACCGACACGTATCAGGCTAAAAAATAAACTGCGCTTCCAAAAATGTATTTTTAGGGTTGCAAGCGAAACACCCAATGCAATTGTCATTAACGGAATCGCAATACCACCGAGTAAATCGAGCGTGTTACCAATCCAGCGCGGCAAGGCGGTATCCGTTACCAGCAAGATCACCGCAATAATCATTGAATAGATCACGGGTTGCCTGGTGATGGATTGCAATCGCTTGAAAATTCCACCTTCACAGGTAGTTACAATTAACAGGCCCACCGTAAATGTGGCAACCATCATCACCATGAAGGAGCCCAGTGCGAGCGCGAGGCCTGTTTGCCCATAGGCAAACAGGCACAGAGGCAAACCCATGTTGCCGTTATTGGGAAATACCAGCGGTGGCAAATAGGTGGCAACTTCCAGTTTCATCCAGCGTAATAATGCCCAACCCAATAACCCCATGCTGGTCATAATAATCGCTGTAGCAAGTGCCACCTGCCCCATTACATCCGGTTGCACTTCCACTTTCGCCATCACACTGATGATCAAACAGGGCGTACCAATGTTCATCACAATGCGCGAAATAAAATCCGATGGAAAATCGGTACCAGTTTTACCCCAGATAAAACCGGCGCCGACCGAGATCACAATAGGGGCAAGAATGGCGAGCAGCTCGCTCAACATAGGAAAGTCCACAAACAATTACTCAACAGATACATATTACCGGCCCAAACCTATTAGGGCCACACATTAACACCTAATGCCATAGTGAAAATTAATGACCTTTCAATTGTCCCACCAAATTATTTCGGATAAAACGCGTTCCTTGTGCCAGTAGCCCTGGCATTTTTGTCGCGATTTTTATATAAATTTTCCGAGGTAGGTATGTCACAGAAAATAAAAAAAGTAGTGATTGCTGGTGGAGGTACATCGGGCTGGTGTACTGCAGTTGCTTTATCACATCAACTCGGCACCTTGTTAGATATAACATTGATCGAGTCTACTGAAATCGGCACAGTAGGTGTGGGCGAAGCGACCTTCCCGACTATCTGCTCTTTCCACAAAATTCTTGACATTGATGAACGGGAATTTTTAAGTGCAACCTTGGGAAGTATCAAGCTGGGTATTTCCTTTGAGAATTGGGCACGCAAGGGCGACCGATATATCCACCCGTTTGGTTCGTTCGGAAAACCCACCTGGATTATGGATTTTTATCATTACTGGATGGCCGCCAAAGCTCGTGGTTACAACATTGCCCTTGACGATATCTGTTTTGAGTTACAAGCGGCCAAGGCCCATAAATTTGCACTCACTGAAAATCCAAAGCTCAACTACGCCTATCATTTTGATGCAAGTCTTTATGCAACTTTTTTGCGTAAGCTTAGCGAAGAAAAAGGTGTACGTCGTATCGAAGGAAAAATTATTGAAGTTACTCAGCATCCGGATACCGGTTTTATTGAGTCTGTGATACTGGATTCTGGTACTCGTATTGAAGGCGATTTATTTATTGATTGTACGGGGTTCCGTGGCCTACTTATCGAACAGACCTTGAATGCCGGTTATGAAAAATGGGGACAGTGGCTACGTAATGACAGTGCGGTAGCCTTACAGACAGAGTTTTCCGGTGATATTCCACCTTATACCCGTGCTATTGCACATGGCAGCGGTTGGCAATGGAAGATTCCGTTACAGCATCGACAAGGCACAGGCCATGTTTATTCCAGCGCTTACATTTCCGATGAAGATGCAAGAAATACCTTGTTAGAAAATCTGGATGGTGATATTCGAGCAGAGCTTCGCCTGCTTAAATTCCACACGGGACGCCGCAAGCAAGCATGGGTGAAAAATTGTGTTGCTATAGGTTTGGCGGGCGGTTTTGTAGAACCGCTGGAGTCAACCAGCATTCATCTGATTCAAATAGGCATCATCAGGCTGTTACAACTATTTCCATTTGAAGGATGCAACGAGCAGTTAATGCGTCGCTACAATGACTTGTCTCGCACTGAGTACGAACATATTCGGGATTTTATTATCCTGCACTACAAAGCCACCGAGCGCGATGACACTCCGTATTGGCGAGACTGCCGTGATATGCCGATACCTGACTCTCTCTCAGAGAGAATTGAATTTTTTAGAGCAACCGGTCAGTTGCACCGTGATGTCGATGAGGTTTTTAGCATAACTTCCTGGCTACAAGTGATGTTAGGCCAACGCATAGAACCCCAAAGCTATCATCACTTTCCCCATGTATTCAGCGATGAGAAAATATTTTCCGGTCTTATGGCAATGAAATCGAACATTGCAGCAGCTGTCAACAAATTGCCGCGTCATGCAGATTTCATGAAAGCTTATTGCGCCGTGAAATAGTTATTTGTTTCATTCAGAGCTCACACAAAGTGAGTTCTGAATAACACCTGTGTCATAATCAATCAGCTCCATCACCAGGCTGTGATCAGTTGACATTAATAACGCCGTATTAATTATGCAAAACCCTTTATTCGACGAACCTGGAACACCGGCCCCAAAATCCGCGCGAAAATCCAGCCGCGACATAACACCCGTTGCTGCTTCCCCCGAATGGATTGAACTGGCAGCTGCCCTGCCCGCGCACCTGCGCCTGGGCACCTCCTCGTGGAATTATCCCGGCTGGGATGGACTGGTGTGGGATGGTGAATATTCAGAAACCAACTTGTCACGCTATGGTTTAACGGCCTACGCCAAGCATCCGTTAATGCGCACCGTCAGTATTGATCGCAGTTTTTATCGCCCGCTTAATGTTGCGCAATTTGCACAATACGCATCGCAAGTAAGGCCGGATTTTCGCTTTGTGGTAAAAGCACCGAGTTTGATTACCGATGCCCTGGTGCGCGATGAATCCGGTCGTGGCATGCGCACCAATGCGCATTTTTTACATGCCGAAGAAGCGGTGCAGATGTTTGTTGAACCCGCACTGGAGGGCTTGGGACAAAAGCTCGGCGCACTGGTATTCCAGATCAGCCCCCTGCCCGGCGCCTGGTTGGCACAAATGCCAAAATTAATTGATCGTTTACACAGGTTATTAAGCGCAATTCCCGATTTAAAACCCTTAGCGCCCGATGGCGTAGTCGCTGTGGAGGTGCGCGATCCACAATGGCTAACACCGCAATTTGTAAACGCCTTGCGTGCTACCGGCGCGACCTACTGCATGGGGCTTCACGCAAAAATGCCACCTATTGCCGAACAACTTCCTATCCTTCGCGCACTCTGGCCCGGCCCCCTGGTCTGCCGCTGGAATTTAAACCCGATCCACGGCGCTTTTGGTTATGAAGATGCGCGCGACGCCTATGAACCTTACGACAAAATAATCGATCCCGATCCGGAAACAGGTGCAGCGTTAGTCCGCGTAATTGCCGGTACCGCCAGTGCGGGGCACAATGTTTTTGTCACAGTGAGCAATAAAGCGGAAGGGTCAGCGCCATTGTCGGTACTTGAGTTGGCACGGGCGATTCGAGCAGGACACCCAGGCAAATAAATTCACATGGACTACATCATTTTATCAGTGGTATTTAACGCCTCTTTTTTTGGTATCTGTAAAACAAGAATTTTCAAGGAGAACAAAGATGAGTTTGATTAACGATGTAAAAGAAATTTGTGACCGCCTCGCACCACGCGGCTGGCGCGAATTACTATTAGCCTTAACCAACGGCACGCTGGATATAGCGCAACCCGGTATCAACGAATTTAAAAAAGCTCTCGCCAAATCGCTCAAGCACATTGATCGAACCCAAAGCGGGCTTGAAGATTTTCATCCCTTAGCCAACAAAGCAATTACGCCTGGTCGTCCTGAACAAAGTTTACTGTTTCATGTACTCTCATCCCCATTGATTCATCCAACCGCAACAGGTGCACCGTCAGCCAAGCAAAGTGATTACCCAACGCTGGAAGAATTAGATGTTGTAGAAAATTACATTTATAGTTTGGTTGCCAACCGCAAAGACCTGGATAACACCGTCATTGCTGTATTTTCCTATCAATACCGCGAGGGCAGCCGAAGCGCGCATTTGAGATTTGCGGATTTTATTTATTCCCGCACAGGGGTAGCCCGCGTAGGCACAGCAGCCCCCAATTACAACGCGCAGCGACGCAGCTTTTGGGTACTGCCTGAAAACAACAACAATGGCATTTCAGTTCTGCCTGCACGCTACGCGGTATTCCTGGCGCGACGCGCAAAACCCGGGGCAAACGGCACAATACAAGGTGTACAACGCGGCGATAACAACCGTAATTTTTTATTTCCGGTACATAAATTATTTGCTGGCAGTGAATGTCTCGCCGGATGTAATATTAATATTGATTTTTTGGAATACCATCGCAACGAAAAACTGCGTATGACACACATACTGTCTGAGGCAGAAGGCGGCTTACCTATTCCTGAAGGATTCGATATTAACCAATACCCCTACGTGCGCGATTCACGCAACGGCGGCAATTTGGTTTCGCTCCAAAAATCCGGTGCCTCTGCCCTGTTGGTGCCCACACCGGCGAAAGCCTTGATCCGCACCGCCGCACAAAAAAATTCTGTCTCCAACAAGGAACAAATCGCGCATTTTATTGTGCCGCGCAAACGCGCCAATATTCGCGATCGTGAAACTCGCTATATGGAATCCTCTTTGGAAATCCCATCCCACGGCGATGACCGTATTGCACCCGAATATGTCAATATTCGCCATGAAATCAAACCCCTCGGATCTATCGATCAGAAACCCAAAAATTTAAACACGCTGGATGCCGCTATTTTTTCAAACTTACTGGAAAAAGGAGGTTACCCGGCAGCACATTTTGTGGACGATTCCTGCGATGGTTGCGTTGAGGCCGTGGTGACTGGCTTGAAAAAAGCGCGCGAAAATTTCCCGGCTTTCTCGCTGGTTACTGCGCCGGATTTTTTTCCGTTGGCGGATCAAATGGAAGTGGAAGCTGCACCCACGATTAGCAACGTTGAACCTTTATCAAAACAGCGTTTACTGCCAGTGAATCCACTGCTACCACGCCCGTCCAATCCTGCAACGCAAGCTTTTCGTCGCGATGACAAAACCCTCACTGCCATTCTCGGCAGTCTCGCTTCGGGCACAAAAACATCAATTCCCGGCCAACCCAATTACAAGATCAGTCACTTGCCCGATGCGGCCTCCAACGTGTTTGCGCCCGGCTGGGACACAGCGCGCAGTCGCGATGCAGTGGGTTCCTTTCTCTCCAGTTCCGGCTTGGGCTCACCGTTTCCGGAAGATGCAAAACTCTGCGCGGCCCTCGCCTCCTTTTGGCCCAGTGTAGCGCCGGACAATGGCCGCACCTTTGGAAATGAAGGTTTTGGCAACCAACTGCCCATGCTGGATGAAGAGTTGGGTTTTCACCCGGCACACCAACATGTAATTGCTAAAAAAATCAAAACCTATCGCGGCTGGGACGGTGAGTACGGGCCGTTTTTTGAAACAATCGATAACAAACGCTATGTCAATTACGTCGCTATTGAACGCTCTGATTATGTGGCCCACGCATTGGCGGGACGCATTCGCCTTGACCTTACCGCCTATGTACAAAGCGAAGATCTAATTGCGCGTAATCTTGCCTTTAATGCCAGTGAAGCAGTGCTGGAAGCAAGTGATTCCGACAATCTTTGCCTGGTATCATTTCGAAAAATCGCAGATTGGGGCTTGGCTAACCCAGGCAGCAATAAATTAACCGGCGATGGCTATTTATTGGAATTTGCTGAACTCACCGGCAAACGAAAACCCACCAGCGAATTAGACCGCGTGCGCCGGCAGGTGAAAAGAATTCATCTCTGCCAGTACAGCACTGCAGGAGTAGCCTACAAAAATGGCAATGCGGCCTTTAGTTTCCATCCACATTAACTCTCTGGCTCACATTGATGGAAAATCGTTTTTACGCCGGCAACAAACATTCAATTTATGACAAGCGATAGTCCAATTGAAATCGATCTATTAATACTTGGCGCAGGGCCAGCAGGCTGCGCTGCCGCCCTGCGCGCGCGTCAATCCGGGTTAAGGGTGTTCATTGCTGATACTTGCAGCGGCCCAAAAAATTCGCCCGGTGAAACCCTGCACCCGGGCGTAGAACCATTGCTCCAACAATTGGGTATCGCTGAAAAATTTCTCCAGGCAAATTTCGCTCGCCATCAGGGTATCTGGATAGACACCTATGGCACACAGCACTTTTCCGCCTATGGCAAAGATCAACGGGGCCCATGGCGGGGATTCCAGGCAGACCGGAAAGTTCTGGGTGAATTATTACAGCAGGCCGTTATTGAGTCGGGAGCAACCCTAATGCGTAAAGCGCGCCCGCAAGAACTGCTCACCAACCAAAACACTGTTACAGGCGCAGTCATCAATGGGCAAATTATTCACGCTGCATGGACGATAGATGCCAGCGGTCGCAATGCCTGGTTAGCACAAGCGTTGCAACTGCCCACCGAAATTCATTCGCCTCCCCTGCACGTAAAATTCGGCTGGCACGATCATCCATTGCCCGAGCTGGCGGGGCAGCCGAGGTTTCGTTTCAATGTGCAGGGTTGGCACTGGCAGGCGCCGATCAATTCCAATCGCACTGCCTGGGTTGAGTTGCGTATTGGCGATAAAAGTGATTGCGCAACAGGAATGAATGTAAGCTGGCAACGACGCCCCGAGTCCGTAGGCCCCGGATTTATATTAGTGGGCGATACCGCAATCAGCTTCGATCCATCGTCATCTCACGGCGTGCTTAGAGCATTGATGAGCGGCATAATGTGCAGCCACTTACTGGATGGATTATTTAATCAAAAAATCTCGCAAGAAATGCTTATTCAAACTTACCGCGAGTGGATTAACACGCAATTCTTCCGTGAGAAAAATACCTTGCTGCGATTCTATTTGGATTCACCCGCAGGAGCAGAGTTTTTAACGAGGATAAACGCGCCCTAATTTTTTAACTAGCGCGCATTTACTGCAGAAATTAGAACAAACTCTTCGCCACCACGCGTATTTCCTGAATATTGGTCATCACCAAATCCAAGCCACCCGCAATCATTTTATTCGCAGGTTCGTCCAGTTTTTTATAGGCCGTGATTTCCTGCAGCGGTGGCAAATCCGTTTTGGTGTAGCTAAGTTTGAGAGAGTGATACAACCCCAAATTAATAATATCGCTGAGGTTAACCGGGCCGGGGCTTTCCTCTTTCCAATGGCCAATTTCCTGCACTACTTTCAGGTATTGCTCATCCACTTGCCATTGTTTGAGCGTGATAACACCCAGTGATTTTGCATATTCGCGGCAAAGTGCCACATAGGTTGGAATATCCGGCGTAGCCTCACTGTTTTTAAATGCCGAGAGCACGGCAAGCGTGCCCACTTCGCTGAGCAGTGCCGCCATGAGTACGTTATCGGGTAGCACATTGCGTATATGAACCTGCTTGGCAATATAAGTACTCAAACTCGCCTTAAGCGCCAAGCGTCGCCAGGCCTCCAAAAACAGGCGTTTGTGTTTGACCGAGTGAACAGAAAATAAACTTTTGATGGAATGCACCATAGTTATGCGCTCCACCTGGTTCATCCCCAGCAAACGAATCACGTCCAACAAATTTTGCGGCGGAGTCTGGCTACCCACCAAAGGGCTGGAAGCGTACTTGAGCAAGACCGCTGAAAGCGCGGGATCTTTCGCCAATAGCCTACTCAACTCAACCATGGACAAGTCTTGTTGCCCCATCGCTTTACGAATTTCAAAGGTAATACTGGGCAAACTGGGTAACTGTTCGCTCCCGCTCAGCAGGTTATTGATCACACTGCGATAGACTGAATAATCGGTTTGCACCGGTTGTGCGCTGGATTCCATAGATCTCAACAACTATCAATTTACAAGATTGCCCAAGCGTAGCAGATTTAACTGCCGCAGTAATAAATCCATCACCACAAAGCCATTAGCCTTATCGGCTGAATAGCATCTAAACAATTCATCAAAGCGTCATAGGCTTGTTACCAAATCTTCAAAAATCTGTCGCCTGAATGACATATAGCGTCGCTTTAATCGTTGCCAAATCCTAGTCAACCAAAATCACAGGAAGCAACCGATGAGTGACCATATCCTTTATGAAATCGACAACTCAGGTATTGAGCCTATGTCGAACACCTCCAACAATCCGACCTTTGGTGAAATATTGACCCAGCGTCGCCAGTTCCTGAAAGGTAGCCTGAGCACTGCGGTGGCTGCGTTTATGGGCGCCAGCCTGGTTGCTTGTGGTGGTGATGACGACAAAAAAGCCAACTCGCAAATCCCATCGTCTTCCAGTGCCAGCAGCACTCCTGCGTCCAGCAGCTCGGCAGCCTCTTCATCGGTTGCACCTCTGCTCGGTTTCACCGCTATTGCGACTTCCCGTGCCGACGCAATCACAGTGCCAAGCGGTTATACCGCCGTCTCTTTTGTGCCATGGGGAACTCCATTGACCGGCACCCTGCCAGCTTACAAACCTGACGCCTCCAACACCGGTGCCGATCAAGAACAACAAGTTGGTGCACATCACGACGGCGTATACTTCTTCCCTATGGACGCCAAGACCACCGGCACCAACTCCAGTGAAGGATTGCTGGTGATGAATCACGAATACATAGACCCCGCGTTGATTCACACCAAAGGCCAAACCCTGGGCGCTACCCGCCCGGCCGATGAAGTGCGCAAGGAAATTGCTGCCCATGGTGTGAGTGTTATCCATATCCGCAAAAACGGTAACAACTGGCAAGTTGTCAGCGGCAGCCCGTTTAACCGCCGCATCACCGGTGCGACGCCTATGGATATTCGCGGCCCCGCCTCAGGTAACGCCAAGCTCGCCACCAAATACAGCCCTAACGGCACTAGCACCCGTGGCACTCTGAACAACTGCGGCATGGGTGCCACCCCCTGGCACACCTATTTGACTGCCGAGGAAAACTGGGCAGGCTACTTTATGAACAAGGACGCTACCCAACCGCGCGAACACAAGCGCTATGGCGTGGGCACTAAAAACGGTCGCTATTACTGGGAAGTTGCCGACTCTGCCGCCGATGAATATGTCCGCTTTGACGCGTCCACCAAAGGCGCGACCGCCATGGATGACTATCGCAACGAGCCAAACACCTTTGGCTGGATGGTGGAAATTGACCCATTCGATCCGGAAGGTCGTCCGCAAAAACGCACAGCCTTGGGTCGCTTTGGCCATGAAGGTGTGATCTTCGCCCCTGCAGTTGAAGGTAAACCCGTTGTTTGCTACTCAGGCGATGACTCGCAAAATGAGTACATCTACAAATTTGTCTCTGCCGAGCCTTTCTACAAGGCAACCGCTGGCGGCTGGCTGCTCAACACTGGCGTCCTCTATGTTGCCAAATTCAATGCCGATGGCACCGGCGAGTGGCTACCACTGGACATCACTAACAGCGCCTTTACCGCCAAGGCAGCGGCAGCTGGCGTGAGCTTTGCCGATCAGGCAGACCTGCTGATCAATACCCGCACCGCCGCAGATTTGATGGGCGCCACCAAAATGGATCGCCCGGAATGGGGTGCTGTGCATCCAAAGACCGGCGAGGTGTACTTCACCCTCACCAACAACACCAGCCGCACCGAAGCGCAAATTGATGCCGCCAACCCACGCGCTAACAATGCAACGGGCCATATCATCCGCTGGCGCGAAGATGCCGACAAAACCACCTTCAAATGGGACATCTTCCTGCTGGGTGGCGATGTAGGCACCAAAACCGGAACCGGCGACACGGCCATCACCCTGACTGCTGACAACCACTTCGCGAGTCCCGATGGCTTGTTGATTGATACCCGCGGTGTGGCCTGGATTCAAACCGACATGAGCGGCAGCCAGCAAGCGAGCGGCCCCTACGGTAATAACCAGATGCTGGCCGCTGATCCGGTAACCAAGCAGGTGAAGCGCTTTTTTGTCGGCCCGGTGGATGCCGAAGTGACCGGTGTAACACTGACCCCGGATTTGAAAACCATGTTCGTCAACATCCAGCACCCGGGCGACCGCTCTACCCCCACAGCCTTCACCAGTAATTGGCCAGATGGCGGTAGCGCACGTCCTCGTTCAGCCACGGTCATCGTGACTAAAAATGATGGCGGCCTGATCGGCAGTTAAGAGCTTGGTAGTGAATGAGTGTGGCACTTAAGTTGTGACACCAACTATTAACAGGATGTTAATCAGTCTGTAACTCGCTCCTATCATCATAACAATACAGGGAACGTAATAGCCGCAAGGAGGCAAACAAGGAGGTTGTGCAGGATCTCGTCGAAGGGGGCCTTTGGGCCCCTTTTTTCATAATCAGTTTTATTACTAAAAACATCGGTGCATTTTTCACCGATAATTCATATCTTTCTGATAAAAACCGACTCGCTACTCACCACTCCTACCAACCTCTGGGATAGACTGCGAGCGCAACATTTCGCGTCACAGCAACTCGCACACTTCGCCGGGACGCAGCACTTCCTACGATAACAACTAATAACACCATCAATAACAACAGGTACAACATGAAACGACTACTTCTCGGTCTGGCGATCCTGACTGCGCCTGCCCTGGTCTCTGCCCAAACCATTCCGGCTCCCTCCGCCGAAGCGCTCTTGCAAATGTCCAATGAGTTCCAGCAGGAATTGACCAGCAACATACTGCCCTTCTGGCAAAAGAACCTGCCTAACCCGGCGAATAAAGGGTTTTACGGATTGATTGATGACAAAGGAGCTGCAGCTCCCGACGCGACACGCAGCCTGACACTCACCAGCGAAATACTCTGGGCCTTCTCCGCCACCGATGCCGAAGTCTCCAGTGCCGACTATAAAAAGCTGGCCAACTACGCATTTGCCGATCTGGAAAAAAACTTTCTGGATAAGAAACACGGTGGTGTTTATTGGTCGGTAGATGGCAGCGGGAAACCGGCCCAAAGCCACAAACAAATCTACGCCCAAGCCCTCGCCCTACTCGCCTTTGGTGAATATGCCCGCACTCACAAACCAGCACTGGAACAAGCCAAGGCTCTGTATCAATTGCTGGAAAAACACGCGCGCGACAATACTCAGGGCGGCTATGCGCAAACCCTGAATCAAGATTGGAGTGCCGACAAAGCAGTTGATAGCTTTAACAGCGGCGCCGATAAAACCCTGCAAACCCAGCTAATGGTGCTGCAAGCCTACAGCCGCCTGCTGGCACTCTGGCCGGACGCCGAGTTGAAGAAAAGCCACAAAGCCCTGATCGACCTGCTACAAGCCAAGGCCTATAACAGCAAGACTGGTCATTTCGGCCTGAACTTCTCCAGCAACTGGAAAGCACAGAGCGACATCATCAACAACGGTCTGGATCAGGAAGCCGCCTGGTCACTGGTCATTGCCGCCAAAGTGCAAGATGACGAAGCGCTCATCACACAGACAGAGCAGTTGGCCGTGAAGATAGCGGCCACAGGCTTGAAAGCGCTTGATGGCACCGGCGGGCTGGTCAATAACCCCAATGAAACCAATAAAGACTGGTGGGCACAGGGTGAAGCGCTGGTTTCCTTCCTTGGCGCCTATCAAATCAGTGGCGATATGCAATTCTTCATGGGCGCCATGCGCAACTGGGGCTTTATCAAAGCACACCTTGCTCATCCGCAGGGCGATTGGCATTGGGGCACAGATACCGCGGGTAAACAGCGCACAGAACCGCGTGCCGGCCCGATGAAAGGCCCACTCCACAATAGCCGCGCGATGCTGGAAGCAAGCTATCGTTTGCAACTACTCGGCGCCCTGAGCAAGCCCGCGCATCAATAATCTGAATCTGGATGTGCAGGGATGCATTCAACCTATTGGCAAAGCTTGCCAATCCATGCCATATTTTTGATCACCCTTCGTTGGAAACAGAAACTATGAGCACTTTAAATATCTCCATTACCGAAGATATGCGGGAATGGGTAGATCAACAGATCGCCAGTGGTCGATATGCCAATGCCAGCGACTATATTCGCGATCTCATACGTACTAACCAATCAACCACAGATGCAATTCGCCTGGCTTTAATCGAGGGAGAACAAAGCGGCATTTCATCACTTACCCTTGAAGACATCATAGAAATGGAATTCCCTTCTCGTGAAAACATACAAACTCTCAAATAGAGCAGTAAAAGATTTTATTGCTATCAGTCAGTATTCCCGAATTACATTTGGTGAATCACAGACCAAAGCTTATCTAACCGGGCTAAATGAAATCCTTCTTCAACTGAGTGAAAAGCCACAACTTGGACAGAATGTTCCAGATATACGCCCGCATTACCGGCGTTACCTATTTCAAAAACATGCAATCTACTTCTATGAAATAGACTCTGGAATTCAGGTTGTACGTGTTCTTCATCAACAGATGAAAATCAGCCTTCACATCAACTAAACCCAAGACCGCTTACACGCCGATCCGCAGACTAAAAAGCCAATCTGCTGCACAAACCACCAAACACAAGATGTAGTCATATTCCACCGTATCTTCTATTAGAAAAAAATCTAAATCCCTCGAAAAAATGTCATGAATGGAATGACCGAGCGTAGATGCTGGTTTTCCAGTGTTTGGCGCATCAATCACAACATTTCCCCCAGTTTTTCCCGTGCCCGCCCACACCTTATCCACAGGTTACCAAGCTTGCATTAAACCCCCAACCGCATTATCTTGTAGCACATTCGCGATTTACCCCTAGATATAGGTGTTACCCGGGCAAAACCCCAGGTAACCGCTAGACTTGAAAGAGTAAATCGTCAAGTAAATTTTTGATCCCATTGAACGCAATTTTGACGCCATTCACAGGTTAGCTGTAGTGATTTGGAAAAAGTCGCGGCCAATTCCAATAACAGCAAGATTGGAAGGCATCAGTAGTATGGGCACCAGGGCGGTTTTGGATGACCACAATATATAGTGGTCGCGAAAACCCCAAAATGACTGTGTTCTGCACTGATTTTAATAACGGCACTTGTGGCAACAGCCTTGCCAAACACAGCGGTTCCAGACGGGTCAATGTTTTACCAGTTTTAATTATCCAAGCTTATCAACCGGGAAGACCTCACGCGGGAGACGTCCATGCATACTGACATTGAACAAACCACCGGCACTACCAACGTCCAACACGATATCCACGGTGGCTCAGCCAACCTCACGGCCACAGCGCCCGGGCAACTGCGCGTTATCAAGCGCAACGGAACGGTGGTTCCCTTCGATGCCAGCAAAATTGCCATCGCCATGACCAAGGCCTTTTTGGCCGTAGAAGGCGGCAAAGCTGCTGCCTCTACCCGCGTGCGGGAAATGGTAGAAAGCCTGACCCAGCAAATTACTGCCACCTTCAAGCGCCGTATGCCGTCTGGCGGCACTATTCATATTGAAGAAATCCAGGATCAGGTTGAGTTGATTCTGATGCGCTCTGGCGAACAAAAAGTCGCCCGCGACTACGTGCTCTACCGCGAAGAACACGCCCGCCTGCGCGCCCAGAAACAAGCCACCCAGGAACCGGACCCGGATTACCCGAGCCTGAACGTAGTGCTGGAAAACGGCACCCGCGCGCCATTGAATATCGCCCGTATGCGCACCATCGTGCACGAAGCCTGTGCTGGCCTCGCCGGTGTGGACGAGAAAGCAATCCTCGATGAAGCCATGCGCAACCTTTACGACGGCGTTGCCGAGAAAGACGTCAACACCTCACTGGTGATCACCGCGCGCACCCTGGTAGAAAAAGAGCCTAACTACTCTTTCGTTACTGCGCGTTTGCTGATGGACAAACTGCGCGCCGAAGCCCTGAGCTTCTTCGGCATTGCCGATTCCGCCACCCAAGCGGATATGGAAACCCTCTACGCCAAGACCCTGCCCGTCTACCTGAAAAAAGGGGTAGAGCTGGAGTTGGTGTCGCCGGAATTGTTGAATTTCGATCTGGAAAAACTGGGTAAGGCACTGATCGCCGAGCGCGACCTGCAATTCACCTACCTCGGTTTGCAAACCCTGTATGACCGCTACTTCATCCACAGCAACAACACCCGCATTGAATTGCCGCAAATTTTCTTTATGCGCGTCGCTATGGGCCTGGCGATCCAGGAAGAGCAAAAAGAAGAGCGCGCGATTGAGTTCTATCGCCTGCTCTCTTCCTTCGACTACATGAGCTCTACCCCAACCCTGTTCAACTCCGGTACTTTGCGCCCGCAGTTGTCCTCTTGCTACCTGACCACGGTACCGGACGACCTGCACGGTATTTACGGTGCAATGCAAGACAACGCCATGCTCAGCAAATTCGCTGGCGGCTTGGGTAATGACTGGACCCCGGTGCGCGCACTGGGCGCTTACATAAAAGGCACCAACGGCAAATCACAAGGTGTGGTTCCCTTCCTGAAAGTGGCCAACGACACCGCCGTAGCGGTTAACCAGGGCGGCAAGCGCAAAGGCGCAGTCTGTGCGTACCTGGAAACATGGCATATGGATGTCGAAGAATTCCTTGAGCTGCGTAAAAACACCGGTGATGACCGTCGCCGTACGCACGACATGAACACCGCTAACTGGGTACCCGACCTGTTTATGAAGCGCGTGTTTGACGATAAAGAGTGGACGCTGTTCTCTCCCAACGATGTACCTGACCTGCACGATCTATACGGCAAGGCGTTTGAAGAGCGTTACGAGCATTACGAGCGCGAAGCGGCACAAGGCAAGATCAAAGTACACAAAACTGTGCGCGCACTGGATTTGTGGCGAAAAATGCTGGGTATGCTGTTTGAAACCGGTCACCCATGGATCACCTTCAAAGACCCCTGCAACCTGCGCAGCCCGCAGCAGCATGTAGGTGTGGTTCACTCATCCAACCTGTGTACTGAAATCACCTTGAACACCAAGGCGAATGATGAAATCGCCGTATGTAACCTGGGCTCGGTGAACCTGGCGCAGCACATTGTGAATGGCAAGCTGGATCTGGCCAAGCTGGAAAAAACCGTGAAGACCGCAATCCGCATGCTGGATAACGTGATCGATATTAACTACTACGCTGTTGCGACTTCCAAAGCGTCCAACCTGCGTCACCGTCCCATCGGTTTGGGCATCATGGGCTTCCAGGATGCACTCTACGAACAACGTATCGCCTATAGCTCGCAACAAGCCGTAGACTTCGCCGATACCTCGATGGAAGCGGTGAGCTACTACGCGATTAAAGCCTCCTGCGAACTGGCACAAGAGCGCGGCAAGTATTCAACCTTTGAAGGCTCACTGTGGAGCAAAGGCACATTGCCTATCGACTCGATTGAAATCCTCGCGCAAAACCGTGGCGAGAATTACATTAAAGTCGATCGCAGCAAAACCTTCGATTGGGACACACTGCGCGCCCAGGTTAAACAAGGTATGCGTAACTCCAACGTGATGGCGATTGCACCAACAGCAACCATTTCCAACATCACTGGCGTAACCCAATCGATTGAGCCGACTTACCAAAACCTGTACGTGAAATCCAACCTGTCCGGCGAATTTACGGTAGTTAACCCGCACCTGGTGCACGATTTGAAAGCGCGCGGCCTGTGGGATGCGGTAATGGTTAACGATTTGAAATATTACGAAGGTTCACTGCAAAAAATTGATCGTATTCCAGCAGACCTGAAAGCGATTTATGCCACTGCATTTGAAGTGGAACCCCGCTGGATTGTGGAAGCCGCCAGCCGCCGTCAAAAGTGGATCGATCAGGCACAAAGCCTGAACCTCTACATCGCTGGCGCTAACGGTAAGAAACTGGACATCACCTATCGCATGGCCTGGTTCAGCGGTTTGAAAACCACTTATTACCTGCGTGCCTTGGCCGCCACTACCACGGAGAAATCCACCATTAACACCGGTGCATTGAACGCGGTATCGGCTGGCGGTGCCGGCGGTTTATCAGCAGCACCTGCTGCGGCAAAACCCGCAGTATCAGCCATTGAAGAAGCGAGCTTTGCCGAAGCAGCACCCGTGCCGCTGGCCTGCTCGATCGACAATCCGGATTGTGAAGCTTGCCAATAAACCTCAGTGTTGGGATTCGCTTCGCTCACCGCCACAACCTACAGAGTGCTTCGTAGGTTGGCGGTGAGGAACGAACCCCAACAAATATGCAGAATACGCGATACACGCACACAGACTTTGAAGAGGATCACCATGTTAAGTTGGGATGATTTCGACAGCGAAGAAGCTGCAAAAGAAACCGCACGCCAGGAAGCGATTAGTGCAAATTTAGCCAAGCCTGCTGCACCTGCTGCCGGCCAGGCACAACCTGCACAAGTCGCGCAAGCGCAAGCCACTGCTTCAGCGGCCGCCCCCGTTGTTAACACCAACTTTGCCGAAGCCGCCAAAGAAGAAGGCATAAGCACAGAACTCGCCCAAGCACGCGCTGCTCTCGCCTCTTTGGACCCGGCACCGGGCTTGGAAGAATTGGAAATGGGCGCTGCCCGTATCCAGGTGGACGACAAGCGCATGATCAACTGCCGCGCCGACCTGAACCAACTGGTTCCTTTCAAATACGATTGGGCATGGCAAAAATACCTGGACGGTTGCGCCAACCACTGGATGCCGCAAGAAGTCAACATGACCGCCGACATCGCCCTGTGGAAAGGCAAAGACGGCCTGACCGAAGACGAGCGCCGCGTGGTAATGCGCAGCCTGGGTTATTTCTCTACCGCTGACTCCTTGGTTGCCAACAATCTTGTGCTCGCGATTTACCGTTTGATCACCAACCCCGAGTGCCGCCAATACATTTTGCGTCAGGCATTTGAAGAGGCAATTCACACCCACGCTTACCAATACTGTATTGAATCGCTCGGTATGGATGAAGGCGAAGTCTTCAACATGTACCGCGAATTGCCATCGGTTGCGAACAAAGCGGCCTGGAGTTTGAAAAACACCCATTCAATTTCCAACCCGACTTTCCAAACCGGCACCCCGGAAACCGACCAGGAATTGCTGCGCAATTTGGTGGCTTACTACGTAGTGACTGAAGGTATTTTCTTCTACTGCGGTTTCACCCAAATCCTGAGCATGGGCCGCCGCAACAAAATGACCGGTGTTGCCGAGCAGTTCCAATACATCCTGCGCGATGAATCCATGCATTTGAATTTTGGTATCGACATCATCAACCAAATCAAACTGGAAAACCCGCACTTGTGGACGGCTGAATTCCAACAAGAAGTTATCCAAATGATCCTGCAAGGCACCGAATTGGAAATCCAATACGCGCGCGACTCCATGCCCCGCGGCATCCTCGGCATGAACGCCGCCATGATGGAAGAATACCTCCACTTCATCGCCAACCGCCGCTGCGCCCAACTCGGCCTGAAAGAACAATTCGCCGGCGCGCAGAATCCATTCCCATGGATGAGCGAGATTATGGATTTAAGGAAAGAGAAGAATTTCTTTGAGACAAGAGTGATTGAGTATCAGACAGGTGGGGCGCTTTCTTGGGATTAAAATTTATTTAATTCAAGCGAGGTTGGTGCTGAGCGCAGCGATGCCCAACAAACCATGACGAACGGATTACATATTCCGGAGTGAATAAACCTGAACCGCTATTGAGTTTTGTCAGAAGTTTTCTGGTGGGGCTTGGTAGCGGTTTTTTATTGAAGAGAGAATTAATATGGAATGGCTGCCCGCAACCGTAAAAAATGAAAATGAATACAAAATACCTGAAAGATGGCTGCACATTCATTATTACGAAGCACTGAATATATTATTCAGATTCGAAAACTCACTTAGAGTTTTCGTATATGCGATCTTAAAGAACGAATACTTCGATGAATGGAAGTCAAAAACGTTCACCACGAACGACAATCAACAAAAATCGATACAAAACTTAGCTGCCAAACGAATATCTCAAGCAGATAACTTCGGTTATCTTGGATACGACGTTAAATGTCCAATAATGCACTTAACCAGCGGAGAACTAATTGACCTGTTAACTAATGACAGCTACTGGCAGCTCTTTAAATCTCACTTCAGAGGCAATAAAGAAATTATTAAAAATAAACTGCAAGAAATAGGCAACATAAGGAACTCTCTTGCTCACTTCAGGCCGATTAAAACGGATGATGTAGAACTAATCAAACAAAATGCAAGGCACACACTGGTAGAAATAGAAAAATGCTTAGAGAATTTGTTTAATCAAAACCAAAAGGTACCAACAAACACACCTCAGGATTGGTATCGCAATATTTCAACACTAGGAAATAGCTTTATTATAACGAATCCACTTTTTAGTAAAGACGAAAACTGGGTTAATTTACAACTAATTTTCAATCCTAGCATTCTCGAAAAAGCTTCATATTCTGGCAGCTATTTCTCATACAAAATAGCACGACTAGTTACACCGAATATTGTTACTCACTTTCCTGAACTAGCAAAACTAGCCACATATATTTCAGAAAATGTCAGATACCCTCAAATTGACAGAGAATCAAATATAACAGTGAAGAAGCAGATAAATATAGTCATAGGAAAGCAGGTGCTTTGTGATAACTGGCAAAAAATAACAGATAACATAAAAGGTATTATTGAAAAAATATCTCAAGAAATGGAGCTTTTAACTCAAGACAACTTGGCAAGAGGTGAGTTACTAGAAACAACCTCATGTACGGCTTATCAAAACAATGACGAAAAGAAAAGATGGAACTTTAACTACGACAGCATTAAAAGACCTTACGAGCCAAACGACCCAGATGAATACTGGGGAGACTTTGTTAGCTATCAAACAGACATTGTAGCAGGTGCAAAAAATTACCCTTGGATGCCTTCAGAAATATCAAAAGAAGAATTTCCATTTTAATATATCTTAAATTTATATCTCGAAGACTGGTGGCTCGTGGACTGAGTTGATACAGGTTGCTGTTGAGCTTGCGAACCGCGACATTCGTAATCGCAAACGGCACATTGTTTTGTGAATGCGAAAAACTAATCAATGGCACAAGCATTTTGGTTTTGGTGGTTGTGGATGAACGGTCATGTTGCGGTTCGTTCCTCACCGGCAACCTAAGATAGAAGACTTAAAAACTAATAAATCGTGCACAAGGAAATTTAATGAACACACTTAAAAAAGAATTTTTATGGCAATTTGTCCAACTAATGCTATCCGTATTTCTCATATTCTTTCTTTCAGTTGGCATAGGAAAAGAAACTGCCGAATTGATTCGATATATGAACAACCCAGAAGCAATTAAACCCGCTAAGGTGTGGATCATCTTCTGGATACTTGGACCAATATGCTTAGGATTTTGGTGTTTTCTTTGGATCTGGTTCAAAAAATCTGAAAAGAAATGCCTCGATTTATTCATAACTTTGACTAAAAAAGATTGATTTATAAAACGTAGGTTGGGCAGCAATGCCCAACTCGTTATTTCGATAATCAACAAAACCGGCACAATACAATTTAAAAACACGGTATTACTTTTTTAACTTTCGGTTTAATCGGAAACATGGGCATGTTGGGCATGGCTGCCCAACCTACGGAACATCGAATGAACAATGAATTAATGGCGCAATTAACCAACGGTATTCTTTCGGCAATAATCACGCTGTTTTTTGCCGCTATTGCATCAATGCTTATCGGTTATCGTATTGTGGCCAAACGCATTGCACAACGAGGCATGAAAAAAGGCGATGCAAAAGCCATTGGACAAGCTACGGCATCGCTTCTGTTTTTGTTGATTGCGGGAATCTATTTCAAATTCTTCGTTTTGAGCTGAACACGTAGGTTGGGCAGCAATGCCCAACACGTTATTTCGATAATCAACAAAACCGGCACAATGCAATTTAAAAACATGGGATTACTTTTTAAACTTTCGGCTTAATCGGAAACATGGACATGTTGGGCATGACTGCCTGCGCGGCCCGGCCCAACCTACGCAGGGAGTGAATTATGCGGTATAGACGGGTGCGGGTTGAGGGTGGGTGTTATTTTTTTACGGTGGCGCTGGCGGATCGCAAGAGCGATTTATTGGTGGCGAATATCGCTGCGTTGCGGGCGGCGGTCAGGGCGGTAAAGGCGAGCCATCCTTTTACGATTGATGCAATGGTGGTATTGCCTGATCACATTCATGCGCTATGGACATTACCCCAAGGGGATGATGATTATTCTATGCGTTGGATGTTAATAAAACGCCACTTTTCCATGTCGCTGCCAAAAACCGAAAACATAAAAATGACTCGCTTGCGAAAACGTGAACGCGGAATCTGGCAACGCCGCTTTTGGGAACACACCATCCGCGACGAACGGGATTTTTACAACCACATTGAATACATACACCACAATCCTGTTAAACACGGTTACGTAAGCAACGCGCAAGACTGGCCCTATTCAAGCATCCATAAATTCGTGTAGGTTGGGCCGGGCCACGCGGGCAGACATGCCCAACACCACGATTAACAAAACTGGAACAATGCCAATTAAAGACACAGCATCGTAATTTTGATGTTTGGTTTGACCGGAAACATGGACATGTTGGGCATAGCTGCCCAACCTACATTGATATTTAAAAGAGAATGTATGCGCGACGAATACGATTTCAGCAAAGGCAAACGCGGTGGATTTTATCATCCAGATGCAAAGGTGCATTTGCCCGAAAATGACGATTTGGTTTATGGTGACGAGAATAACCTTGGAGCAGCAATGATCGATTATTCATTAACACCAGAAACCGAAACACTGGCTTGCACCGAACTGCATAAAGCCTTTCCCAATGCTCTCGGCATTTACGCCTTCGGTAGCCGCCTGCAAGGTACAGCCAACGCGCAAAGCGATTTGGATTTGGCGATATTGGTAGCCGGCTATGCCGACCCGTTGCAATTGTTTGAAATGGCGAACCAATTGGCCGACAAACTCGGTTACGAGGTAGACTTGCTCGACCTGCGTGCCGCATCCACCGTGATGCAATATCAAGTCATCACCACTGGCAGGCGCTTGTGGGCGAAAGATGTACAGGCAGGCTTATTTGAAGCGTTTGTACTGAGTGAAAAAACTGCACTGGATGAAGCGCGCGCACAATTGTTAAATGAAATTCGGGAAGACGGTGCCGTATATGGTCGATGATGTACTAATCAATAAAGCCGCAACCATTGAACGCTGCATTAAGCGAGTGCGCGAGGAATACACCAAAGCGGGAGTTAATTTCGCCACAAACTGCAATTAATAAACAGTCTGTAGAGGCCATTCCAATTAAGGATGTCAATAAAAAAACCAATAACCAACCTGGCACATCGGAGTAATTATGAGCAAGGCATTATTCATAGCACTTTTGGCATTATGGTGCGCGCACACGCAAGCCCAAGACGAAGCCGTAGAAGAAGTCATAGTTTCCGGCCTTATGGACTCCGGTGAATATTATGAAATGCCTGCTGTTACCCTTAAGAAACAAGGGGATTTTCTGGTGCAGGATGTAAAAATTGTTAATGATTCACGCGATAAAGACCTGCGTGAAAAAGAAATCCGTGAAAGCTTGCAAGCACTGGCGGAATCAGCCAACAAACAGGGCAACGTCCAGCTCGCCTATGGCGATGAATTTCTACGCACACTAGACCCAAAAGATAAATCGCTAATATTTCCTAAAGATAGTTCACGCGCGGACACAAGCTACTTTAATTTCTCCGTCAAACAGAAAATCAATCTGCAACTGTCTGCACAAGAGCAGGAAGCTGCATTGGAAAAATTTATTAAATCTGCCAAAAAAGTGGGCCGTACCGAACTGGATTTAATGGGCGAGGCTGATCTAAGCATCGTTACTCCGGAGAAATACCGCTACGAAGTTATCCAAAAAATTGCCGAAGAAAACACTCGCCTGCGCCAAGCCATTGGCCAGAACTGTGATATTCAATTGGATGGAATATCCAATCGGGTGAAATGGCAACGCAGCGGAATTACCGAGTTGGTAATCTACATACCCTATCGCACCCAACTTTTGTGCAAGCAAAACTAAAACAAATTGAAATTACGGCACTCAAAAGGTAACTGCTGTGCATAAAATGCATGGCTACAAAAAAAGGGCGCGATAAATTGCGCCCTTTTTAAAAATCTACAAACACAGCCCTCTGAGACCAAAGGGAAACAGTGCATCAGTTACCACACCACCGGCGAACGCCTAGCAAAGACCCCAATCCGATTAGCATCATCAATAACGAGCCGGGTTCTGCTAATTTGCGGACCTCTATTCCACTCACATAAAATTGCTCATTGGAGAAAGCAACGTCTATGTAGTCACCCGCACTTACCATGAATGAACCAATTCCATTGGCACCTCCGGCATAACCGGTCATGACCAAATAATCAGTACCGCCGATCTTGACTTTATCGCCTGCACCAAAACCGCCATCGTGATTATTGTTGAACCAGAAGTTATCAATCACCACATCGCTATCAAACGTAAACCGCAAAAACTCATAGAAACTCACATTGTCATCACTGCTGGGATCGCAGTTATTTGCGCTCCGCCCACTCACCATCGTATTAACCTTTGTGCCATCCAAAACGTCCTGGCACGTTCCCAAACCGGCATTCCCCCAATCCAGATAGGCAAATTGTTTTCCATCAGTATCACTGGTGGAATGACCGGTCACAGTCATAGTCGCGCCGCCTACGCTGAGTACCAGTGAATCCCAGGCGCCTTCGCCATAACCTCCAGGAGCTTCTGTTAACGAAATAAAATTTATTATGCCCGCCTGAGCATAACCAACAGTACTTAAAAAAATACTGATTAACACTACCTTGATCATTTTTTTCATGTTACACCTCGTCTCTCTTCTGCGCAGAAAAGCCGCAAAACCACAGCGGTTTTGACGATCTACCAACGCAAATTGACACGCATAACACGCACCAGAAAAAAAATTCTATGAAAAATCAATTCTTTGCTGGCATCTAAATCACTCACAGCATATTTTGATCAAGATTGTGTTAAATTTGTCGACTACCCTATTTTCACTGCTCAATAAATAGTGATGAATGCATCATTGCTGCGAATGAAAATAATACACATCTGATAACGGACAGCTCGCCACCATGCACTGTAATGCTTTGTACTCCGACCTCTCGCACTATTACGATTTGATGTGTGCGGATATTAATTACCAGGAGCAATGCAATCAGGTTCGCCGCCTGCATCAGTTATTTGGCAATGGGGGCAATAATTACCTTGATATGGCTTGTGGCACAGGGCCTCACATCCGCTACTTTATCGACCTTGGTTACAACGCGAGCGGCATGGATATTAACCAGCCGATGTTGGATATCGCCCAAGGCCGTTGCCCGGAGGCGTTTTTTTTCCAACAGGATATGAGCGAACTGCAAGTAGCAACGCCAATGGATTTAATCACTTGCTTTTTGTATTCCATTCACTACAACCAAACGATTGCGAAACTCGCAGAATGTATTGCGAAAGTGCATGCAGCGTTAAATACTGGCGGAATATTTTGTTTTAACTCGGTAGACAAAAACCTGATCGATAATCGCCCAGGCATTAAACGAAATTTATCACATCAGGGTAGTGAGTTTTGTTTTCAATCCAATTGGCACTACCCGGGCACAGGTGAACAACAGCAACTACAGTTGTCCATTGAGAAAACTACCAAAGGAAAGACGGAGCTCTGGCGCGACCACCACCCTATGGTGGCCCTCAGCTTCTTGCAAATGCAAGAGCTGCTGGAATCTAAATTTGAAGTCCATATTTTTGAGCATGATTACCGTACAATCCTGCCTTGGAATAGAACATCCGGTAACGCACTTTTTGTTGCTATCAAGCGCTAAACACCGCCCAGTAAACCAGAACTCACCCTAACACACCAACGCGTGGAAAAATTATGCTCACCCTTGCCACCAAAACAATTCATCTGTTCTTTGCGCTCACCCTTATCGCGTTTGCTTACTTGCAACTTAACGACCCTGACCCAGTGGTCTGGACTCTGTTCTATTTGATCTGCGCGATAGTACCTCTATTGGAGCTCATGAATAAGCGCAATCGCTACGTATTTTGGATTGCTGTTGGACTCTGCATTATCGACCTCGGCACCTACACTCATGGGGCATATACCTATTATTTGCACAGCAGTGAAGAAGCGCTCATGCAAAGTATGAATCCTGCCAAACCTTATATCGAAGAAGCCAGGGAATTTTTGGGCAGCTTGATCGCGCTGATTTTAATTAATATTAGCTACTGGCTGGGTAGCAAAACACACTCATAACATTCAATAACCACAGGGATTCATTATGGATATGCCAGTTACCAACGGCCTTGTTGCACTAATCGCATTCTTGCATGTTTACATACTCATACTGGAAATGTTCCTGTGGGAAAAGCCAGCAGGCCTGCGCGCGTTTCGCAACTCGCCGGAAAAAGCGGCGCTGACCCGTGTGCTTGCCGCCAATCAGGGGCTTTACAACGGCTTTTTGGCCGCTGGTTTATTCTGGGGGTTGTGGTTGGGGGCGGAGGGCAACGCAATCAAATACTTTTTTCTTATTTGCATTGTTATCGCGGGCATTTATGGCGCTGCCACCGCCGCAAAAAAAATTCTTTATATTCAAGCGCTGCCTGCACTAATGGCGCTGGCTTGCCTATGGCTGGGTATTTGAGCCCATAATTGCTCGCCCATAAATTGCCTGGCATTTTCGCATTACAGATTTTTTAAATTTACCCGAACATCCCAAAGGGATGCCCAGGAAAACCTCGCACAGGAGCTTGCATATGAACAATTCCAATCCTGCAAAAGCAATTATTTTTTGTAGCTTATTAACCCTCGTCGCGTGCGGCGGAAATCGTGGTGATGATTGTAAATCACCACCACGGGAATACTCCGTTAATCACTACCAGGGAACCTCCCTTGAGTACACCGATGACCTTAAACAGGCTATGGTTGACCCAAGCAATAAACCCGCTACCCCCGGAGCGGAAATACCCTGGCGACGCCTGGCTTTATCATTAAAGGCAGATATACAAACCTACTACGTGCACAGACCCCGCTTCAGTTTATTCGCAAGCGCTCATGCTTGCTCGCCATCGCTCGGGCAGGCACGTCAAACCTTAAGCAAGATATCCATTACCAGTGCGCAAAACTTTAACGCTCAGTACCCGGCAGGAAGCGAACTCGCCTCGCTATTCAACCTACTGGATATGCCGTTCAATTCAGTTACAGATTTACCCAGCGGCTTTCCCGCACCACAAACACTGACTATTTTCCTAAGGGAGCAACCGGACGAAGGCGTGCACAATTTTCTGGTAACTATCGCGCTGAATGATGGTAGAAATTTTGAATTTAGCAGTGGTGATATTTACCTTAAATAATCTACCCCCCATCGGTTTGAACAGGAAAAATTATTTTATTTTCCATCAGCGTTCACGATTTTAATTTTTAGGTGACAGGCAAATAGTGCATTGAACCCTGTCGTCTGCGTTCACCCCAATTCTGCCTCAATTTGTGAACCAGACAACAAATCACTAATTATGACAATGCGAATGTCGTGCAAATAATTTTCCGGCTATTGTCGAATAAAAAACGCACGATAAGCTTAATCAGGTACTTATGCTTCATAAGTGCAACCCTGTAGTTATGCGTAAAACAAAAATTCAACAACAACAAAATTAAAATGTGCAGATGTAAACAAGGGGAATTATCGGCAATGCAAAACACCTATATACAACTAATAAGAAAGGAAGATTTAAATACGGATGTGTGCGTTTCAATGATGATCAGCATGTACTTTGGCATTGAAATGCAATCGGCTCTACAATGGTCAAACGAACACCGCTATACCGAACTCATCAAAGCCCAGGTCATGATTGAACAGGGCAAGTCTGAAATGCTGATCACCAAACTCTACTCTGGCACTCCCATCGGCATGATTATTTATACCGAGGCGGATGACCAACCAGTGCGCCGCATTGACGCCTTGATTGTTGGGCGTCGTTTTCGCGGTAATGGCATAGGGAAAATGTTGTTGCGCGCTGCCAAGGGTGACCGGGATTTGCACACATTCGCCCCCTCTGTAGCAGTTGACTGGTATATCAAAAATGGATTCAGGGAATTGGATCGACAAGCCAATGGTACCATTGAGATGACTACAGCAGCAGAGCATAAGGATTTAACCCTGACCTATCCGCTGCCGGTGTTTGATCAGTTGGATCTGCAAATATTGCGCAATGTTAAACACATGCAATAAACGACAAACCTGACAACTGCCACTATCGGGCGGTGCTAAAAGTATTACAGGCTTTTACATCGCCCGTATCCATCCCACGTTTAAACCATTCCATTCGCTGTTTGGATGTACCGTGGGTAAATGCTTCCGGACGAATTCTCCCTCCCGCTTGCTGCTGCAAATTATCATCGCCAATGGCGGATGCGGCATTTAAGGCCTCTTCCAAGTCGCCAGCTTCAATCAAGCGAAAATCTTTATCCGCATAGTGCCCCCAGATTCCGGCAAAGCAATCGGCCTGTAATTCCTGTAACACCGACAAACGATTTACCGTCGCTTTGTCCTTGCCTTGTTGCAGTTGATTTACCTTGGCAGCAACGCCCAATAAATTTTGTACGTGATGCCCTACTTCGTGCGCAATCACGTAGGCTTGCGCAAAATCGCCCGGCGCACCCAATTTGTTTTTCATGTCCTGATAAAACGATAAATCGATATAGAGTTTATTATCGCCCGGGCAATAAAACGGCCCCATGGCAGATTGCGCGAAGCCGCAGGCCGAACTTACGCCATTGCGAAACAACACCAGTTTCGGTTTTTGATATTGGCGGCCCATCTGCTGGAATAAAACCGTCCAGGTATCTTCGGTGTTGGCCAGCACCACCGAAACAAAATCCACCAACTCCTGATCTTGTGCAGAAAATTTTTGCTGTGTGGGAGCGACTGCCGTTGGCGCCGCGAGATTTAAAAGATCAATGCCGAGAAAACGCAAACCAAAATAACCGAGCACACCGACCAGGAGTAGTCCGCGTCCGAATTTGGTTTGCAATAAAAAAGGCAACAAACGCAACAATAGCCCCAAACCGGCACCTGCACCCGCGGCAGAAAAATCGCGCCTGTCTTCGATATTGTCGCTGCGACGACCACCTTTCCAATCCATAGGCCAATCCCCGAATACTTAACGAATAAATTGATCGAATAAAATGACATCCACCGTTTCACCGGCGGCAACATGACCGCGCTCTGCCGGCAAACGAATATAGCAATTGGCTTTGCTCATACTGCTCAGCACACCGGAGCTTTGTATACCCGCACTTGCTACTGAGTTAATGCCATTTATTCCAGTAAAAATTCCGCGCTGAAAATCCATTCGCCCCGGCTGTTTTTTTAACGGATGAGCCGCAATAGCAGTGATCACTGGTACATCACCTGGAGTTTCGCCGGGCATTTCACCGGCGAGAAAGCGCAATGCTGGCACAACCAGTTGATGATAGGTTACCGCCGTCGATACCGGGTTACCGGGCAAACCACAAAACCAACAGGGTTGTGCACGTGTATTTTTTCCCAGTAAACCAAATGCAAAAGGTTTACCGGGCTTCATGGCAATTTTCCAAAAATTAATGTCGCCAAGTTCCGCGAGAATATCCTTGGTGTAATCGGCATCACCCACGGAAACACCACCAGTAGAAATCACCAAATCGGCAAATTCCCGCGCGTGCGTAAATGCAGTGCGCAGTGCGGCGGGATTATCCGGCACTATACCGAGATCCAAAATTTCCACCGGTAAGCGCGTTAACAGCGCCTGCAGCAGCGGACGGTTGCTGTCATAAATTTTTCCGCGCTCATATTCCGCCCCAGGGGGGAGCAATTCATCGCCCGTGGTGAGCAACGCAATTTTCACGCGTTGTATCACGCTAACCTGGGTAATGCCCAAGGAGGAAAGCAAACCTATATCCAACGCCGTCATGCGTTGGCCTGACGCACATACTTGTGTGTGCTGCGCAATATCTTCACCCGCGCGACGAATATTTTCACCCGGCTCTGGCAATTGATTAATTGCGACGTGCTGTTCCTGCCGCGTAACATTTTCCTGCATGACAACGGTATCTGCACCCGCAGGAACCAGCGCGCCGGTCATGATCCTCACCGCTTGCCCCGCGCGCAACTCCCCCTTAAAGGGATGGCCTGCAAATGATTCACCGATAAGCGTGAGTGTTTCCGCGCAATCCTGATGTCGAACGGCGTAGCCATCCATCGCGGAGTTATCGCCACCGGGTACATTAATGGGCGCGTAGACAGCTTGTGCCAATACGCGATCCAGGCTTTCGTGGAGAGAGACAATCTCTGTTGCTGTGATAGGCGTTAATTCACCCAGCATACGCATTAGCGCTTCATGCAGGGGCAGCAACGCCGGTTGGGCACATGCATCCATTATTAATTGACCTCAAAGGCTTGCTCAAAAAAGCGCAAGCACAGATTAAACTTGCGGGCGCGCCTTGCGTTTCTTTTTGGGGGGATAAAGGCTCGGCTCGCCTTCCGGGCGCGTTTTAAAACGGCGGTGCACCCACAGGTACTGATCCGGTGCCTGGCGAATAGCGGCCTCAATAATGCCATTAACGCGCGTTGCGTCAGCCAGATCATCGCCACTGGGAAAATTATCCAGCGCCGGTTGAATCTCCAATCGATAGCGCCCCCCGGGTTCACGGAAACAGAAAAAGGGAATCACTGCGCAGCCGGACATTTTGGCAATGCGCGAAGTCGCCACCACCGTTGCCGCCTGCACACCAAAAAAAGGCGCAAACACACTGTGGGCCGGACCGTAATCCTGATCAGGCGCATACCAAACTATATGCCCGGCACGCAGGTTTTTAATTAATTGACGGGTATCATTGCGATGAATGGCACCATCATTTACACGATTGCGGGCGCTGGCAATAGCGTAAGACATGAGCGGGTTTGGGTCGGGGCGATAAAGCACGTCCGCCACTATGTGGTAAGCCATGATACGACCGCTGATATCAATGGTCGTCAGATGACTACCGCAGAGCAAAACGCCCTTGCCTTCCGCCGTTGCTTTTTCTATGTGCTCCAAGCCGGTAATACTGTAGCGGTTGCGCATTTTATTCGCGCTCCCCCACAAGCCCATCGCCGTCTCCGAAATACTGAGACCGCAGGAGGTAATGACCCCTCGCACCATCCTGGCTTGGGCTTGTTCATCCAACTCGGGAAAGCAGAGCGCAATATTTATCTCTGCATAACGCTTGCGCGAAGGCACCAGATGGTAGAGCAAAAAGCCCAGTGCACGCCCTACCAATTGGTTCAGCCGCACGGGCAACTGGGCAATTACCCAAAAAAAGCCCAGTGCCAACCAGGTTGGCCAAAAGCGGGGTTTTAGAAAACTGCGGTGAAACTGGGGGGATTTTGATTTATCCAAGGGGAAATCTCGCTGAGGAATCGCTTTGCTGTAACAGCAGGCACCATGCCCAAAGGGCGACAGGCCGGGATTATAGCTTGCGAGGATGATCTACCCAAGAAGCCATCACCATACCAGGGAAATTCCAGGGCTTGCGCGGCAGACAGAGCCTGTTGATAATCAGGCCTGATAATAAGTTCGCCCCAAGGCGATGCGTATCTGAACTTCTTTATAAAGGGCGCGATAAATCTCGCCCCTACCAGGCATCTCTGTTACAGGATCTTTTTATGCACACAAAACCGGCGCAATTCCAACAAAAACTGGGTTATGGCTTTATCGGCTTTGGCCTGCTGTTAATTATCGGGCTTTACTTTGCTGCTGATGGCGGTGCTTATATTTTCTCCGCCCTGCTGGGCTTGATGGCCATAGTATTTGGTGGCTTTCAATTGATGTTGGCCAAACAAACGCCCATCAAAAACGAGAAACATGCGGGTAAAGCCAAAAGCAAAAAAGCGCACAAGTGATTGACGGCACTCGGAAACAATAACGGGCGCGACCATTTTAGGGCGCGATAATTCGCGCCCCTAGGCCAAAAGCATTCATCACATCTCCATCCGTTTAGTCAGCGATCGCCAGCTGGTTGCGGCCACGGTCTTTTGCCAGATACAAAGCCTGATCCGCGCGCTTGATCCAATCTCCCGCCGATTCACCTTCACCTAATTCAGCAACCCCCAAACTGATAGTCACGGGTGCCTTTAACTCAAAGTTTGTTGAAGAAACTGCAAGGCGCAGTTTCTCTGCCACACTCGCGGCTGCGCCCAAGTGAATTTGCGGCAATAAAATTAAAAACTCTTCACCCCCCCAACGTCCGAGTGAATCTGACTGGCGCAAACTGCCCGCCAGAATTTCACTGACTTTTTGCAAGACTTTATCACCCACCGGATGTCCGTAGTTGTCGTTTACGGTTTTGAAATGATCGATATCCAAAATGATTAATGACATGGGCTGTTCGTAGCGCTGCGCGCGTTCAACTTCATCATGCACCAAGGTTTCCATTTGCCGACGATTAAAGGCCCTGGTCAACGAATCGGTTATCGCCAGGGTATGCGCTGCGGCGAGTGCATCTTGCAATGCCTGGGTACGCTCATTCACTCGCGCTTCCAAATGTAGTTGGTAATCGTGACTATCATCCAGCACTATGCCCATCAGCAACATAGGCGTTCCCAACGCGAGAATAATCAGAGCCCAGCGGCTAAACGCCTCGACTCCTTCACCGAGCTGCAAAGGATCATTACCCGTTGCCACCAGAACAACCACGCAACCACCCGAGACAAATACGGCTAATGCAGCACCAATAAAGCGCAAGCGAATAATAATGAACGCTATTAACGGGAACAGGAGCGCCGCCAAGGTTGGCTCGAACCGCGCTAATAGCAGGGGAACAGGGATTGCCAGGGCACTAAAAAATAACGGATAACTGAGCGCATCAAACGCCGCACGACGCAAGGCTAACCACAGTGGGATAATTAAAAAAAGGCCCTGTAAATCCGCCAGCGCCATCATTGCAAAGCGTGTAATAAATTCATTGGGTTCAATCAACCCCAGAAACAAATGCAAATTGGCCATGAGCAAAATGCTCACCGACACCGCCAATAAAATTGCACCAAGAAAACGCTGCAAACCCAACCGACTTAAACGCGGCTCGCGATCCAACCGCCAGAAGCGCCAGGCAAGGAAGCTTTGCAAGGCATCCAGCAAAGGGCAAATGGCAATGAGTAGACCGGTAGTAATAGGCCCATTCTTTTCAAGTTGCTGCAACCCAAATGAACCATTCACTAGCAGGGAAGCGATTACTACCAGTATCAAGGCGCGCCGACCAAACTGGCAAAACATCACCAGACCAATTCCCGCAGGCAGCCATACTTGTGCGAAGAAAGTGCCCGGAAAAGCTGCCACATAAATGCCGATAAAACCACAGGCAACATAGAGCACCATCAGCACCGACACTTTTTTCCAGTGTGCTGCCAACCAGTCAGAATATAATGACACCACAGACAAATTAGAGCCTCCGGGCTTGGGAATCCCTTAAGTATAGTGAGGAATCGTCAATTGGCGCCCAAAGCTGCAAACTTGGGACTCACTGCGAATCATTAATTATTTCAACATCGAAATAGTTATCAGCAAATTTGGTTTAATACTCGCCAATAAAAATTACTATTCGCTACCCTATTACCTGCCATCAGGTTGTCACATAATTCTGGTAGTTTTTGCACACTGCAACTACCCAGCATAGACTATGGCAAGCTTTCTTTTGCAACTCGCCAAATACAGCCATCAACTGGACGGCCTGCTCAATCGCTACAAAGCGGTGTTTTATCCCCAGCGTTACATGGATTATCGGCGCTGGCTAAAGCAGCAACCTACAGGTATTCCCTCCAACCGACCCCTGGTCGTATTTGATTTTCGCGATACGCGTATTGACGGCCCCCAGGGGCGTCGCTTTTATTGCCTGTTTATTTTTTTTGCACGCGCCGGATTTTATCCGGTGCTGCACGAAAACTATTTTTTCCTCGGGAACATTCAAGAAAAATACAAAAAACTCTGTTTGCAGGAGCAATTTTCTATTCTTCCTAATCACCAAGCCCTGGTGGATAGCAATATGCCGGTGGATAGCTATGTACTGGTCACCGATAAATGGCATTCGCATCTTGCGCCAGCGGCCACAAAAATTATCTCATTGAATTATCAAGCAGATTATTCAAGCACAGACACCTGCTTCCCAATGCCTTTTCCAATGTTTCCACCGATTTATGCCTTCCAGCAGGATTTACAATTGCAGCAGTATCGTCAGCAACACCGCTACTGGCGAATTTTTTTTGGTGGTGATGCCAATCCGGAAAAATACAACAAAGATTCAATTCGCAATATTTATGAAAAATTAACTCGTGCAGAATTATTAAAAATAATTCAAGCCAACCCCTCAACGGCTTACACCTATCAAGAGCTGCACTCCGATATCGACCTGGAGCTGGCAGCCACGCAACAGGTTAACGGGCTTATCGTTATGAATACCCGGCAATGTAAAGTCGAACCCGTCAATTGGCTGCGCACTATGGCGAACAGTGATTTTTTTCTCGCGTGCCCCGGCGTACGCTACCCCATGTCGCACAATTTAATTGAAGCCATGGCAGTGGGAAGTATTCCCATTACCCAGTACCCGGAAATGTTTTTTCCCGCATTGGAACACGGCAAAAATTGTTTGGTTTTTAGCAATGAAGCAGAACTACTTGCGGTGATGCAACAGGCAGCGACTATGTCAGCAACGCAACGCGCTGAATTGCGCCATGGTGCTCAGGATTATTATGACACTTACCTCAGCCCCACCGCGTGCATTAGCAGGTTACTCCAACACCACCCGCACAAGATCAGCTTGCGTTTGCTGCCGTTCCTAAAAGCCGGTGGTGGTTTTGCCTGATTATTTTTCCTATGATCTTCCTTCTATTAAATCTTTTACTTTTCTTCGCGTGTGATTAACAAAATTTTTCGCATAAAGATTATTCAATGGCGTAGACTCATCTTCCTGTATAACAACAACTATCCATCCTCCTCCAGGGAAAAGTACTATGCGTAGATTCGTATTAATGGCAAGCCTGATCATTTCTGCCGGCAGTTTTGCCAGCGACAACAACACCATCAAACGTCATGAGTTAGGCAATTGGGAGCGCGACATAGGTTACACAGGTATCACCGAAATCAATAACCAGCTTTATATTTCCGGCATTGCCTGCGCGGGTAAAACAATGGAAGACGCGGTTAAATCCTGTTACACCAATATTCAGGACATACTGAAGAAATTTAACCTGACCAGTGAGCAAATCATCAAGGAAACCATTTACACCACCGACATAGATGCCCTGATCAAAGTAATCCCCGCACGCAAAAGCTTTTTCAAACCCGGCCAGTACCCCGCCGCCACCTGGGTGCAAGTCAGCCGCCTCTACGACCCCGAGCATTTGTTGGAAGTGGAATTGATTGTGCAGCGAAAATAGACCAAGCTACTGGTTCAGGTTACACGTTTCATCAACTTTATTGCCACCAGGGAGTTAAACATGAATATTTTGGCTATTTGCGGCAGTCTGCGTAAAAAATCCACCAACATGGGCCTGTTGCGTTATGCCCAAGCCCACGCGCCTGAAGGTACCCACATTAGTATTGCCGACTTATCGGCTGTACCGTTTTACAATGCAGACCTCGCCGAAAAACCGGCGGCCGTTGTCCAACTGTTGCAACAGTTGGAAAAAGCGGATGCCTTGATTTTTGGCTGCCCCGAATACAATTACTCCATTGCACCTGCATTAAAGAATGCACTCGACTGGGCCTCGCGCGAGCCAGACAACAAACTCCTCAGCGGCAAAGCAGTAGCACTGATGGGCGCCGGCGGCGGCATGGGAACCTCGCGCGCGCAATACCACTTGCGTCAAGTATGCGTATTTTTAAACCTGCATCCGCTGAATAAGCCTGAAGTCTTTGCCAATGCATTTACCAGCGCCTTCGATGCCGAAGGTAATTTGGTCGATGAAAAAATTCAGGGCACGATCAACAACCAGCTCATTGCCCTGGTTGAATGGGCGCATCAATTGAAAAAATAACCTAGCGTACACTGCGCGCAGTAGGTCACCATTGTTTCACTACTGCGCTGCACTAATAGACATTACATAATGTTTACTTCACCTGCATATCCGCCAAAATTTTCGCCATTTTTTCCTGCTCGCTCGTATCACTAATTGCACTGTCACCAAAGTGTTTACGGTGACGTACAATAGCGTCCCACAGTTGTTGGACTAATTTATTCGCGTTATCCGAACTGGCAAGCGATTCACCAAATTTGTTTTTTACGAGTTCATGCAAGTCTTGCACTTGCACACTGCCAATATCAAAGACATTAGTTGCCCATGGAGTATCCACTGCCTGAATAGCGCTAAGTGCTACGAGCTTGGCTTCAAATTGTGCATCAGGTTGATGTGCACTTTCTGCGGCCAAATCGTGCTTGCGAAATAACCCTAACAATGCAACACCGAGCCCTGCGACTTGCGCTTCCTGCTCTGGGCGATAACGCATTGCCATATAACGAACCCGGTTGAGGTAACGCTTTATTGCCCGAGGGGTTTGACGGTTCAGCAATATCCATGGCTTCCATATTTCCAATGCTTGCCTGAAATTAACCGAATCCTCCGGCCGCCGCACAGGCATTTTCATACTGTACGCAAACACCCCCAATGCCAATAAAATGACTGCCAACAATGGCAACCAATAGTCGCTATAGGCATTATCATGCTGACCTACTCGAAAAATACTTGCCGTTGAGCCGGAAGCAGTTTCATCAGTTTTTCGATCTCCTGTACCTTCAGCAGCTGTCGCAGGCATTTTCCCCTTTAAGACCAGGGAAGCACTGGTTTTAGCATCGCCCAGTTTTCCAATAACAATGCCTTTGGCCAAATCTTTTTCGGAGGCAGTTAAGGAAAGTTCCCATGTAGATGAAACACTGCTTGATGCATTTGATACCGCATTATCTTTAACACCAAGAGTGATGTTTGGACTGCCGCCCACCATAGAAACCTGATTGATATCAATATTATCCCAGGTCGCAATTACTTGTTGCGGGGGCACAGGTTCTGGTGCAGGCCGAATCAATAAATCAAGCAAAAATCCAAAGCAGCCGCCCAGGATAACCACACAAACCATTAACAAAAAATAGCGATATGGATGAAAGCCGGATTTAACACTGCGCAATACTTGTACAACGCTATTGGAATCTTGCTTATCACTATCAGAGAATTCCAACGCAAGTAAATTACTGGAATCAGCATCCGACAACTGTGGTACAGGCACTTTAATATTGATCATTTTTTCCAGGTACTGATCAGCAAAATCGGGGTTGCGCTCCGACATTTCCTTGAAATGCTCATTGATGCAAATTTTCACCCAGGTTTCGTCCATGCCCAGCACTATGTAACAATCACCTGACACCGAAAGAAAATTAATTGCCTCTAAAATATCCACAACATTTTCTTTACTGCAACGATCAAGGTCATCAATAAAAATAACCATGCGTCCCAGGGATAAACTTTTTGCCACCTCGTTAAATTCACGCGCGAATTGTTGGCGCGCACTGGGATCTACCCGGCCTTGCGCCTGCCGATCACCCTGTGCCGTCATTAGATTCAGTGGATTAAGGCCAAAGGCGCGCATGGTTTGTAGCAGTGCCATCAAGGGTGCCACATTACCAAAGAGTGCAACCAGCAACGTCTCCCAACTGAACCCCGGCGTTACCAAAACCTCGGTGATTTTATTAATGCTCAGTGAAGAAGATTCACGATGCGTAAATAAATAGGTTGCACTGGCCGCAAATACACCAATCAATACCACTGTCGTTAACCAATGCTTAACACCGCGACGAAATAACAAATTAATACGAAACATGATTCCCACAGGAATAAATTGCGAACAACTAAATAACTTGGGCACGGCCTGGTTGCGAATATTGGCGTAGAGAGATGCTAATAATTGCTCACCTTTTTGATGATGCCAGGCGTTAAACCACACAGGTGTAAAAGCAAATTTTTTCAAATCGTGATACAGCAAATTCATTAACGAACTTTTACCGCTTCCCCATACACCTGTTATCGCCAGGGTTAAGGGGGGCTCGGTACTGGGGTTGCGCATAAAGCGAGACAGGCCACACGCGATAGAGTTGTATCCCAGAGGATCAGGGTCACCCGGGCGTAGCGGACGATCCGGCGCCAATAAATCAGTGATGGATTTTTCTTGCGGGGTTCGGTCTAGGGGTTTGCGCGTAAAAAACGAAACCCCATACACAATCATCAAACAACATACCAGCCAATACCAGGGAGCGGGAAAACGCCGATACTCCTCATCTTCCTTATCTGCCAGCAATTTTGCTGCTGATACAGGCGCATTACCTTGCCATGAAAATGTACCGCGGCTGAGTGGATGCCATGTTTCACCATCGTCGATTGATTTGGCGATCACTCCATCGTCACCTACCAGAATCCAACTCTTGTCACCCAACATTTCTACCGCATTAAAATTGGAGTCGGTATATTTCTCGTCTCGCCAATCTTTGCTGTCATTGTTAATTAAGCGAATTACTCCTTTATCCCCTACAGCTACCCAACTCTGCTTGACTTTGTTCTCCAACATTTCTATGTCATCGTTTGCTGTTCTAAATTGGTCTGCATCCAGGCCATGGTTAAGCAAGATCAATCTAGAATGCATAGCATTATCTCTTGCCATTTCAGCCAAGAGTACTTTGCTACCTTGGTATTGCCAGGTCACGCCTCCATCAACAGTCCCCCAATAATCCCAGCTATCGGGAGTTTCATCCCGAATAGCGCCGGTATTAGCATCGCTAAAATGGACATATTTCAAATTGATATACCGACCATCATACGGAGGATCCCCTAGAGACGACTGGCTGCTTGTATCTGTAACACTGAAAGCATCGCGTATTTGCGCATTCAGCGGAGGCGCAGGCCGGTTGCCTTTTTCATCGGCAACACTGGAATAATTATCTCCCACATTTTCTTGCACCCCAGCTATTGCACGGGGAAACAAGGAAAATTGCTCAGCACTTAGCGGGACAGCCGCCGCTTTTTTTTCTGCTGCTCGGCCGGGAAGAAATTGTTGCTCCCAGGTAATGCCGCCATCCTGGCTATGCAGGATCAATCCACCATCCCCCACAACCCAGACTAGTTGTGAGTTTGGCAAGACAAATACATCGTTCAGATTACCGATCACTATCGGCAATCGTTTGAAACTATTGGTTTCCCACGGATAAACGATGCGTTCAAGAAAGCCCGGCGGCTGGGAAGTTATTAATCTAGGGGATTGGGTGAACGCAATGAAGGTTACACCCAAAAACAACAACAACACGGCAATCAGTGTTACACCTTGTGAAAAAGAAACCGACGCTTTAGCACTGGGGCTTGGTTTCACGTTTGAAGAAGAACCGTCGCTCATCTGCATAGTAATAATCCTTTCATCGCGGGCAGCACTTACTCTAGCACCAGCCAAGGCACCAAAACAACGTGAAGAGCACGTGGTGGTCGCGTCAGGGGACATACTCACAAAACAGCGACCGTGCATACTCCTTCAGGTAATTATGCAAAACTGGCAGGGCTTTCAGAAACTATGGGGAATGGATTACAGACGCCGTTGCCAGGCTGCACAGCGAACAGCCTTGCATATAGCAATTTAAATATCCCGAAAAAATAATTTTTCAATTTCGCTATAAGCATTTAAAAAAAATATTTCACGCTCCAGATGTGAAAAAATCACTGATTTTTAGTAACACCAAAACAAAAAAAATTACCGGAATTTTAGTAACGCTTTCCGCTGAGTAAATAATCCCCACAGGAACATAATTTTATTAATCGTGATTGTTGATACGCCATAATTTTCATCTCCTTTGACAGCCTAATTGTTTTCCCTTATCTCTAGCTGGCGCAAGGAAATTGCGTGCTTACCAACAGGATTTCTTCAACATCTTAATTAAGGGGTTATTTATGCGAGCCAGGAATAGCTTGTTCATTACTCTTGCTTCCGTGTTATTTACTACTCTGGGTTTTTCTGCTGCGAGCCTTGCGCAAACTGCAAATCCAAAACCTAATACCTTGAGCATTACCAAACTCGACGATAAAACCGCAGCAATAAGCGCCAGCTTTTCTGCGGTATCTACACGCGAAAAAAAATTAAGCCTGTTAATCGGTAAAACAACTGTCAGCCTGGTGGATGATGGCACCAGTGGCGATCTGCGCGCTGGTGATGGAGTATTCAGCATTAAAACGGAATTTGATTTTGATGCGTTCGCTAAAGGCAATAACCAGTTGGCGCGCACCACCAATCTGGAAAAACAATTATTCTTTGCACCCGGTAGCCGCCAGGCCATTAGTCACCAAAAAATTTCCTTAACTGGAAATTCGCTAGAGTTCAGCGGCATAAACAATGGCAAAGAAGCGCGCTTTGCATTACCGCTGGATGCCACGCAAATAAAAGTGAATACCACCATTCAACTGCCGCTGCTCAATATTCCGATTGGTTTGCCACCGGAGGTAGAACCCGCACCGGCCGCCATTAGCATTCCGCAATCGCTGATGGTTACTGATGTGAGTGTTGTGAACGATCCCGGCAGAACCTGGGCTTGTTCAACCTCTAATAGTTCACCCCTAGGTAACCCGGTAGGGGAATGGACTTTTTGGCGCCTGATGGAAAATATGGCAAATGGAACTTCATCCACCTCGGACTTTATCAAAGCGCTCTTCAAGCACTGGACTGTGGCACAAACCATCAACGGTTTTAATGTGGCCGCGCGCCCGAATGTGTATCAAAAAGTGATTAAGGATTGGGAGATTCGCAGTGGTGGTGCCGGTGCAACACTCTTGCCGCAAGAGAGTCCCTTCCGGTTACTGGGGATTGTATTGCGCGTTGACCTGCGCGGTGGCACTGGCCCCTATGCTGGTGGCGACGCAGGAGAAGGACGCTTTGTATTTGCCCTGCACGATGGTGACTGCAACAACTTGAGCAAAACCATCATCCTCGAGTACAAGGTGCCCATCAGCGGTTGTAGCAATATCCGCACCTGGGCGCAAAAATGGGTGGCGCTGGCCGGCTCCGCCAATTACAACGCTGACCTGGAAAGCTTGACGCAAGTATTTACCGCAGCCGGTGCCAATCCTTCCGCGCCTAACCAAAGTGCTATCGGTCAGGTGCGCACCAATGAATTCCTGCCCGGATCACTGCTGTGGGAATTGCGCGAATTTGTGCTTCCTGCGACGGGCGGTAATCTGATAGAAACCGATGTGAAGCAGGAACCCCATATCAGCTTCAACAACTCGGCAACGCTCGCCAGCTACCTGAATGCCAACTGGCCACAGTTGGTAGGCCCACCACCAGCACAACATTCCGTTCCCCCGTCGATAACGGCAGGTAGTGCGCCCGTACCTGTACTCTGGAATGCGCCAGCCGGTTTGTTAACCGTACCCACAACACCCGCACCGGTTACTCCGCCACCAGCCACCGTGCGTGACGATGCACTCTTTGAGCTGGCATTAAATACCTGCAGCGGTTGCCACCAAATGGAAACTTCAACGCCCTTTGCGCATCTGGATTACAACTCGGCCCCCGGATTCCCCGCGCAGCTGTCGGGTTTCCTAACCGGTATTTCTGTACCCGATCCACGCAACCCGGCGGTAATGCGGAATTTCAATGATCTGGCCAGACGCGCGGCAGATTTGAATGTGGCCGCCACTATGAGTTGCGGCAAACTCGCGCCCATTGGCAACTTGTTGCTGAATGAGTTGAGCCTGCCCGCGAAGTTCAAAGCAGTGCATTAAGTGCCATTGGTAGTGTCAACCTAAATCTCAGCCCCGGAACTAAAAAACCGGGGCTTTTTCTTTCTCGTTCTTATGATCCCACCCTCATCACCAACAAAATCGACTATAGTTGAATGACCCGCCGCTCCCGCCACACCTGACTCACCTACTGCTGGAGACACGCAATGAATCCCTATCACCAAAGCCTGATTATTATTGGTATGCCCGGTGCCGGAAAAAGCACGATTGGCCTGCTGCTCGCCAAACACCTGGCGAAGGATTTTGTCGATACCGATTTATTAATTCAACTGGAGCACCGCAAAACCCTGCAGGATATCTTGCATGAACAGGGGTATTTGGCATTGCGTGACCACGAGGAAAAAATATTGCTCAACACCAATTATGCAAATCACATTATTGCGACCGGTGGCAGTGCTGTGTATAGCGATAAAGCCATGCAGCATTTAAAAAAATTCGGGCAAATTATTTTTCTGGATGTAGCAATTCAGGAATTGGAACAACGCATTAACAATATGAGCACACGCGGCATCGCGCGCGCGCCGCAGCAAACCTTTGCGGAGCTTTATGCAGAGCGACGCCCGCTTTATTTGCGTTACGCCGATATAGTGATTGATTGCCAGGGGAAAAATCAGGATCAGTTAGTCGAAGAAGTGATTTGCCAGGAGGCAGAAGATTTTGCAGCGGAGGACGCCTGACCCTCCGCGCACAAATTAAAACAATTCTATTTTACTGTCGCAGGTTACCGCTGGTTGCTCCGTTTCTGGCGGGCCCTGGAGCAAACTGGATGCCTCATCCAACTGCTGTAGCAAGCTGCGAAAATGCACTTCCACTGCCATAGTGGCCTCTTGCAACCCCTCAAGGGAATTAAGCGCCTTTTCTGAAAGGCTCAAGAGTTCCGCTTCTTGCTCCATATTCAAATCAAAACCGGTTGCCATAATACGCAACGAATCCGAGAGATCCGTCATAATTTCCTTTACCGAATTGCGGTTGTCCGACGAGGCCATCTCAAGCAACATCATTACCATGCGCGCATTATCCTGCTGGATTTTTAATAGCGTATTAACCTTGAGTGTTTTTGCACGCGCTTCGGCGATAGACACCACATGTGCTAATACATCGCGCAAACGACCATAGCGCTCCTGATCCTGAAATGGTGCATTTGTCACCAGCAATTGTACATGGTCAAAGCTAAACAAGAGGAAACGTCCGTGCGAAATAATACGGGTTTCTGCTTCGCTGGCACTTTGCAGCAAGCGTAAATAGGAGACGGGAACATCCGCCGGGAAAATACTAATATCCTTATCAAATATAAATTGCACTACTCCTTCCAGGCTTAAGTCACTCATACACCCGTGGATTAAATTCGCAAGGCGATGCAATTCCATACAGGATTGCACTTTTTCGGCAAACACCGCCACGATCCCCATTTCGGATGCGGATGACATGGCGGTAAAAGCAATGGCCGAAAAATTTTTTAATTCTTCCTGTAAGTTGTTAATGGCCATTTTATCTTCATGGATTTTTTGCAACACCACTGCAAAATCCGGTTGATTCATCGCCAGGGAAATATAACCATCCACCCCGAGCAGGGTAAGTTGCAAACGCACCTCGGGGTGAATGCGGTCATCCAGAAAACCCACTTTGGGCAAATGCGCGGGAATTGCCTCCAGCCACTGGCTGTTCAAACGCCGTGAACCAGCCACCAAAATCACTATCTCAACCTGGTTGCAAAGCTCGGTAAATGCCCCCTGATCAACCGGAAAAACCTTATAGCTTTCCGCCTCAATCAACGCCTCGCCCATCTTATCCACGATCATCTGCTGATCCGGCACACGATAACAGCGATCCGGTTCAGTCATTATCCACAAAGCATCCATAGGGCCATCCTCGACAGAATTACTCAATACCACTTACGCTTAAAATATAGGCAGCCTAACGCCATCCGTCATATAAATTGCGAATAAATAACGCGCAAAAGACTAACAGATGAAATTTCGCCGCCAGGGGCGTAGAGTGGCAGCCCTTGCAAACTGCCAGAGATACCATGATGGAAAACCTAGCCTCAATGGAACACAACCCAACCGAAGCACTGCTCAACGACATGGAAGCACGTGTGTTGGGTTCGCTTATGGAAAAACAACTCACTACGCCCGACCAATACCCATTGACGCTGAACAGCCTGCAGCTGGCCTGCAACCAAAAAACCAGCCGTGAACCTGTCACCAACTATGATTCGGGGCCGTTGCAACGCTGTGTGAGTGAGCTGCAGGATCGCCAGCTAATTGCCGTGGATTACGGTTCGCGCGCCGCGCGCTACGACCAGCGCCTCACCCGCGTACTGAGTGTCGATAAAGCCACCCAAGCGATTCTTACCGTAATGTTGTTGCGCGGCGCGCAAACAGTGGCAGAAATTTTAACGCGCACCCAGCGTATGGTTGAGTTTTCATCACTACAGGCCTTGGAAGAAAAACTGCAAAGCCTCTGCGTAAAAACCAAACCACTGGTGGTGCATATTCCACGCCTGCCCGGCCAGCGCGAAGATAGATACACACACTTGCTGTGCGGCCAACCGGATTTAAGTGCAATTGCTGCGCAGGCCTCTGCAAGCAAATCCAGCAGCAGTGAAAGCCGGGCTGAACAGGAAGAAAAAATTCATTCGCTGGAATTGCGCATCGCCACCCTGGAAAAACAGGTCGCCGCGTTAATGGATTTGAATGGCGTTAGCAACGCCGATTTATCCTGAGTCACATTATTTTATTTAGCTCTACCCATCGCTGTAACTTGCAGTATTTTTTTGATTTAAAAGAAAGGTAAAACCCATGATCGCAGTAACCAACGCAAATGAAAAAAAAGCCCCACAACGCAGCAAACGTTTGCGAAAAAAATTATTTCAGGACGAATTCGCCACCTTTGGGTTCGAACTGGAATGTGAGTTTAAAGATGACATCAGTGAAGAAGTGATCAGTCAATTTGTAGACAGCTTTTTTATCGATGCCATTAACGCAGAAGGCCTGGCATTTGGCGGCGGCTTATCCAGCAAGCGCCTGTCAGGTTTTGTAGGTTCCAATCAACGTTATGGTTCAACGAGTGAAGCCGATAAAGCAAAACTGCTTGCGTGGCTAAAAGCCCAACCGCAAGTAGCCAGTGTTACGCTCGGTGAAATTATCGATGCGAATTACTACATTTAGTTAATCCCTCCCAACCTCCCTGCGTTAAAGGTAGGAGCATAATAATAAAGAGGGGCCGGGGGAATTAAAAACCTGCTTGATTTCCCCCAGAGAGAAAACCATGAAGCAATCCAAAAAAATCGTGCTGGTTTACGATAAAGAATGCCCCGCCTGCGATAACTATTGCCGCATGGTGCGCATTCGCGAAGATATCGGTGAATTTGTATTACTGGATGCACGCGACCCCAGTGTGGTATTAAATGAAATTACCGCATTGGGTTGGGATATAGACCAGGGCATGGTATTGAAAATGGACCACCAACTTTATTACGGCGCAGATGCTATCCACGCCCTGGCGTTGATCAGCAGTCGTTCGGGATTTTTTAATCGCTTGAATTATTGGATGTTTAAATCCAAACACCTCGCCCGGATTTTTTATCCACTGCTGCGCGCCCTGCGCAATTTGTTGTTGAAGTTATTGGGGAAAACAAAAATCAATAATTTGGGTATAAACAACAATACCCATTTTTGATGGTGCAAAATTCAGCCACACGAGCATAAAAATCCCCCTTCTGGTGCACCCCCCATTCGCGAGCACCAAAATAATCTGCATCACGCACCCAAAACGCGCCTTGCTCGCCAGATTCTCTGCCATTATGACTTTTTCCCGTGAACTGGCACACATTCTGCCTGACACCAAATACAACAACTAGAAGTATTACCCCCCTACTACCAACTCTGGAAACAGGTGAAGAAGACCTATGTATTTACACAGCGACTCAATGTATTTGTCGCCCGCGGAGCGTGGCTGGCTGAATTGGTCAGGAAAAACCGGAAAACTGGCAATGGGCTGGGCCTGTTGGTTAAACCGCAATCGCTACCCAGTTATGGAACAAACCTTTGAAAGTATCGCCAACACCCGCATCAAACTCTTGCAGCAATGGGTAAAGCGTCAATGGACCCAACTGGAATCCTGCCGTAGCCAATTACAAATGCTGGATGACTCCGCTGAAAATATTTTGCGCAAAACCTGGCAGGCGATGGGCGATTGCACCGAATTGTTTTTGGTCGATGAGCAAGGCGTGGTTATTTCATCCACCTGTAGCCAACATATTGGCAAACAGGATTTAAACCCACGCGCTGTTACTGCAGGACTTGCCGCTCCTTTTTTACACGGCCCCTATAAAGACCCGCAAACATTATCAATAGGTAAACGCAGCTCTGCCTTTCACGATCAAGTCACGCTGATGTTTTATTTGCCGATTGAATTAAACCCAGGCAATAAAGGTTGTTTGTGCGCGCGTATTCCCAATGATGTGCTGGGCGATTTAATCCAGCGCGAAGCCGGGCATATTTTTGCAGAATCCGGCGATAACTATTTATTTATGGTGAAATCGGTTTTTGATAATTCCATCAAAAGCGGAACCGCGCTTTCCCGCTCGCGCTTTGAAGACGATACCTTTACCCACGGTGAAAATTTAAAATCCGGCGTGCATACCGATTGGGGCACCGTCAAAATCCAACAGCACACTGAATTTGAAATTCGCTTTACTGATCCAGCCACCAATGACTTACACCCCGGCGTACGCGAAACCATTCGCAAAGGCAGTAATTTATTTGTCACCTACCCCGGCTATTCCGACTATCGCCATATTCCCGTGGTGGGCAAGGGTGTGACCTTCAATCTACCGGGCTCTCCTGATACCTGGGGCATGATGTGCGAAGCAGACCTGGAAGAAGTTTATCGTCATCGTTCACTTGATTATAAATTGATGAATATCTACACCGCCTGCGTTGGCAGCGCGTTTTTATTGAATGCAGGCCTGCATGAATTTACTGATTGGTCAAACAACATAGTTAATTCGCTCACCCTGCTGGCACTGATTATAGGTGCGAAAATTTTCCAACAACGTGGGCCGCGGCGCCTTGCACGGCGATTGGGGAAAATGACTGAGGTCATTCACACCATTGCCGAAGGCGGTGGCAATTTGCAACAGCGATTGGATACACGCAAACTCGCGAATGACGAGACTGGCGACCTGGGAAAATGGACGAACAGTTTTATCGACAACCTGGATCATATCGTCGGCGAAGTCATTCGCGCGGCCGACGAGGTGATGAAAAACAGCGATACCCTGCTCAAGCGCAACAGTGAAGCCAACCAGTCTTCGAGCCATGTTTCCAATTCCATGGAAAAAATGCTGGACCTCATGCACAACCAACTGCACGAAATCAGTAACGCCTCCGGCACTGCCAGCGATATGAAAAAAGTGATGGAAACAGTTGTTGAGCAAGCGCGCAGTCAATTTGAATCGGTGCGTACCGGAACCCAAAGCATTCGCGATGTGGTGGAAACCTCGGCGCGCACCATCCATACACTAAATAATCGCACGGCTGAAATTGGCAATATGGTGTCATTAATCAGCGACATTACCAGCCAAACCAATCTGCTCGCGCTAAATGCAGCCATTGAAGCGGCACGCGCTGGCGAACACGGGCGCGGATTCTCCGTAGTTGCCGAGGAAGTGCGCAATTTAGCCAGCAGAACAGCCAGTGTTGCCCAGGACATCGGTGAAAAAATTGAAGCTATTCGGCAAGAGTCCCAAACGGCGGCAACCTATATGGAAACCAGCGTAGCCGATGTAGATCGCGGTTTGCGTTTAGCGGAAGAAGCCTCTACGGATAATTCGCAACTGCATCAAATTGTAGAACGCATGTTCGATATTATTCACCACATAGACAACAACAGCCAACAGCACGGCCACCATGTGCGTGAAGTTGCCAGTGCAAGCCAAACCATGAATAAAGTGGTGCGCGCACTGCATACCAGTTCGGACAGATTAAAAAATACGGCGACAAAATTGCATCAACTTGCCGGAGTATTTCAGGTGACAGCACGTTAAATATGTTGGTAGTGAAAAAAACGGCAGCTAATCAGGCTGCCGTTTTTTGTTTAGGTTACTGCTTTAAAAATTATTGCCAAGTAATTACTGATAAACGCGCACATAATCCACATACATACGTTGCGGAAATACACTGCCAGCATCCGGGCTACCTGGCCAGCTGCCGCCTACGGCAACGTTCAGCAACAGGAAGAAAGGTTGATCAAATACCCAGGTGCCGTAGTTTTGCACCTGCGCACGGGTTACCGAATAAAACTGGATATTATCGCGGAACCAGCGAATACCGTTGCTATCCCACTCCACCGCATACACGTGGTAATTCACATTCACATATTCACCCAGGTTGTGCGTGCCCATGATGGGTGTGTTGCCAGAATAACCCGGGCCATGCAATGCGCCGTGGGTCGTGGTTGGTTCAAAACCTACGTGTTCCATAATGTCGATTTCGCCTGACTGCGGCCAACCCACCGAACCCAGGTTGCTGCCCAGCATCCAGAATGCTGGCCAAATACCTTGCGTTTGTGGCAATTTCATGCGCGCTTCAATGCGACCGTATTTGAACGTTTTCTTATCGCGGCTAACCATACGTGTTGAAGTGTAAGTACAGGTACCGTACCAGCAACCGTAATTGGATGGATTGTTTTTGCGCGCTTCAATCACCAATACATTGCCACCCGCTTGCGCATCATTTTGGATAAACGCGTTTTGGCCATTGGTGTAATACTGCAATTCATTATTGCCCCAACCACCACCGCCCGTTTCAAACGTCCAGTTAGCGGTATTGATGCTATTGAACTCATCGGACCACACCAACGTACGGCCCGGATTAGTGTTGTTGGGAATAATTTCAATCCAGTTAAAATTCCAATCAGATGTCTGTGCAAAAACCCCCAGGTTGTAGGTGCCTGCATTTAAATTTACGGTACGCGATATCGTGGTCCAATTTTGCCAGCCACCGGTGGCGGGAATAACAAAATTGCCCAGTGGAATTGAACCCGCATTTAAATCTACCGATGCCGTTGCGCCATTCGGCGAAGCTACACGCAAGCGTACTGTGTAGCTGCCAGTCGTGGGAATATTTAAACCGTTAAAGACAAGCCATTCACCCTGCACTATCCAACCCACGTTGTAACCGCCACCGCTGTCTGTGGTGGCTTCAATATCTACCGCATCGCCACGAAATACACCGCCGCTGTTACCGGGGGTAGTATCGTAAAACGCATTGTAATTTTCTGCCTGGTAAACCACCGCATTAGCAACAGAAGCAATACCGGCGCAGGCAATAAGCGCTGCTTTCAGAAATTGCTGTGTTACAGATTTTTTATTATTCATAACTGATTCCTTTAAATAAGGTATTAAGTAAGTGTATGAGCAGCTCATACGCTATTAACAACTGGGGCTCATTCTTTATTATTTTTAAAAACCATGGCTTTTATTTTTTCTATCGCTGTAGCACGAAGGCGAGTATAAAAAAATGCAGTCAAAACTCAAATAATCAAACGAAACAAAAAAGCCATATAAATCAGGTATTTTCGGCTAACAAACTCAAACAGAAAAAACTCGAACCTCACAGCGGTAACTTCCCACTTTCGAAAACCTAATCTGAAACGCGTTTCTCATTTTTTTGCGCAATAGGGTTACAGAATTTGTGAAGGAATTAACTACCCGTGCGGATTTGGGTAACAGTTTGGTGGTTACCGATGTGTGCGGTAGAGGGAAACGACAAAGTGCGGAAAATGTGAAAGAGTGATTGTGCCATGTTGCGATAAGGGTAAATCGGCACAATCCCCAAAGGCTATTTATTTAGATTTACGGCATAAACCAGATAAATTGCTGCCGCGACTACCGGCAAAAGATACCACCAATAGGCAATAGCACCGCCCCCATTGCCATACTGATAGATCACCACCCCATACCCAAATGAGGGACACGCAAGCTCCGTTGAGTAACTGAAAATTATTTGACCCCAGCCAAAAGTACCGGGTTTTGTTTGGCCTTTAGGTAAGACGCTTTACTGATAAACGGCCAAAATTCAATGTCACCCGAATTTAAAAATTCATGCTGTCTTTTATGGCGATTAAAAATTTTCCCCAGTAAACCAAATTGAATCGGGCGAACCCCGGGAAATCTGATTGTGGGCCATAGGTATTCTTCATCTGAATACAGAAACATTACCCAACGCCACATAATTGATTGGGTTGCATCAGGCACAGCCCACTTCCCTTTAATGCAATGCTCCTCAAAGTCATCATAAAAGCACCAAAGCGTATCCTCGATTGCTTTCATCGCTGGATCTTTAGAAGCAGGAAACTGGTCTTCAAACTTAAAATTTGAAATCTGCCCGGCAACAAACCTTCGGGTAACTTCGGCGGCTATTTTTCTGGCTTCGGTATCAATCATACAACTCACGAGAAAAAATATAGGCAGCCAATGCTGCCCTAATCAAGCTGATAACGCAATTTATGGGCATTAACCACCCGAGTTACCCACGAATTGCTTTTTCAATTGCCGCGACATCAATCTTGCGCATGGTCATCATGACTTCGAAGACGCGTTTGGCGATAACGGGATTCGGGTGGGTTACGCCTTGGGATAATACAATGGGGGTAATTTGCCAGGATATTCCCCATTTATCTTTGCACCAACCACATTCACTTTCCTGACCACCATTGTTAACTATCGCATTCCAATAGCGATCGGTTTCGGCCTGGTCTTTAGTAGCAATTTGAAATGAAAAAGCTTCGCTGTGTTTGAAGGCGGGGCCGCCATTGAGGCCAAGGCAAGGAATTCCCATCACGGTGAATTCAACCGTTAGTACATTACCTTGCTTACCTGACGGATAATCGCCCGGCGCAAGGTTCACAGCAGTCACAAATGTATCGGGAAAGGTATCGGCATAAAAGCGCGCCGCTGCTTCGGCATCGCGATCATACCAAATACAGATTGTATTTCTTGAGGGAGTATTCATATCAATTCTCCATAGGATTAATAAATTCGCATCACCATCTCACACAACATTTTGGTCAATTAGCCAAACATGTTCTCGGTGTTATTCAGGAATTTCCGGCTCTACCAATTGCGCTAAAAACTGCAGCGATTCCTGCCATCCCAGATAACAACCAGATACCGGAATAACTTCAGGAATGCCCTCCTGTTTAATGTTGACCTCAACACCACAGGGCACAGGGGTTAACTCCACGGTTGTGCGCATTTCCCCAGGCAAATTGGGGGCGTCAAATTTCGCGCTGTAGGAAATGTACTTGTGCGGTGTTAATTCCAGATAGGTACCGCCAAAGGAATGGCTATTCCCGGTAGTAAAGTTGGTGAATGACATCTTATAGGACCCACCCACTTTGGCATCAAAATGGTGAACTTTGGCGGTAAACCCGCAGGGTGGGAGCCATCGCGCAAAGGCATCGGCATCGGTAAAGGCGCGATAAACCTTTTCCGGCGTGCTGCGCAAAACACGGTGAAAATGCACACTATTGGTGGACATAATGAATCTCCTATTAAGGTGAAATAATCTGTTAACCATGATTATGGTACTTAATAGTCGATTGGGCGGACGGGGTTTCGACAGCCAGAAAGAATTTTTTTTGCTCTCCACTAAAACAACAAAAGCGGCAAAAAATGCCGCTTTCTCTATTTAACTCTAAGCTCCAGAGTCCCGTTGTTTTTGATTAGGGCTTTTTCTGGGAGACAACCGAGATATGTCCCGATTTAGCGCTAAAAGAATCCCTGACAGTAATTAAACGCATATTGTCACCGCTTAGGAAAATTTGCGGCTGATTCGAATATTGAGGAAGATAGATTTCAGGCGAATCACCACTTAACTCTTCCACATGAGAAACCATCCCAGCCGAATCATATTTTACCAATACATGAGGCTGAATCGCAGCTCCCGTGAAATGACGCCAGATAACATAGGCATTACTATCATCGTCTGCCTCGAGCGAAATGAAACTGAGGCGATCTGGCAAATATCCATCTGGCTTTGGCAATGTTACAGAAGAACCAAATCCAGAACCCTTCGTAAAAGTTAAACGCGTATTATTAAACCAAATATCTTGCGAATCCTTTCTAAGAAATTTAGTACATGAGTTATATGATTCAGACGTTTGATGTTTAAGATTAAATTTGATAAAACCCGCGCGTTGAAAAAATAAGACATCATGTACTCTCAACGGACGAGGGGCGGACATTACCGAAAAAAGCACATCGCCGCCCTCACTTGAACAATAATCTGATGCAACACTAATTGGGCCAGTATTATACCGGTCTGGATTTCTATAATATATCTGCGAGCCGTCATCATTCGTTATTTCTACATCACTAAGTGCACCGCCAACTTTAAACATTTTTCCAGCCAATCTAATTTGAGCATTAGGATTGCGCTTATCATCTTTTAGTTCACGCGAATTAAAATTGTAAGAAAATTGTTGCGGCCCATTTGAAATCAACAAGCTGTTCCCATCATCACTGATTCCGGTGATGTTATTTGATGACCCATTACCGAATGGCAAATCAAGGATCTTGTCGCCAGTATAATAGTTGTAGCCTTCAACCTTATATAAATCTCTAGAGTAGACATAAATGTGTGGGCGAAGAGTATCGGCTACATAATTTATATTCCTGGCATTTTTAGAGCCCTGGAAGACAATAATTTCTTTACTGTCTGCAGCCGGGGTTGTTTGCTTATAAAAGCCAACTACTAATTTGTAATTTTCTTCCAGCTTCGTTGCTGCACTGGTTACTGTGAGCTCAGATTGATAATAACCATCAGAAAGCCCTGTTGGATCAGCGGCCACATTAATACGCCCATTAGAAATGCTTCCAGTTAACCAGGTTGCGCCACTTTGCACAGATAAATTGAAAAGTGCCGGATCACTGTTTCCATACAAGGAAATCGATTTAGTTAACGCATCCACACCGCCAACGAAGGTCAAAGCGACATGCGGACTCGCAGTCCACACTCGCGGCCCATCAAGCGCCAAAGTAATATTTTTTGTAGCAGTTTTACCATTTGCAGTTGCTGTAATCACACCTACATTATTACCTGCCGGCAAAGCATTAGGTTTGACAGCAATGGTAACATCTGTCCATCCAGTGCCGGATGCTTTACTAAAGCTTAACCAATCAGGTCCGGTTAGCGTCCACGCCATTTGACCGGTATAAACAGAAATTTTTTGCGCGTCTGAAAAATCAGGATTCCCTGCAATACCACCAAATACCAACGTATCTGTACTGGTCAAAGCAAGAGTATCTTCAATATTTAAAGTGATATTTACATCTTTATATACAACACTTGATCCATCCGCTTTACCAGTTGCGAAACGCAAGGTAGTTTGGCGGGAACCAATAAATTCATACGCGTTGGGCGTAAGAGTGACCGAGTTGCCCGATGACTGAATCGTTAACCATGTTGGCACAGTAACGCCTGGAGGATATCCAACAACCAAACCATCGCCTTTGTAGGTCGCGGTAATAACCTTTGATTTGGTCGTGTCACTTCCCCATTTTTCATTAAAGGTATACGACGAATCCGATACCGTTATCGAGTACCCATTATTTGTAGCCGTATTATCTTTCGAAGATCCACCGCCCCCTCCACCACCGCATCCTTGCATTAACAACACAAAAAATAGCCCGAAAAAACGCAAATACCTTGACATTTCCTTCCCCTTTGTCAATTGAAAATCTGATGTTAATTATTTTATTCTCTAGTAACTATTGCCCAACCTGCAATCAATTGCAGGTCATGTATACTAGCGAACGCGATCAACTGAATCAATTTATAAGGTGGCAGGGAGGGTTGCTTTTCTAAAGATTGGTATATTTAAAAATGCACCAGCCAATAAACCTCAAAATCCCACAACGAATAACCGTAACCAGTGCCACGTGCAGTGCCATTAATACACACATAGCGACCGGAACCACTTACTGTTAAATCATCAATTGCACCATCACCGTTGGTTACCGTGTGAATGGTTGTCCAATTCACGTTATCGGTTGAAGTTTGCACTTGATAATTTTTTCCGAAAGCTCCTTCCCAATTTAGTTTTACACGGCTGATGCTTTGCACTGAACCAAGATCCACTTTAATCCATTGCGCATCGCTCCATCGGCTGGCCCAACGCGAATTGGTATTGCCATCTATAGGCTGCTATGGAAAAAGAATTCATTCGCGAAAAATACTTAAATGAAAAAAGGGAGCCAAACGGCTCCCGAAGGGATAGCTAAATCGGAAAACGATTTGCTACAGCACGAGAAAAAAGCATCAAGGGTGTAACACTAACGAGTGGAGATTATACGCACCTGATTTTGAGTAAAACCGTAACCTGTTGGCACCTTGTAACAATTTGACACCTGAAATTGTTACTGATTGATAATTTTGTGATGCAGGTACATTTACGTCTGCATTCAAATTTTGATTGTTCACACTCACACTCATTTTTCCGTCGCCATTTGGCGCTTTAACAACCGCTGCTAGTTCGTAAGTGCCGGCGTTATCCACCTGCAACGTATATTCCAGCCATTCACCCGCTTCAATGTGATTCACCACATAAGAATTTCTTTCTGCATCAAATTCAATATCTACACCCTCATTGCGATAAGTAGTGCCACGGTTCCAGGGCGTGCGCTCTTTACCGGTTGATACGTGATAATTGGCAGAATCAGAATCCCAATAGGCGACACCACTGCGGCCCAAATCAAAATCCACCGCTAATACTGTACCGCCAGATTTTTTAATGCGGTGTTGTTTAAACGGCAGACTTGCATGGGAGTAAGGTTGACGAAACATGGCATCAATCACCTCCGGGTGGAACTGATTATTTTCAAAGCGAACATCCTCCGCCAATTGCAATAATGCTTTTTTCACAACAGCGACGCTTGGTTTTTCACCTTTACCATTTAAATGGTCAACCACTTTCAAATAATCCGCATTGGGTTTTATTTCAAGAGGATTATTAAACCCAAGTTTTTTCAACGGCCACCATGCCCAGCCAATTCCCTGGGACTCCACCAATTGAATTGCATCGGTAAACCAGAGATTGGAATTTTCGCCCGATTCCCCCAACCAGATGGGTATATTGTATTTTTCACGCAGCGCCAAATGGCCGCTGATATCGCCAACAGTGTTGTTGTTCCAATATTTATGGAAACTCAACACCAGGTTTTTATTAGCCCCTCGTTATCCCATAGTGGCAATACCCCGGCGTAATTATTGCCCCAGCAATTACCCTCAATAATCACAATATGTTTGTTATCCACCTCACGAATAGCCTGGACAACATCCTGTAGTAATTTTTTCAGTGGTACGTTTTTGGTTTCTTTGCAGCCATTTTTATCGTCTGCACTTTCAAAGCCCCAGTTGGGCTCATTGATAATGTCGTAGGCAGCGACCGCAGATTCATTGGCATAGCGCTGTGCGAGCTTGCGCCAGAGCGCGACCATTTTTTGTTGATTGGCTTCACTCTGCCAGAGTGACGGCAAATTGGGATTGCGATCAGAAATTGCAAAATCGTTGCCCTGCCCGCCCGGTGCCGCATGCAAATCCAGAATCACATACATATTATTCGCCTTGGCCCAGGCGATTAACTGATCAGTCATGGCAAAGCCCTGCTCCAACCAGGTGTTTTGACCCGCAATTGGTTCTTGCTCAATAGGCAAGGTATAAAGGTTAAAATGCATAGGTAAACGAACAGAGTTAAATCCCCATTGCGCCATTGCATCTATATCCGCTTTGGTAGTGTGGTTGGCGAGCCAGGCTTTATAAAATTCGTCGGTCGCTTCTTTGCCCGCCAACTCTTCAAACTTTGCGCGCATCACATGCTGCTGGCCCAGTTTGCCCAGCTTGAGCATATAACCTTCCTGCAGCATCCAACCGCCTAACCCCATTCCGCGCAATAGAATTTTTTCGCCCTGTTCATTCACAATAAATTGACCGTCTGCACGCAAAAAACTTTGTGCACTGGTGTGTACACTGGTCAGGCTGGCAGCGAGGCTCGCCCCTAGAAAAATAAACGTCTGAACACAACGAGACCTAATCGTTTTCACGGAAAACCTCTTATCTGATTTATTGTGTTTTCTGATGAACTATCGGAAGCACATAGATGAAAGCACATGGAATTTCTATGTGCCCAGTGTAGGTATTTACGGGTAGTTGTGCGTTCGAATAACCGCTACGCGAACGCTATTGGCTCCCAGTTTTGTCACACTGCATAACCAGAAACTGGAACAAAGGTGAAAAATAAACGCATAAACAATAGGTTAGCAAATTCGCTGGCTGATTGGTTTGGTAATCGGCTTCCTGATTATTGCCACCACTGAGGCCACCCTCGCCTGCACCAAGATCCTACACTTATTTATTCCCTTCCACCCACACTGGTTTGAAGTGATTGGGTTAACCGGTTACTACGTGGTCTTTGTGTTGGTACTAGTACTGGTATTTACCAGCATGCGCTACTTCTCTGGCTTTATTGCAGTAAAGCAAAAGGATGACGCTAAAAAGCCGGTGGAAGAAAGACTACTTAACACCGGTTTTGCCGAACGCATCGACAGCGCTATGCGCGAACACAAACCCTATTTGGAGCCGGATTTAACCCTGGATATGCTGGCAGAAACTCTGAACATTCCCGCACGGGATTTATCGCTGGTATTCAACCGCCACTTCGGTAGCAACTTCTATGAATTTATTAACCGCTATCGCATTGAAGAAGCGCAAAAAATGCTCGCCGACCCCAAGCACAAATCCAAAACTATCACCCATATTTATCTGGATGCTGGCTTTAACAGCAAATCGGTATTCAATACTTTCTTTAAAAAGCATGTGGGCAAAACCCCCACGGAATACCGGCAGGAGCATTTGCCACAATAAATGAAACGACTATTTACCTTGCCAGAGTTCGGGTTTAGAACTTATAAAATCAACCAGCTGCTGGCTCACCGCCAGATGATCTTTTGCAGACGGGTGCCATTGGCAAGCTGTTAGTTCCATAGACCCAAGCTTCAGCAAGTGCACGCGGGTTTGACCATTGGATTTCAGCTGTTCTATCACTTTATTATGCTGCTGAAGCATTTCATCGGAAGGAGCATGAGGCACCAACAAGATCAAGCTTGCCTGCGGATGTTGTTTGCGTAAACCAAGAATGAACAACGTGTAACTTTTTACAAAATCATGTTGCAACGCTTCACGGCTGGCCCATTTTTCGCCCGGGTTCAAGGGCGTAGCAAAATCATTCCCCCCAAGCTCTAACACAATAATATTCGGTGACCAGGAGCTTGAGTATTTAGTGGTTTTATTGCCTACAAATGTGTAGGGATAAAACAACAGGAAATTTTCATCGGGGAAGGCGCCGTTATAATTGCGCACAACACCACTGCCGGAAATTGCATTAATTTGATAATCGGCATTAACGTGTTTTGCGGTAAGTGCACCAAATGCCTGATGGGTGTTAGTAGTACTGATAATTTCGTCGTCATTACATTGCCGACTCGCCGACAAATTAGCGTAACCAACAGAAAATGAGTCACCGATAAATTCTATTTTTCGTTGACGGGGCTCGGGCTGTAACAAGGCTTCTTTTGCAGGAACATAAAACCCTTCAAATGCACCCGTTGCCATAGGCGTTTCTGTGCGTTTTTCCAGGCGGACTTTGTGCGGCCCCTTACCCAGGTTTTTTAGTGAATGAGTGATCTTTCCCGGCCTGGTCAACACTATGGGTTTTTTATCATCAATGATGAGATTAAGGATATTGTTAGCATCGTCTAACCGCACATCCAACTCAGTCCCATTAAACGCCGCTTCAAAATAAATACCGGGCCACGAATAGGTATAAGTTGTGAGCTCGTCTTTTTTGTCTACCAGTACACGACCACTGTAGTGTACTGGTAAGGCATAGGAATCCGGTTGTGATGCAGCAACATCGGCAAACACACTACATGAAAACACTATTCCCCCTAATATCGTACCCTTGTTAGCTACTTTTCTACTTAATAGTCTCTTCACGCTCCCTCCAACCGATATAGTTAATTAGTATTGATGAAAGGCGAAGATTAGCAGCAAATATCTATCCAATGCATATTTAATATACCCAGAAAAAAATATCTGAATATTGACAGAGGCATTTACCACAGCAACCAATGAGTAACCATGACTACAACTCACTTGCACTATGAAATAACCAATGCCGATATTGGGCACGAATTTATAAAACTGGGCATAGTTATACCCCCGAGTTTTGCGTTATCGCACCAAAGCGGGTGGTTATAGCTTCCCCTTATCCGATATTCAAAAAGTAGCATTCAATGTTATTTATCTAAAATAATTCGCCTTGTATGTTTCTTTTGATTTTTAACCAACATCTCCCCTCTGTAGATTTTAACGCCCTCCCGCAAAAAATCCACCGCCAAATAACCAGATATAGGAAAACTAAATAAAAACAATGCAACTACGTGCTTAACATTTAAATTTAATACCTGCATTAGCAATAGCGGTGACACAGCAGCCATAGCAAAAGCGAAATATAATGATCCATATAAAAATTT
>JAGKXA010000497.1 GCA_021151615.1 Cellvibrionaceae bacterium | reverse complement strand
ATACAATGATCACCAGGATATTGACTATTACATTCTGGGCAATAATTTTAGCATGCGCACCCGGCGCATGATGAATCGCTTTGGTATTCGCTACCTGAATATTAATTTGAATGAAGCTTTTGCACGCAATACCAGGCATCGCTATCCAAGTGAGTGTTTTTGGATCTTTAAAGGGCCTGAATTATTCGATGCAATGGGCTATGAATATTCGCTGGCTATTGATGGTGACACCCTGTGTTATCGCACACTGGAGCTGGCCTGGTTAGACGAACTCGAACATATTGCGGGTGTGCATCGCGGTTGCACAACCGGAGAATTTCTGAAAAATATAAACCAACTTGAACCAATAAAACACAAACTGGGCGCATTAGAAAATAATCTAACTGGCCCCGCTACCAATTCCGGCGTGCTCTTTTTTAATAATCGAAAACTCACTGAGTTGGGATTTTTTAAACGCACACTTGACGCTTTCAGGCGTTCAGAAAATGCAGGCATCCCAAGGGCAGGGGATGATTCGACACTGGCGTTAATTTTCGGATTAAACCCTGAATTGCAGCTGCACCTTTTGCCGGACACATGGAATATCTATCGTGGTTTAGTGGGTGAAAAAGTAGCTGCATCTATTTTTGAAACGGCCAATATTATTCATTTATCCAGCCTGAAACCCTGGCTGCATCATCAACGCTGGCCAAACCTTCAAATCAAGCATCTGGTGGAAGAATGGCGAAAATATTGGCCCGATTCCAAAACACAGCGCTCCCTACTGCATAATGTAAATGTTCAATTTTCCAGAATCAAAACCAGTTCAACCCCAACACTGTCTTCCACTGTTGCAATACAAAAGAAGGCACCGGTGCTACCCGTTGAACTCTATTGGTATCGCGGGAGTGTACTCAATGTCGGCGATGAAGTGGCACCTTATTTGTTACCAAAAATTCTGGGTATTCATCCACAATCTGCACCTGTACAACCTGTCAGCGATCCACGCAATTTGCCCAGAGAGGTGCTGATCTCTGTGGGTAGCGTGCTGCGCCTATGTGCCAGGAATTCGCTGGTGTGGGGCGCAGGTATTCGCAACATTGACCAGAATGTTGCCGCAGCAAAACGGTTTTGTGCCGTGCGCGGCCCATTGACTCATCGACGGCTATTACAACTTGGCCATAACTGCCCTGCAGTTTTTGGTGATCCCGCGTTATTATTACCGCGTTACTATCAACCAGCTGCCGAAAAAAAATACCGGCTCGGGATAGTGCCCCATCTGATGGATTACCCGGAGGTGCAAAAATTCCTGGGGTCAAACAAGGACATATTGCTGGTAGATGTGCGCACAAAC
>JAGKXA010000496.1 GCA_021151615.1 Cellvibrionaceae bacterium | reverse complement strand
CATTTACGATGATTTGGTCACCAAAACCGGGGGATATGAAGCGGCCAAAAATTATTTCCTCCGCGTCAGTAAATCAGCTGAAAATATGCGCCAGCTTTCCGGGAAAAATTATGTAGCCCAGTGCCGTAAAGAAAACATTTTTGTTCCAAAGAACTGGCATGTTTTCGCGCTCGGCACAAACTACAACGGTATGATTTTGAAAACGCCGAACTTGCTTACCGATGAATTTTTGGAAGATGTCTGGGGCTCATCCAACATTCTAGGAGGTGTGATGGTTCACGAGGCTGAACACAGCTTTGAGCACGGCCCATTTAAATTCGGCACGCATATGACCAATCTGTTGCAAGCTTATGCAATGGAAACCAACAACTACCTGCGTACGCACAACAATAGCTTCCTGAACGTACAGGAATGGATGCAGGAAGAACGCAACACCTTAAGCATTTGCTCCACTGACCCGGGAGCATTGATACCAAAATTATTTGAATTCCAGAATTTACTGCAAGACAGATGGGGACCGTTCAAGCAAATTATGCATGACCAATGGTCACCGTATAAAACTGAAGTAGAAGGACGTGTATGGCCAGCGCAACCCTATAACCAATATCGCATGTGGTGGACCCAACTTGAATCCTACACCGGAATAGATGGCTGGAATCTCCTACATACACCTGCAGAGCAGGCGACTATCGCTGCAATGTTCGAACGTAAATATTCGCCATTGGTAGCAAACCAACAGGCAAATACCTATAGCAGTAGCGAATCAACACTGTACCTGCACAAAGTCATCCCCACCAGCAGTAGCGTTGGTTACGGCGATTTGGATATTAGTGAGCTGGTTGGTATAAATGGCCAATGCCATTTACAAAATATCTATGCCCATGCGCCATCATCAGTTACCTACAATCTGGATAAAAAATGGTTAGCCTTTAATACCAAGGCAGCAATCAAAAACAACAGCGCTAACGGACAGGTTGTTGCACGAATCCGCGGTGATGGAAACACGCTTTACCAATCCAGTAGCTTTACCGCACAAACCTCACCAGTAGATCCGGGAACGATTGACGTATCCAACGTTAATCAATTAACCATTGAATTCCTCGATGGTGGTAGCAACGACAGCGATTGGAGCGTATGGCTGGATCCACTGCTAAGCAGATCAACGACTGCTGCAGCGAAGTTCGCCAGCGTGGGTAAAGCCATTAAGCACAGCAGCGGAAAATGTATCGCCCCGGAATTTGGTGGCACGCCCGCCATGAACGAAAAAGCGGTGTTTTCCAATGACTGTACTTCCAGCAACTCCAAATTCAAATGGCTTGCTTCAGGTGCGCTCATGCA
>JAGKXA010000495.1 GCA_021151615.1 Cellvibrionaceae bacterium | reverse complement strand
GCCATACGTTGCGCTGCCTGTTGCAGTAGCCAATCATCAATCAAACCAATGCGTGCGGCTATGTTGTCTGCGCTATTTAATTGATCGCGCAAATCCAGTAGCTGTTGATTGTTGATATCGGTATCCAGATCCTGAGTGTCGTACACATTGCCCATTAACCCGGGTATATCCAAACCAAATAATTGAAAGGCGCCGCCGGGGTGAAAACGTATGCCCATTAAATCGACGCTGCTGGTAAATTCCATGGTGCTTAGTGTTTGGAATGCGTTGAAACTGACTTCAGGTAATTGATTGGTAATAAAACGAAAATTGATATTGGTGCCGCCATCAGGATAAAGTTTTTCCACAAAGCCTTGCTCGGGGATGCGTGGTTGCCGTGCAATCCAATAACGTTGTACCCAGGTTTGCAAATAAGGGTGCGGCAAAAAACTGCGAAACCCCAAATGCCCGAGGTGGTCGATCGGGGGGCTGTACAAATGTGTTGGAACAATCAAATTGCGCATTTCAATTCTCGCGTGTGCCAACTAATCCTGCCGGGTGGGCTTCCATAAACTGCGCAACCAATTCCACCAGCCGTTATTGCCCAGCATATATTTATCCAATTGATCCTGATTATAAAAATAATGCTCGGCATCACTAAATAATAATTCGCGTTTTAACATGCGCCGGTTAGGGTTAATGGTTTTAATCACGCGCGCCGGGTTGCCGGCGGCGACACAGTTAGCTGGAATATCTTTAGTGACTATTGCCCCTGCGCCAATGACGGTATTTTCGCCGATAGTCACGCCTTTGGTGATAATCACGCGTTCGCCCAGCCAGACATTATTTTCAATGACTACCGGCTTGGTACAGCGAAAGGGTCGAATGCGATTGCAGATTCCGTGCCAGTCGCTATCGCTAATAATTACATTGGCGGCGAGCATGCAGTTGTCGCCAATGCGAATTGATTTTGCAGCGGAAATACGCACGCCCGGTGCAATCAAACAGTAATCGCCCAGCACAATTTCGGCATCGCCCTGTTTGCCGGGCCAGCTGGTAAAGCGCACACAATTATCGCTCGCGCAAATAATCTGCGCGTATTTTCCCAAGTGAATATTGCGGCCAAAAATCACCAGGCTGCGCGGGTGGGCAATCTCCGGAATGCTGCCCAGGCTGTCAAATTGCGGGGCGATAAAGCGGGCGATATACCACTGGTTGATGATCTTATAAATTTTTTTGACCAGATAAGGCGTATTACTGCGGCGCATGGCGGCCCTGTGTCTGTTAGAATTCGGTTCACGATTATGAGTGAGAAACATGATGCTGCCAATTGCCATAGAGACAGTCAAAGGCTTTCTGGA
>JAGKXA010000494.1 GCA_021151615.1 Cellvibrionaceae bacterium | reverse complement strand
CTTGAATACACATTTGAATTGAACCTTCGCCGGTTACGCAAACGACGGTCGCATCGCGATCTGCCATTTGCACGCCCATCGCTGCGGGCAAACCAAAGCCCATAGTGCCGAGACCACCGGAGTTAATCCAACGGCGCGGCTTGTCGAACAAATAATATTGCGCGGCAAACATTTGGTGCTGGCCAACATCCGAGGTGACGTAAGCATCGCCTTTGGTCACTTCCCAAATCGCTTGAATCACTTCTTGCGGTTTGATTTTATCGCTGGTCGTATCAAAACGATTTTTGGTGTAGATGCCGTGACGCTCGCGCCACTCGTTAATTTGTTCCCACCAGGACGCGAGTGCTTCTGCATCGGGCTTTTCATCGCTTTCTTTGATGAGCGTGAGCATTTCGCCCAATACGCTATCAACCGCACCGACGATAGGTACATCGGCAGTAACGGTTTTGGAAATCGATGCAGGATCAATATCGATATGGATAATTTTTGCGTTCGGGCAGAACTTGCTAACGGTGTTAGTCACGCGGTCATCAAAACGCGCGCCCACTGCAAGAATCACATCGCTGTGATGCATCGCGGTGTTGGCTTCGTAGGTGCCGTGCATGCCCAACATACCGAGGAAGTTTTTGCCAGTACCGGGATATGCGCCCAAGCCCATCAGGGTATTGGTCACAGGATAATTCAGCAACTCAACCAATTCTTTCAGCAGGTGCGAGGCATTGCCCTGCACTACACCGCCGCCGGAATAGATCATCGGGCGCTTGGCGCCGAGCAGCAGTTGCACCGCCTTTTTGATCTGGCCGGAGTGGCCACGCGTCGCCGGGTTGTACGAACGCATTTTTACCTTCTCGGGATATTCATAGGGGAAGGTATACAGCGGGCTGGTCACGTCTTTAGGTACATCGATAACTACCGGGCCAGGGCGGCCAGTCGCGGCAATGTAGTAAGCCTTTTTAACGATTTCCGGAATTTCGCTGGCGTGCTTAACCATGAAGCTGTGCTTCACGATCGGGCGGGAAATACCCACCATGTCAGTTTCCTGGAAGGCGTCTTCACCAATCAGGTGACTCATCACCTGACCGGAAATCACCACCATCGGAATGGAATCCATATAAGCAGTCGCAATACCGGTAATGGCATTGGTTGCGCCCGGGCCAGAAGTCACCAGCACCGAACCGACTTTGCCGGTAGCGCGGGAATAGGCATCGGCCGCGTGAGTCGCCGCTTGTTCGTGGCGAACAAGAATGTGTTTAACGTCGTTTTGACGAAAGATGGCATCGTAAATATGCAGGGCAGCGCCGCCTGGATAGCCGAACAGGTACTCAACACCTTCGTCTTTC
>JAGKXA010000194.1 GCA_021151615.1 Cellvibrionaceae bacterium | reverse complement strand
CGCTAAAGCCTGCAGCCATTTGTTAGCCTGGCAACCACAACAAGCCCTGAATTACACCGAGGTGCGCAAATGTGTATTGGCCAGCAGTGAAGGCTCTGGCATTTATTGGCTGCTGCGCCCTGCCCGTGTTTATGCACAACAATCACCGGCGCATTTGCGTTTGCACACGCGCATGGATGTCGACACACTGACCGTCACCATTACCAAACAAAAAGGCGGTGATCAATCACTGCTGAATAAACCTATCGCATTACCATTACCGCGCGAATGGCTGGGCTATCAACCCCATGCAGCTTTGGATACAACAACGGAAAAAAGCATTAACAAAATCACGCAATTGCGGGGCCGTTAATGGACTGCAACAGCGTGTTATCACCACCGGCACTGCGCTTGTGGCTGGCGATTCGACTATCAAAAAACAGTGACAATTGCCAACCGGAAAAATCACACGACAGTAAAACCATTGAAAAAAAATTAATGTCGCTATGTGAATTGCTATACCAATTTACACCGCATGTGCAAATATACATTTCAGAATTTACCCATGCCCATGGCATACAACTGGAGATCTCCCGCTCGCTAACCTTATTTGGGGGATTGGTCGCACTTATTGATGCCATCCGGCAGCAACTGCGCCAGAGTGATCACTATCGCAACCATTGCTATGCTGTAGCGCATACTGCACAAGCGGCCTGGTTATTGTGCGGCAATGCAACACAGCCAGATACTTTTATCCAGCCATTGGATCAACAACTCAAACAATGCTCGTCCGAACAATTACGCGCGGTTTTTCACGCGCAATTACAACCATTACCACTCACTTGCCTGGAAGAGTTTCCCCGCATAGTGATTGCGCTACAGCAAACCGGTTTTGTGTCACTGGGCGATATCATGCAGCAACTCAACACCAGTGGCATGCGCAGTTTTACCAAACGCTTTGGTCATGAATTCAGCCAATACCTGGGCGATATGCTGGACATCAGCCAGGACATGCAGCAACCAGGATTATTTTCTGCCCCCCTTCCCATGTTTCACCCGGAGCTGCCCTTTATTGAGCGGATAGAGATGGAGTTTCCTGTTGCACAATTGGATTTGTTGCAACCCGCACTTGCCTTATTACTGCAAAAACTCAGCGATCATTTACAGCGACGCCAACAGCAATGCCAACTGATTGAATGGCAGCTCATCAGCATTTACCAGGAGCGCGAATTAATCCGCGTTTATTGCGATACCCCGCAACAACAGGGGCATTTACTGTTGGAATTAAGTTTGATCCAACTGGAGCAATATGCGTTTCGTTTTGCGGTAGACCAATTGGAATTGCACTGCCCATATACCTCACCACTGCAAACACAAACCTATCAACTGGATTTTTCCCAACAATCGCATAATTACAAAACCTCACAGGATTTCACCTTAACGACCGCCAAATTAAAAGCACGCCTGGGCGAGAGTGCTATTTATAAAATAAGTTACCGGGATGATCATTTACCCGAACTCAGCAACCATGTCATCAGCTATCAAAAAGCGGCCTGGCAAGTATTGCCAGAAATACAACAGCAGGCATTGCGCCCCAAATGGTTATTGGCCATACCACAGCCCATTGAACAAACACCGGCAGGCTTACACTGGCGCGGCGCATTGCAACTACTCGCCGGCCCCGAGCGCATTCATACTCACTGGTGGGACACGCCCAGTGCACGCGATTATTTTATGGCGCAGCGACACGACGGATTGCGGTTGTGGATTTTTAAAGACTTGCAGCAACAGCGTTGGTTTGTGCAGGGAGTGTTTTGTTAATGATGAATTATACCCAGCTGCACACCACTACCAACTTTACCTTTTTAACCGGCGCATCCCACCCGCAAGAAATGGTCGCGCGCGCCGCCGAATTAGGTTACAGCGCCATCGCCATTACCGATGAATGCTCATTAGCCGGTATCGTAAAAGCCTTTGCTGCCGCGCAAGAATATAAAATGGAATTAATTATTGGCAGCCGTTTTTTATTATCCAACGGCATTACCCTGATTGCTATTGCACCAACGCGTACGGCATACGCTGAACTCTCCGGTTTTATTACCCTTGCCCGGCGGCGCGCTGACAAGGGAAATTATGAAGCCCACCTGGATGATTTGCGTTTTCGCTTGCAACACTGTTTGATTATCTGGCTATGCGAACCCATCAATCAAAAAAATGAAAGCCTCATTTATTTACAGGCTGATTATTTAACGCGCGCATTTAAGGGACGGCTATGGCTGGGAATCAACCATCAATTGCACAGCGGCGAACAGCAATACTTTGCTGACTGGCAGCACCTGGGTAGCACCCTGGGTATTCCATTGGTCGCTGCCGGGCACGCATTAATGCACAGCAGCAAGCGTAAAATGCTGCTGGACTCGCTCACGGCCATTCGACTAAACACACGTATACAGGATTTGGGTACACAGACCTGCGCAAACAGTGAGGCTTATTTAAAAACACTGGGGCAACTGGAAAAACTTTATCCACCGGCATTATTACAAGAGACGGAGAAAATCCGCGAACTGTGTACATTTTCAATGGAAGAACTGCAATATCAATATCCGCAAGAATTAGTACCCGCAGGATTTTCTCCCGCGCAATATTTACGGCATTTGGTACAGCAAGGTGAACAACAGCGCTACCCTCAAGGTACTCCCGGTGATATCACTGCGCTCATCCAGAAAGAGTTACAACTCATCGTAGAAATGCGCTACGAATATTATTTTTTAACCGTGCATGACATAGTGAAGTATGCCCGCGCGCAAAATATATTATGCCAGGGGCGCGGCTCGGCAGCCAATTCTGTGGTGTGTTACTGCCTGGGAATCACTGAAATTTCCCCCGGACAAATCCACGTATTGTTTGAGCGATTCATCTCCAGGGAGCGCAATGAACCGCCCGATATCGATGTGGATTTTGAACATGAGCGACGCGAAGAAGTCATTCAATATATTTATCAAAAATATGGCCGGGAGCGCGCGGCATTGGCTGCGACAGTTATTTGCTATCGTCGCCGCAGCCTGGTGCGCGACTTGGGCAAAGCCCTGGGGTTTGAGTCTGCAATCATCACGCAATTGGCAGCCTCAGTTGCCTGGTGGGACAAACACACGGAGTGGGAGCAACGTTTAACTCAGGCGCATGAGCAATTACAGGCAGAGAACCCTTTAATTGCAGCGCCATCCCGGCAGATGCTGCAGCTATTTTTTCAACTGGTGAATGAATTGCTGGGTTTTCCCCGTCATTTATCCCAACATGTCGGCGGCTTTGTCATAGCGCAGGATCGCATCAGCGATTTGGTGCCGGTTGAAAACGCCAGTATGCCTGAACGCACCATTATCCAATGGGATAAAGACGATCTGGAAACTATGCGGTTATTAAAAGTGGATGTACTGGCGTTGGGTATGCTAACCGCACTGCGTAAAACCTTGCAGATTATTCACAGGTATCAACCACAGGTAAAAGCAATTCAAGATATTCCGCCGGAAGATCCTGCCACTTACAAAATGTTGCGCATGGCAGACAGTATTGGGGTATTCCAGGTGGAGTCACGTGCGCAAATGTCGATGCTACCGCGCCTGCGACCTGCGACCTTTTATGACCTGGTGATTCAAATCGCCATTGTAAGGCCAGGGCCAATTCAGGGCGGAATGGTACACCCCTTTTTGCAACGGCGAAAAAATCCCGCCGCCGTCACTTATGAACATGACGATTTAATTCCAGTGTTGGAACGCACCCTGGGTGTTCCCATTTTTCAGGAGCAGGCCATTAAACTCGCCATGGTTGCCGCAGGATTTAGCGGTGGCAAAGCCGATGAATTACGCCGCGCCATGGCCAGCTGGGGAAAAAACAGCACCCTGGAAAACTTTGAACAGGATTTTATTGCAGGTATGTTAGCGCGCAATTATTCACTGGATTTCGCCCAGCGGCTCTTTGAACAAATAAAAGGTTTTGGTGGTTATGGATTCCCCGAATCTCATTCGGCCAGTTTCGCATTATTGTGTTATGCCTCTTCCTGGTGTAAGCGTCATCACCCGGCTGCATTTTATTGTGCATTATTGAATAGCCAACCCATGGGATTTTATTCACCCTCACAATTGCTACAGGATGCAAAACGTCACGGCGTAATGGTGCTGCCAGTCGATATTAATTGCAGCGTTTACGAGAACCAGCTGGAAGAAATTACTGCTAATCAATTAACATCCGAATTTTTTCCCAACCCACAACCTCTTCTCGCCATTCGTTTAGGGTTTAGCCAAATTCGCTCGCTTGATACCAATGCAGCACAAGCCATTGAACGCTGGCGTGATAACAAACCATTCACCTCACTGGAAAATGTTTCGCGTCGCACCCCACTCACTGCGGTTGATTTAGGTCATCTTGCTGCTGCCGATGCCTTCGCCCAACTCACCGGCAATCGCCACGAAGCGCGCTGGCAAGCAGCCGCCATAAAACCACATGTCGCTTTATTGCAATCCAGCGAAACCCAGCAGGACTTATTAAGCATGCCCGCACCATCACTGGAAAAAGACATGCTGGATGATTACGCCAGTACCGGCTTAAGTTTGCGCGCACACCCCATGGCACTATTACGCAGTCAAACGCCGTTTAATCGCTGCAAAACCCAGCGCGAATTGGCGAGCATTGGCCACGGCCGTTTTGTACGCGTAGCCGGGTTAGTTACCGGGCGCCAAAGGCCCGGCACAGCAAAAGGGACTATTTTTGTAACACTGGAAGATGAAACAGGAAATATCAACGTCGTTGTCTGGCACCAAACCCAGGTTCATTTTCGCGAACCCTTATTGAATGCACAATTGCTTGTGGTTAAGGGCGTACTGGAAATTAACGCAACTGATAGCGAAACGCCGGTAATCCATTTGGTTGCTGGCCACCTGCAGGATTACACACACTGCTTAAAAACATTAAGTGTTAGCTCGCGGGATTTTCATTAATTCGCCGCTATTAAACCACCAACGGGTAAGTCCTTGCAGTCAGCACATGATCTTGCCATTTACCATTAATTTTCAAATAGCGCCGGGCATAACCCTCTTGTTCAAAACCCAATGATCTAAGTAAATTGCCCGAGCGCTCATTGTGTGGCAAATAATTGGACATCACGCGATTTAATTGCAACACCTCAAACGCATAATTCACCACATATTCGCACAACGCCTTCATCACCCCTTTACCCTGATAAGTTTCTGCAACGGCGTAGCCCATATAACAGGCCTGGAATACCCCACGCGCAATATTGGTCAGGTTACACACAGCGATTACATTTCCTGAATCATCTAGCGCAACAAAATAGGCAGCCCTTCCCTCTTGCATCTCAACAGCCCGATTTTTCACTTGTTCTTGCCAGTAATCCAGGGTGTAAAAATGCTCACTTCGCTCTGGCTCCCAGGGCGCGAGATGATTACGGTTTTGGGTGTAAAAATTAAGCAATGCTTGCGCGTCGCCTTCAGTTGATTTTTTGAATTTCATTATTGTCTTCCGAACATTAAATACTCATACCTCATTGAAAAGACTACATCGATTTGACTGTATTGGATAAAGATCATCGAAATACGATCTTTCATAGGGATGGGTTTTAATGGCGGTGAAAAATTTTCACTCATCAGCCAACTCCAAAACATGAGAAATTAGAAGGTCACTGATAAAGTAACCTGAACGTTTAAGTTCAAAAATTTTTGGTTTGATAAATGGCAGCAATCCCTTTCGTTTTGCTAGCAACAAAATGCCCAGCGTACCAACAACATTTAAATGATGCGCCTTGGCCACTAAACGCCCTGCACGTTCGTCAATAAGAACTGTTGCTGAATATTGGATAGCGTATTCCAATACAGACATTTCCCCTGAATCCAGGTGTTTGAGTGAAGGCCTCACTGCGGGGTCATCAACGATAATTAACCGGCCACTTTCCACAGCCTCTTTGATGCGCATGGCATCACTGGATTCCGGTTTAGCCAGGCATTCGGTGATAACTGTGTGGGTAACGCAAACTGAAGAAAACAATTGCCCTAATAGCGCCAAAAAATCCAACCGGGCCAAGGCCAATAATGGGCTGGTATCGGCCACCAATAATTGATTAGTCCTTAAATTGCTCAAGCTCATCCGCCAACTCTTCCTTTGAGTAATCAACGATAGGGATTTGTTTCTCTGCCAATATATCCATCATCTCAGAAGCAGATACCCCTGCCACACGCGCAGCCTGTACCAGAGTTGCCTGATGGCTTGTAAACAACCGTATTGCAAGAGACCGCCTGACGCCTGATTCCAGCAAGGTCTCATCAAACGGCACCGCCACAAACACCGGTTGCCCATGCTTGGTAACAAGCGACAAATGCCCTAACTCCGCCTCGCGGATAAGCTCCCCCGTGCGATTACGCAGATCTCTGACTGTAAACATCTCCATAAAAACCTCAATTGTGCCATCAAGTGTTGGCACATTTTACACCTGGAGTGGTTATTTTTCAAGCAGATGGTTTCCAGGTATTCGAATCCGAGAGATTGCCACCAAAACCTAAGCCATCAATCCAATGCCAATTCAGCTATAGCCAACAACGCTTAACCATGACAAATGAATAGCCTGGGCAGTAATGCCCAAGATGTTAATGGCGTTGTGCATGTGACCATGCTTCAGCGGGTGATGCAATTTTCTTGGGGCCATCCTGTAAATGTTCAATCAATCCTTGTGGGTAGTGGTCATTCATTTCACTTCGTGTATACACAAACTCTAGGTTAGGGCCGAAAAAACAGGTGCTTGTAGTGGCATAGTGAATACTTGCAGAATCTCCATTTTCAAATTTGTGTAAATAAACCTTATACCCCATACAACTCACCAACTAGCTTCTCAGCTGTTCAAAATCTTTAAACTACTTTACTTCGCAAACCGGCCAATTGCGGACCTTGGTAAGAGGAGTTGCGCTAGAGATGAGGATTAGTTTGGTGCCAATCTTTCCTAGTTTTCACGCAGTCGCTCGTAAAAGCAAGTCTATTGCCTTGGAATAACGTTTGAAATTTCGCGCCAAAATTGTAACGCTGACTGGGTTCTAGATGATGCATGCCTTCTCAAAGCTCTTGATATTGGTGCTGCATAAGGAGAATTTAGACTCTCAGCTATTATTCTAGGCTTGCCTGCAAGTATTTCCTCATTTGTGAATGTAATATTTTGATTTAGCAATAGAGAAAGGAATAGAAGAGCACTATGATAAATATCTACCGTCTTTCCTACCATTCCAAATTCATTGGGATTTAAATATTCAGGGGGAAGCATCCACTGAGCCAGGATGGTATTAAAAAGCCTTATATTCCCTTCTAAATTGCTAATACCTAAATCACCAATTTTAAAACTCCAAACCGGATCTTTTTGTGGAACCATTAGATCAAAATGCTTTGACACAAGAATATTCCCTGGATGGATATCCTTATGAACGTATCCATTTTTGTGGATATACTCGAGACCATGCAAAACATCTCGAGCAATGTAAGGCAACCACAATTCACCTTGAAATTCATTTTGAGACATTAATTCAGATAGATTCATATCACAACGTTCAACAATTATATAAAACGTATCTTTATACTCAAATGCGTCGTGTATGTAGGTTATATTAGGGTGTCTAAGTTGCACCAAATTATTGAGCTCGTATAACCATTCTTCACGGATTTGATCATACGACTTCATATTCTTTGGTTCCAGCACCTTTGCAACCAAAAAATTACTCCATTCGTCATTGCATTCAAATACTGAACCGAATGATCCACTATTTATAAAACGCCCTATGTAATAATTCGTATTGTTGCAAACTATCATTTCTCCATATTGTGGAAGAACGAATTGCTTAGGTGACTCCATTTGATTCAATGTTGCTCTCTCCATTTTGGCTAATGCCCACCTCACACGCACCCAAAAGGTTTGCTGTCTTTTAAGCAAAGCTTTTTGCGGTCGCTGTGCAGGTACTTGTTAGCTGATTTACTTGATATTGGCCATATATCTAATGAAATACCAAAAAGGAAAATATCGACATCAGCATTGTTTTGTATATCGAAACGACACCCAATTTGTAAATATCTATTATTTATTTCAATCGCTCTATCGGCATCTATATGCTCATAAAGTAAAACCCAATCGGAACGTTCAGTCTCTCTAGCAGATCTCACTACCTTATAGATATC
>JAGKXA010000493.1 GCA_021151615.1 Cellvibrionaceae bacterium | reverse complement strand
GGTGGGTATTGTGGATTACTCAGTGCACTACCTGCACCGGGTGAAGGCGCATTATGAGCTGACGCGCGGACAGAAAAGTCGCAGCATTGATGAATCATTGCTTTACGCTATTCGCCATTCAGGTGCTTCCATTGTGTTTAACGTTGCACTTTTCTCGCTGGGTTTTGTTGCGCTCCTGTTCTCGCAATTCAAACCTATTGCCTATCTCGGTGGATTAGTTGCACTCGCGTTAACTATCAGTGGTTTTATGTCTATTTTCCTGATCGCCATGTTGGCGCCCTGGTTTATGCGCGACGAGCCACCGGCATTAAAAAATGAAACTACCGAACATTTATTAACAAATCAGTGAGTACTCATGAGTAAAAATATTGTGGTGATTCTCGGGCATCCCGACTCCAATAGTTATTGCGCATCGCTGGCAGAATCTTATGTGCAAGCAGCGCAGCAAAAAGGCCATAGCCTTAAATTATTTAAGTTGGGCGATGCCCGTTTTGATCCTATTTTGCATCATGGTCACAACCAGCGTCAGGAATTGGAACCTGACCTGGTAGAAATTCGCGAAGCCATTTTATGGGCTTCGCATATCGTGTTTGTTTATCCCATTTGGTGGGGATCTATTCCGGCGTTATTGAAAGGCTTTATTGATCGGACATTCTTGCCCGGCTTCGCTTTTCGCTATCGCCCGAATTCCATTTGGTGGGATAGGTTGCTGGCAGGGAGAAGTGCGCATTTGATTGTTACCATGGACACCCCGCCCTGGTATTACCGCTGGATTTATAAAATGCCCGGGCACAATCAAATGAAAATTACCATTCTTGAATGGTGTGGTGTCAAGCCCGTCAAAATAAGTTCTTTTGGACCCTTGAAAGATTCAACGGATCAACAGCGCGAAAACTGGCGGCAGAAAGTTATTAAGTACGCTGAGCGTATTTAGGCTGTTTCACTCAATCAATTAACATTAAGCCAAGGCAGGGTTTAGTTATGCGTGTTAGCAAAAAAAAATTATTGGGATCAGTGGCGTTACTCGCCGCTGTTATCACCAGTGTGACTGCAGTTGCAGCGCCATCCTCAAGTTCATTCGTTGCCTTTGAAAGCGGTCATGTGCGTCCCCTCGCGGTGTCGGCTGATAAATCATTGGTATTTGCAGTGAATACTCCTGATAACCGTCTGGAAATTCTGCGTGCAGAATCCGATCGCCTGGTGCACTTGCACTCAGTTCCTGTGGGTTTGGAACCTGTGGCCGTGGCAGTGCGCGATAAAAATGAAATCTGGGTTGTTAACCATTTGTCCGACAGCGTGAGTATTGTGCGCCTGGATCATAATAATCCGCGCGTAGTACAAACCT
>JAGKXA010000492.1 GCA_021151615.1 Cellvibrionaceae bacterium | reverse complement strand
TCCTTCGATGGAGTTGGCAGACCCTGCTGCGCATACTCCCGCCCATCTTATCGATGCCATGGAAAAGGACGGCGCACGCTGCGCGAAAATTTTTTATGAAAAAGGCTTTGGCAAGGTAAGAAATTTACCCGTTCCCAGTGAAGCCATAGTGCGCGAGCTGGTGGCTGAAGCGCATAAAAAGGGGATGCCGGTTTTTCTGCACGGCAACTCGCTGGAGTCTTACGAGTTTGCCCTGGCAACAGGCGTGGATATGTTGGTGCATGGCCTATGGAATGCACCACCGGCGACAACTCCAGATGAATTACAGAAAATTGCGCAGCGCTTGATTAAGGCAAAAATTGCCGTGCAGCCCTCAGTGCAGGTTATCTACGGTGAACAGGAGTTGTTGAATCCCGCCTTTTTTCAGCAGCCCAATCTGCGCCACTATATGCCGGGAAAATTAATCGACTGGTATCAAACGCCTGCAGGGCAGTGGATGAAAAATGATATCGGTAGTTATCTGGGAGAAGCTTCATCGCTTACTGACGAGCAAAAATACCAACAAATAAAAACGGTATATCAACCACTATTAACCCGTGTCCAGCAGGTGAGTCAGCCACTAAATCAGCATTCTCTATTGGTATTTGGCAGCGATACTCCGAGCGGCCCCATTTATACTCAATTTCCTGGTTTGAATGGCCGTATGGAAATGGATCGCTGGCAGGTAATGGGAATTCCGCTGGCGGATTTATTTAAAGCATTGACCATTGGCAACGCAAAACGTTTGGGATTGGAGCGCTACATTGGCAGCGTAGCAACACACAAGCAGGCAGATTTATTGTTGCTTGGTAAAAATCCGCTGCAAGATATAACTGCTTATGATGCCATTAACTGGGTAATTTTACGCGGCAAAGCTATCCCGCGCGAAAGCCTGTCTGCACAGGCTAACTAGCGAGTAAGAATCTAAAAAAGAAAATCAACAGAAAACGAACAGTAAAAAAACACACTGGATTAAACGGCTACCCGTTAATCCAGTTGTGCTGGTGTCGTTGAATTATTTTGATTTACGTTGTGCTCACTGATGTTGTTTTTACTGGTATGGACTTTAGTTGTGGTTAACAACAAGCTGAGCAACAAGGCTATGCCGGCGAATAATAAATAACAGCCACCATAGCCGAGTAAATTTACCAATGGTTCGACTATCAATGCGCAAGTGATCTGGCCGATAAAATACCAGCGCGTTAAACGGCCGATGCGCAGGCCCCGTTGCGGTGGTGGTGTGAAAGAAAATAACCAAACCACCAGGTTGGGGCGAATAATCCCGAAGCCAATACCACTTAAGGCAAGCCCCAATGCGACCAGCCAAACA
>JAGKXA010000491.1 GCA_021151615.1 Cellvibrionaceae bacterium | reverse complement strand
GCTTACCACAATAGTAAAATTGTACTGATTTATCTTTGTATTTCACCGATGCAGCAGCAATGGCATTGCTAAATCCGTGGAAATCTACCGTGTAGTAATAGGGTTCCAAATTCGGATTGTTGGAGCCAGAAATATTGTCAAACTCACTCGCCAGATTTTTTCGCGCAAATAAATTATCAGCAAAATCTTCCGCAACACCATAACCGCCCCAGGTATCGCGCTGGGCGTTGGAGAAGGCGGAACGGTTTTGGTTATCCGTGAAGGAAATACCGGCTTCGATACTTTTTAACACACTATTATCGAATTCGTATTTAGCATCGAGTTTGGTTTGTTCAATTTCCGACAACATATAGCTGTTGCGGAAGCTGGTACCAGAAGACTGGAATTTGCTTGCATCCAGGCCATTATTATCCAGGTAGGTAATATCCAATACCGGGAAATCGTTGGAGTAATCCACACTGGCAGATGCGCGGTTGTAATGCACAGCCGTTACCACGTTGTTGGTGCCACGCCAATCTTTTGCACCAGCCTCTGCATCAGAGTTGTGATAATCCAATACCAGTGTCAATTCATCTGTGGCTTGCCACTTCACATTCAAACCAACAGAATTACCTTCGTTAAGCGTGCCCCAGTTACCAACGCCCATACCAATGTCAGCCTGGCTACCATCCTTGTAAATTACCGGGCCTACTACCGAACCAACTTTATTAGTGCCTTTGGTAAACTCGCCCCCGGTAGGAACACCGTTAAACCAGGCAGATAATTCCTGACGTTGTTGCTCAGTATCCAATTCGTAATAGGTGTAATCCATGGTTGCAGTAATGGATTCAACCGGCGCCCATTGCATGGTTAATTGACCATTAGTGCGCTTGCGTTGCACATCATTAATGCTGTACAACAAATTGCGCGGAACAGAATAGATGTCGTTGTCTTGCGGGCGGTTAACCACGCTGCCATTGGTTGGCAAAACACCCCAGCTACCAAAGTCTTCCGGCTTCTGGCTACCTTTCATGGTGTACCAGCCACTGCTGGTTTCTGCTGCGTTGTAGCCGCTATCGCGCTCTTGATAACTGCCCGTCAAGGCAACACCAAAAGTACCTTCTGCAAATGTGGTGCTGAAAATGCCAGAGACTTCCGGCGTAACATCATCGCCCACACGATTGGATTGATCGTTTACTAATTTAGTGCCTACTGATGCTGTGGTCTCGCCAATTTCTAACGGGCGCGCGGTTTTAATATTAATCAACGCACCTATACCACCGGTTGATAAATTCGCGCGGCCAGTTTTGTGGATGTCCACTCCGGCAACACTTTCTGCAGCCAGATTATCAAACAAGAATGAACGTGAAT
>JAGKXA010000490.1 GCA_021151615.1 Cellvibrionaceae bacterium | reverse complement strand
GTTGGAACGCGGTGGGCGCTTGGCAAAACTGGATGACGCCGTGGTGCAACAGCTGCAAAAAATTATTCACACCGGTGGTCGCCCCAGTAATCCAATTAATGTGTTGGGTGATGCATCGCCCGACACTTATCGCAACGTGTTGGATGTGCTATTGCAAAACAACAGCATCGATAATTTATTAATCATGCAGGCACCTTCTGCGCTCACAGAGGGGGAAATTTTTGCGGAAGCGGTGATTGAGGTTTACCACAATCATCGCGGCAAAAAACCGAATCTGTTTGCCAATTGGATGGGGGAGGATGCGGCTCAGGAAGCGCGCTTGCGTTTTGCTGCAGCGGGTATTGCATCCTTCCGCACGCCGGAAGGTGCTGTGGGGGCATTTATGCACATGGTGCAATACCGGCGCAACCAGAAATTATTATCGGAAACTCCGGAATCTATTAGCGATAAAGTCCCTTATCAACCCGTTTATGCACAGCAACTGATTGAGTTGGCATTAAGTGAAGACCGTGCGCAATTAAGTTCCGGTGAAGCCCTGGAATTATTATCTGCTTACGGCATCGCCTGTGTGGATGCAAAAAAAAATAGTGTGGCATCAAGCAATACTCCCCATAAATTGCGCGTGCAAGTACAAACTGATCCGGTATTTGGCCCAGTGATTTTATTGGGGGAGGCGGCAAGCCATTGGACTATGCGCAAAAGTGCAGTGGTCGCATTGCCGCCATTAAATATGGCGCTTGCGCGTTATATGGTGATTCAGGCTTTGGCAGAAGGGAAAATTCGTGAACGCGAAAGTTATGCAGCATTTGATTTACCGGCGCTGTGTTTGCTGCTCACACAAATTAGCCAGATTGTGATTGATCATCCACGACTTGATTCTTTGGTGCTTAACCCAGTGTTGGTTGCAGGTACTCAGGTGCAGGTGGTAGATGCCAGTGTAAAACTGCGTTTGGATAATCGACTTGCTACATTAGCAATTCGCCCTTATCCCACAGAGCTCGAGGAAACCTGTGTGCTGCGCGATGGGCGAGAAATTATATTGCGGCCGATCAAACCTGAAGACGAATTGAATTTGCAAGAATTTGATAATTCACAAACCAAAGAAGATAGATACAAACGTTATTTTGCCGATTTACCCCAATTTTCTCACGAGCAGATGGCACGTCTGGCGCAAATTGATTACGCGCGTGATATGGCCTTTGTCGCTGTTGCGCGTGACAATGTTGTGGTGAAAAATGTTGTGGTGGAAAAAATCCTTGCCGTAGTACGGGTGCAAACCGATCCGGATAATCTCCAAGCTGAGTTTGCCATGGCGGTGCGCAGTGAATTAAAAGGCATTGGCTTGGGCGCGCGCC
>JAGKXA010000489.1 GCA_021151615.1 Cellvibrionaceae bacterium | reverse complement strand
CGTATTGCCAGTAACCCTTTTGTTGGTATTTGCATTTTTGTATTTCAGTATGCGTTCCACCTCCCGCGCGCTCATCGTCATGGTGGCCGTGCCGCTATCATTAAGTGGCGGCATTATTTTGATGTGGTTTTTAAACTACAACACCAGTGTGGCGGTATGGGCCGGTGCCATTGCATTGATCGGGGTCGCCGTATCTACCACCTCAATCATGATGGTATTTCTGGATCAATCATGGCAGCGCTGGCAAGCGGACGGTCGACTACTCACGGCAAATGATGGTCAACTTGCGGTCGTCGAGGGTGCTAAAAATAGTCTGCGCTCGGTATTGATGGCTGTTGCCATGAATGTATTTGGGCTGATGCCAGTCATGCTCGCCACCGGTATCGGTGCCGATGTCATGAAAACGCTGGCATCGCCCATGTTTGGCGGATTGCTGTCACTCACTGTGTTGACGTTATTGGTGGTTCCTTGTGTATATCGGCAGATTTATGGCCGCCACTTGTCTACTACTTGATTCTTATCAGAAGAGATCCCGAGGGAATTCATGGAACATAACCACGACCATCCGCATCAATCTTGTAAGCCGGATCAACACAACCATAATTCCGCTCATTCACCGGGTACTAAGCTTCAACACCAGCAGGTGGAGGATATGGCACAACAACCGGGAGCGGAATTGATCCCTGGTGCTATATACACCTGCCCAATGCACCCGGAAATACGCCAGCAGCAACCGGGTAATTGCCCTAAATGTGGCATGACATTAGAGCCACTGTTACCCGAACTCGATGAAGAGGAGAATCCCGAATTCCGGGATTTCACCCGCCGGTTTTGGTGGACGTTGCCGCTGACACTAGCGGTTACCGTGCTGGCCATGTTTGGTCATCAGCTTCATCTATTTTCTGTGTCTACCCAAACCTGGATCGAATTGATCCTGACGTTACCCATTGTCCTCTGGGCGGGAACGCCTTTTTTTGTGCGCGGCTGGCAATCAGTTAGCAATCGCACGCCTAACATGTGGACGCTAATTGGCCTGGGGACAGGTGCGGCCTTCGTTTACAGCCTGGTAGCGACAGTGGCGCCCGGTATATTCCCTGATTCCTTCGTATCCATGGGACGGGTTTCCGTTTATTTCGAAGCGGCCGCCGTCATTATTTCGTTGACGCTTTTAGGGCAACTGTTGGAATTAAAGGCGCGCTCGCAAACCTCGGCGGCGATCAAATCCTTACTCGGTTTAGCTCCAAAAAAAGCGCGACGTATTCGCGAGGATGGCAGTGAAGAGGATGTGCCACTCACGCATGTCCATGTGGGTGATAAGTTGCGTGTTCGCCCCGGCGAAAAAGTACCGGTGGATGGGG
>JAGKXA010000488.1 GCA_021151615.1 Cellvibrionaceae bacterium | reverse complement strand
TAATTAATGGAGTGGTGACTCATGGCTACAAATAAAAAATCATCAGAAGAAAATATAACCCGTTATCGCTGGGAAGTATTTGGTCGCTGCCTGATTGCAGTGTTTGGCGGCTATGCCTTTACCCTGGCGCTGAGTATTTTTTTAACCCAGGTGTTACCGGTGACTAAAAGCAGCGCCGTGATGACTGCCAATCTATTGAGTTTTGCAATTTACACAGTCGCTATTATCTGGGTTTTTTCGGTAAAGGAATTTCGCCAGCTCTGGTGGGGCCTGTTGGTCAGCGCGGTATTTTTTGCATTGGTCTTGCTGTTTGTGTGAACTGATGTTGATAAGAATTTGCTAAATATAAAGTTGAGGGCTTAATCGATGAAAAACGGATTTCGCCAATCCATGGCCTGGTTGCACACCTGGACAGGTTTAGTGGTAGGTTGGGTTTTATTTTTTGTTTTTGTCACGGGCAATTTGGGCCGCTTTGATACGGAAATTGACCAGTGGATGAAACCGGAAGCCACTCCGCAGGCGGTGCCGCTGGCACAGGAAATCAGTGCCGCCCAACAGCGTTTGTCGCAACAAGCTGCTGGGGCAGAGCGCTGGACAATTTACCCGACCAGTAATCGCGATACACCTTATTTACGCATTATCTGGGATACGCAAGTGCAACCCGGGCAGGCATTGAAACGCGGCGAAGAATTTATTAACCCGGCCACTGCGACGCCTCTGGATGCACGCGCCACTGGCGGTGGGCAATTACTTTACAAAATGCATTATGCACTGGCCTATATGCCGCGCTCGGTCAGTAATTGGGTTATCGGTATTTGCAGTATGTTTATGCTGGTAGCGATTGTGAGCGGGGTGATTACCCACAAGAAAATCTTTACCGATTTCTTTACCTTTCGGCCGAATAAAGGCCAGCGCTCCTGGTTGGATATTCACGCCGTGTTGGCGGTGTTAACCCTGCCGTTCTTTTTTATGATTACCTACACCGGGCTGCTATTTTTTCTCTCGACGCTGGTGCCGGGAATTGTGGGTGCCAACTATGGTTTCGGCGAAAAAAATCGTCAGCAATTTAATGATGAATTAGCAGCGCGCACTGAATATCAACAGGAGCGCACACAACTATCTGCTCCGTTAATTGCACTGGCAGATATGACTGCCGAAGTAGAGCGTCGCTGGGGCGAAGGGCAGGTACGCTCGGTGGAAATTCATTACCCGGGTGACCAACATGCGCAAGCAGTCGTAACGCGTCAGATAATATCGCCGCTGCGCTCTACGGAAGAATTGATATTCAATGCGACTAATGGCGAACTCCTTGCCGAGCGGTCGGCGACCACGGCTGCACCGCGCACTTTTTATGAAAC
>JAGKXA010000487.1 GCA_021151615.1 Cellvibrionaceae bacterium | reverse complement strand
GTCTGGCAATTTGCACATTAAAACCCTGGGAATTGGGGCGGGACTTTTTTGGATTGGCATGGAAAAATAATTCACCGGGTAGTTTTAATCCTTGTGAGTGTTTTTTGTATTTTTGCAGCGGGTGTTGTGCCAAATCGGCGAGCGAAAAATCCTTGCGATTAAGTTGATTGATAAAAGAGCTATTTGCGCCGTTTTCCAATAATCGCCGCACGAGATAAGGTAATAATTCGGCATACTGGCCAACGGGGGAATAAATTCGGCAATGTACCTGCGGATGTTCAATTAACAGTTGGCGATAAAGCGATTCGCCCATGCCTTGCAACCGCTGGAATTCCAATGGTCTGTTGTTTGCCATGGCAAGCAGGCTGCACATGGTCACCGCATTATGTGTTGCAAATTGCGGTTGCAAATGGCGGCTTTGCAATAAAAATTTTGCGCAGGCGAGGTAGGAAATATCCGTAGCTTCTTTTGCAGTAAATACCGGGTAGCCGCTAAGGCCTGCACGTTGTGCCCAGTGAATTTCACTATCCCAGTAGGCCCCTTTTACTAAACGAACATTCATTTTTATTGTCAGCTCGTTAGCGAGCTGATCAAGAAACCCCAGCACAGGCAGTGCACGTTTTGAATAAGCCTGCACGGCTAACCCCAATCCGTTCCAGCCTTGTAGTGGTGGATGGCGCAAACAGGCTTCGATAAGTGCCAGTGAAAGTTCGAGCCGCTCGGATTCTTCGGCATCAATCGTCAGCGGAATATTTCCTGCGCGTGCTTGTAGCGCCAGCTGCACCAAAATTCCCGGGCTATTGTCAGTTCCAATTAAATCGGTAAATACTTGTGATTGTTGCAACGCTTCATAGCGTGGATGCAAGGCGCTTAATTTAATCGATAAACTGTGGCGATTTTTGTGATCGGTATTGGCGAGCTGTGCAAGTGCGGAAAAATAATTGCGTTGATACTGTTGGGCGACAGGATGAGTAATCGCGGCTTCACCGAGAAGATCAAATGAATAATGCCAACGCAATGCCGGCTCTTTGCGATTAAGGCTGTGGGCGCGCTCCAGGGCGGAATCCATATCGGCGGCAAACACGAAGGTATCGGCGAGCCAGAACAATGCTTTTTCCAGCGCGGCGTGAATTACCGGCTCACCCAGGCGGCGCAACAGATTTTGCAAAATGCCGGCGCTATCTACCGGTTCCAGCAAGCGTTCACCCCAAACCAGGCCCCAAGTGGCGGCATTGATCATCCAGGGTTGCTGTTCGCCCAACCGATCTTGCCAATGGGCGGAAACCAATTTGTCGGCGATAAAAGCGCGAGCAGAGGTTTTGTCGGGAATACGCACCAGGGACTCAGCCAGGCACATC
>JAGKXA010000486.1 GCA_021151615.1 Cellvibrionaceae bacterium | reverse complement strand
GAGTAGGCCAGATCGTAAGCGTGTTTAATCGATTCCGCCACTGCAACGCCACAAGGGTTTGCGTGTTTAACGATAACGCACGCCGGTTCGCTAAATGATTTTACGGTTTCCAATGCGGCATCGGTATCGGCAACGTTGTTGTACGACAGCTCTTTGCCCTGCAATTGTTTTGCAGAAGCAATGCCCACTTCTTGTGGATTTTTTTCAACATAGAATGCGGCTTTCTGGTGCGGGTTTTCACCGTAACGCATTTCTTGTGCTTTGATAAATTGGGTGTTGAAGGTGCGCGGGAAATCGGCGCTGCCGCCCTCTACCAAACGACCGAAATAATTGGCGATGGCGCCGTCGTATGCAGCTGTGTGTTCGTAAGCTTTGATCGCCAGATCGAAACGGGTTTTTAATGAAGTGCTGCCATTGTTGGCTTTCAGTTCTGCAAGAATATTTGCGTAGTCTGATGCGTTAACAACGATGTTTACGTGCGCATGGTTTTTTGCTGCCGCGCGAACCATGGTAGGGCCGCCGATATCAATATTTTCTACCGCGTCCTCCAACGAGCAATCTTTATTGGCGACGGTTTTTTCAAAGGGATACAAATTTACAACGACCATATCGATCGCATTGATGCCGTGTTGAGACATGACACCTTCATCGATACCGCGACGGCCTAAGATACCGCCGTGTACTTTCGGATGCAGGGTCTTTACCCGGCCATCCATCATTTCCGGGAAACCGGTGTAGTCAGAGACTTCAATCGCAGGGATCTTGTTGTCGGTGAGCAATTTAAAAGTGCCACCGGTTGATAAAATTTCTACGCTTTGCGCGTGCAGGGCTTGGGCAAATTCGACAATGCCGGTTTTATCAGACACGCTGATTAACGCGCGTTTTACCGCAACAAGATCGGAAGTGTTAGACATACGCAGTTCCCATATAAGTGAAAAATTAAACTGTTAAAAAGCAAAAGGGGTGGAAATAAATTGCCACCCCTTTTTGATTGCCATGCGGCGCTGGAAGAATTACAGCAGGCCGTATTGCTTTAATTTTTTACGCAGTGTGCCACGGTTCAGGCCCAATACTTGCGCAGCACGGGTTTGGTTGTGACGGGTGTACTTCAATACGATTTCCAGCATGGGGGCTTCTACTTCAGCGAGTACCATTTCGTATACGTTGCTAACGTCTTGGCCGTCCAAATGCTTGAAGTAATTTTCCATGGCTTGCTCTACACAGCCGCGCAGTGATTGAGCTTGTACAGGTTGTTGGTTGGCAGCTTGTGCTGGGGTTGATTCAGCAAAGAAAGTTGCGGTATTCATGCGGCTTTTTCCTCTTTCGTAAGCAGCTGTTCAAAGAAATTTTGAATGCTGG
>JAGKXA010000485.1 GCA_021151615.1 Cellvibrionaceae bacterium | reverse complement strand
ATAACAAGGTGTTATTTTTAATGGGGCAGGACACCACCACGTTGCGGGCTTATAAAACTGATGTACTCACTAACCCAACACATTCAACGCTGCCGAAACCGGGCGGTGTTACTTTGTATGTGTCGGTGTTACCCAAAGCAACTCACCCAAATTCTGCGCCGGCCAATGCCAGTATGTATGTGAGCGGTATTGAAGGCCCGCCGGTGGATAACAACAACGGTGAAGTGAATTTCACCGAAACACTGGGCGATTACGATTTGCTTGCCAACAACAATAAAGTGGCCTTGGCAGTGGGTTTGTATTTGTCCGATGAGTGGGCGAGTTGTGGTAACCAACCGTTGCGTGCCATTGCGGGAACTGGCGATGCCGATGTTGGCAGCGCAACGGATCCAGCATCGCTGACTTATCAGTGGCGCTACGCTATGGATCGTATGATCAATTATTTTAAAGCCAGCGGTCGCCCGGTGTATTTGCGCATCGGTTATGAATTTGATGGCCCCTGGAATTGCTACAACCAAACATTTTATAAAAATGCCTATCGCTGGATTGCAACCCGCATCGATCAATTAGGTGCAACCAACGTAGCAACTGTTTGGCAAGCGGCAACTTATCCGGACGATGGTGATCCCACTTACGGCTACCAGGTTTCGCCAAATCCAGCTGCACATTATGAAAGCTGGTATCCCGGTGATGCTTATGTAGATTGGATCGGCATTTCCTATTTTGCAGGCAGCAGTTATCTGAGTTATCAATGGTCTTGCCAGGATGGTTCAAAACCCTGGACTGTTCCCGATACTACACCGCGCACGTTGCAAAATGCACTCATGGCCTTTGCGCGCACGCACAGCAAGCCAGCAATGATTGCAGAATCTGCACCGCAAGCATTTGATCTGCGCAATTTAAATTACAGCTGTACCGCTGCGCGGCAGAATACGCAAAATTTTGCGAGTGGGCAGGCAGCGTGGAATGCATTCTTCACAGATTATTTCCAATGGATTTACGACAACCGCGATCACCTGCGCGCTGTGGCCTACATCAATACTGATTGGCAATCACAATCGCGTTGGTACTGCGCACCGGGCGCGGCTTCCTGTGCAGCGGGCTATTGGGGCATCACCAGTGTTCAAGCCAACGCGCAAGTGATGAGTAATTTCAAAACCGAAATGGCAAAAACATTTTACGCCCATGCCGGTAGTCCGATTGGTGGCGGCAATTCGAGTGTTGCAACTTCTTCTACACCCAGTTCAGTTGTGCCCAGTTCCAATGCTCAGAGTTCAGTTGCATCGTCTACGGCAGCAGTTCCACCAACAGCTGCACCGCAGCTTGCAGCAACTGCCGGTAATGCGAGCGTGAGTTTAAG
>JAGKXA010000484.1 GCA_021151615.1 Cellvibrionaceae bacterium | reverse complement strand
CTCACAGGATTACCGGGAATTGCTTCGGTTCAGCGCACCAACAAAATTTCTGTTTTGCAAAAAATGTTTTTGGACCTTAGCGATAGCGATTGGACTTCCGCCAACCAACTCACTTTTTCCAGCCGCTATACACTGGATGTAGACTTGCAAAAGCTCACACAGGAAAGTGAAGCACTTGGCTATACCTCGCTGGCCGACATTAAAATAAAACCACCAGTTATGACGTTGGAACAACGCTACACCACAGTAGTGCCGCCGGCCCGCATTCAAATTCAATGCAAGAATCTGACTCTTCTGATTAACGGCAATGAAGTGACTTTGCATGACTGTAATCTCGCCGATTCAGAGGGAATTATTGCCGCTCATCCAATTAATCATATCGGTAACTTTAGATACGAAGTCTTGAACTTTGACCCTGACGCTATTTCGGGTAATAAATCCCTGCGCGGCACAGTTAGCATTGACTACACCCTGCCAGGCACCCGCGAGTTCGATCAACTCTTGTCAACTAACACTGGGGATTTACAAAGCACCTGGCAAGTTTACTTCGCCTGGCCACTGGCACAGACAAGCGTGAACTCTGCCACTGCAACAGTGAATTGGAAAACGCTGCTCGCCGATTTAAAAACCCAGGTATCTGCCGGAAAACACAGTTGGGATGATGAGGATATAAATGCATTTACTATCGCTGCAATAGTCACTAACACCATTGCATTGCCAAAGACAATAGAGATCACACCAGCACTCAATGAAGCGATTATCAGCTATTTGAAACAAGAGTTATTTGTTGCAATTTACACTAGCAACAGCAAATCACCATTCACATGGACTCCCAAATTGCGTGTTAAAAATATAGAGCAACCCGGCATGCAGAATGTAGCTATACGTTATTTTAATTCCACGCTGCCACTGGTTTCGTACATTAATTTAAGCTGCCTCACAGCACCGGATGGACAGAATAATATTTACCGAGCCACAGGCTGTGAGGAGTAAGCTTTCCTAAAGTTTTTTATCCCATCTCATATCCATTCGGACGCTTGGTATAGCGCCCGAATGAATACTTCGTGTTAATACATAGTGTTAATCCAATCGATAGCCGTATTCAAACCATTATCATACCGACCAACCCTCTCCTGAGGTGTCGCAAATGGCACGACAATGTCAGGAGGAATACCAATGCCCTCATAATTATTTCCGTGAACATCCAGATAGGTTTCGTTGCTTACACCAAACAGGATATCGCTGGTAAGACGCTTGACAAGAATGTCGGAAAATTCACCGGCAGTTGGTTCTCCGATAATAGCAACCTGAGGTAAGGACGCCATAGCGATAGTAAACAACTCTGCCGCACTCACTGTGTC
>JAGKXA010000483.1 GCA_021151615.1 Cellvibrionaceae bacterium | reverse complement strand
ATTCAAAACACTCCCGATAAACTTCAACTGCTCATGCACACGTTTTAAGTGTTCACGCATTAATTGGTTGAATTCCGCAGAGTCGCGGGCGTGCTCAGTACCCGCCATCAAAAGGTAAGCGGCCTGCTCAGCATCACGCGCTGACATAACCAGCGATGACACCGCTAAAAAAACGCGACGGGATTGCTCAGGAGTAATTTGATTTTTTGCAGCAGCCAAAATTGCCGCCGCGTGTTGTTGTGCTGCACTCATATCAGTTCACCCGATTCCAGGCGCGGCCAGCAACGACCAAATATTTATTAACAAACTGAGGACTTAAACAATTTTCTTCACGACTGCACCCAACTCGATAAAAAAAACCACAGTCCTCAACATCTGCTTTTGAACCACACTTTTTGCAATTGTTTAATTTGAATCCGCGAACAGTGGTCATACACTACCCCGACGCCTATAAGTGAATTCAACACGCGAGTCGTGAGCGAACATAAAATCACGCTCCACAGGCCGCCAATCAGAAACGATACGGTTATTCAAAGTCACACGGACACAGCGAACAAAACCCCTACGCCAAAGCACAGAGTAAACACGCTTCTTTGTCTGCTCGCGTTTTTCCAAACGCTGGGACATTAGATGACTCATGACTCACCCCGCTTATCTATGTACGGGAAGTTATGAGCCTCACAAAATTCAATCATTGCAGCCCATGAAACAAATTTAATATTCAAAACATCCTTGCCTAAATTTAATTCCAAAACAGCCATCTCTATACCACCGCCCGGATGACTCCACAGCCGCGAATATCCGACCGTTACACGCTCAACGCCATGATAATTAACATCGATACTCATGCCGCCGCCCTCAATGAATTGAGTGCGCGCAAAATGCGGGAATTATTCTTTGCCTTGGTTGCACCCGGCTTAAGACGGTTGCATAGAGAGAGTGCGCGGCGAGCCGCTTGGAGTTTTGCCAAACGTTGATTTTCTTTGGCAGTGGCCAGCGCCAATAGGCGCAGGAATTCCGGTGAATTTAATTCAGCCGTTGTACAGTTGAAACGTGTCATAAGTCGCCCCGTTAGTTGACCGATTAATACCCAGCCGGAAAAGGGGACGGATCGCACCCAAACAGGTCACACGATCCGCCCCATGCACCAACGGGGTACGGAACATAAACTAGTCTACTGACAGGATACTGTAAACATACTAGGAAACTATCCCGACCTATTGAGGGGGCTTATACTGTGGTTTTAGAAACGAAATATTCTAAAGACGGGTACGACAAAATGGTTACAACCAAAAACCTGTTGGACTTGCTTAAAGAACACCTAGGAAGCGATTACAAAACCGCTAAAGCCCTTGGCGTTAC
>JAGKXA010000482.1 GCA_021151615.1 Cellvibrionaceae bacterium | reverse complement strand
ACTTCTGCCCTCAAAGCACATAGAGGTAGAAACGATTTTGCAACACGAAGACTTGGTGAAACTATTGGATGAGGCAGGCTACCCCGCAGAACCTGCTCAGGAGTAATTATTGATGAGTAGTTCAACCCATGAGTTGGAACTTGCAATTGAAGGCATGACTTGCGCCTCCTGTGTTGCCCATGTAGAGCGCGCCTTGGCCAAGGTGGATGGTGTTGAAGCTGTAAGTGTTAACCTCACTACTGAGCGTGCACATCTGCGAGTGTTGCCAGTAGTAGAGATGGGAGCCCTGATCGAAAAAGTTGAGCAGGCAGGTTACTCGGCCCATCTTGCCCAATCTGTACAAGCCGCAGATACGAGTGAAAAACGTGAGCAAGAGCGCCTCGCTCTGGCTACACATTTTAAATGGAGCCTGCTTGCAACCCTGCCGGTGTTTGTACTGGAAATGGGGGCACACCTGATTCCGTCGTTTCATCACTGGCTGATGGCGAACCTGGGGATCTGGAATTGGATTATTCAGGCGCTTTTAACCACCGCAGTGATGTTTGGCCCTGGTCGGGTGTTCTATCAAAAGGGTCTACCTGCCCTCGCCCGGTTAGCACCCGATATGAACTCCCTGATTGCCCTGGGCAGTTTGGCTGCCTGGGGGTATTCATTAGTTGCCACCTTTGCTCCCCGGTTATTGCCGGTGGGCACAGTCAATGTTTATTACGAAGCTGCCGCCGTCATAGTGACCTTGATATTGCTTGGTCGCTTGCTGGAAGCCAATGCGCGTGGTCGCACCAGCGATGCCATTGCCCAACTCGTTAAACTCCAGCCGCAAACGGCTACCCGTTTGGTAAACAACCAACCTGAAACTATCGCCATCGCACAGATTCAAGTGGGCGATTTACTACTGGTTCGCCCCGGTGAGCGTATTCCGCTGGATGGAGAAATTGTGGAAGGCAATTCTTTTGTCGATGAATCCATGATGACCGGCGAACCCATTCCCGTCAGTAAATCAATTGGGCAGGAAATTATTGGCGGTACATTAAATGCCAATGGGTCGCTCACTTATACAGTCACCAAAACAGGCAAAGACACCTTGCTCGCCCGCATTATTGAATTGGTAGAAACAGCACAGGGAAGCAAACTGCCCATTCAGGCATTGGTGGATCAAATCACGCGCTGGTTTGTGCCAGCGGTGATGCTGGTTGCCTTGCTGACCTTTGTTATCTGGTTAATGTTTGGCCCTGAGCCGGCATTAAGTTTTGCGTTGGTCAATGCGGTTGCTGTGCTGATTATCGCCTGCCCCTGTGCGATGGGATTGGCTACCCCCACATCAATTATGGTGGGTACCGGTCGCGCCGCCACTATGGGGTTATTG
>JAGKXA010000481.1 GCA_021151615.1 Cellvibrionaceae bacterium | reverse complement strand
AATAAATGCCCTGAAAATAAATACCCACCAGCTTGCCACCATGTTCGCCGCACTAATCGCACTAAGTACAAGCGCGAGTACTTTTGCAGTGCAATATGTCGTTACCAAAACTACCGATTCTTTTGATGGCACGTGCGATAGTGATTGTTCATTGCGCGAAGCGGTATATGCGGCCACATCAGCAGGTGGCAACGCCATCATTAATTTGGGTGCAGGAACTTATGAATTAACACGCCCGGCCTTGCGCGATGAAGAAAATGAAATTATTGAAGACTATATCGACCCGATTGGCGACATAGATATTAGCGGCACCAATATCACTATTCGCGGCGCTGATAATGGAACAACAATTATCGATGCAAAATACGGTGGCAGGCACTTCAGCGTATTTACCGATGCCACGCTGACACTCAAACATATCACCTTGATCAACGGTGCAACCGCTCATTACGGCGCGGCCATTTTAAACTCCGGGACTGTACAACTTGAAAACAGCGCACTGAAATATAATCGCGCTATATCCGGGTGGCACAGGGGCGGTGGTGGTGCCATTACCAACTACGGCACACTGCATATACAGCGCACCGAATTTATTAATAACGTTGCGTCATTTGGCGATACCAGTTATTCATTTGGTGGCGCGATTCAAAATACCGGTACCTTGTATATTCGCGACTCCAGCTTCCGCAATAATCGCGCGCATACCGACGATGTAATTGGATACGGCGGAGCCATCTATAACACCGGCAATGCCGATATAGGGCGCTCAGTATTTACTGGCAACACCGCGCAAGGCGGAGGAATGGCGATTCATAACGAAGGCAACATAACTATCAGCAACGCCACTATTAGTGGTAACTATGGCGATTATTATCTTTCAATCGGTGCACTGCACAATGAAGGGTCGCTCTCAATGGTCAATACCAGCATCGTGAATAACTGGGTAGGCGCCGGGCTGTACAATACTGGCTCGGGCACTATTCGCAACAGTATTATTTTGAATAACCTCGTCGATTATCCCAATGAAGAATATCCACCAGAACCACTCAATTGCCACAACATGGCTGCAAACAATGCACTTAAAATACGCGGGTTATTAACCGGTGGTGGTAATACTCGATGTGCAGGTGAAATTAATATTGCCGACAGCGAAACATTTACCAGTGTACTGGCACCACTGGCACAAAATAATTATCACCTGGAAACTCACGCCTTGTTGCCCAATAGCCCGGCGATAGATGCAGGTGTTGGTTCTTGCAGTTCGCACGATCAACGCTGGCTGCCGCGCCCGGTTGATGGTAATGCTGACGGCATTGCCGGTTGTGATTTGGGCGCATTTGAATTGCAACCAACACCCTGATAG
>JAGKXA010000480.1 GCA_021151615.1 Cellvibrionaceae bacterium | reverse complement strand
TCACTATGGTTGGCTGGCTGGTAAAGCGGGCGAGCCATTCCAGGCTGAATGAATAGGCGATGATACCGCTGAAAAACTCCCATAGCTCTATAATCGCGAGGCCGGCACTGACAATAAATAAATGGCGACCAAAGCGCGCATGGCCATTCAGCAATTTGCTGAACACTGCCCAAGTACCGGCCCAGCCCAGTGCAAAGCCCAGGGTGCTAACCAGTTCGAGCAGGTATTTACTGAGCGTTCCCTGTTGCAAGTCGCCCAGCCAGGCACTGAGCAGGCCTATCACCAGTAACAAGGCGCCGCCGAGCAGTGCTGGCAGCCAACCCTCCCAGTGGTGATTGGTGGAGTCGCTCACTTCCGGCGCAACTTCATAGGCGGCAGTGCGCACGCGCAGGCGGGTGTGGCCCAGGCGATAAATGGCATCGCCATTCACCACAAAGAAATCGCTGCGCTGTTTGCCCAATGCGATACCGTTCTGGCTGCCCAGATCATTAATCACCAGCTCATCCAATTGGTTAAGTTCAATTTGCGCGTGGTGCGCGGCAGTGTGCTGGTCGTCGAGGATAATATCGTTGTCGTAGGCACGGCCGATGCGAATGGGCAAGTGCGTAAATTTGCTGCGGCTAATAACTTCATCTTCCGGTGTCAGCAGTTCAACAAAAACGGGCTGGCTCATTGGCTCACCTCCGCATCTGCTTTGGCTGTGGCCGGGCGATCAATACCCTGCATAAACTGGCTAATTAATTTCACGCCATTAGCGTAAGACACGCCCTGAATATTGATCATGCTTTGCAAACTCTTGTCGCTGTCATCAGTGCTGGCAGTGATGAGCGTGAAGTCATAGAGATCCTTGAATTTGTGGTAGGCCTCGGCACACACCAGTGCGCGCAGGGAAATATTGTTGTGGCCGACAAAACTTTCCGTGCAATAGGCGGGCGTAATGGTTTCGCTCTTGGCGGTGCTGTACACCTGGCCGTTGTAGAGGTTGGTGGCCAACTGTGCAAATTGCATGGCATTGAGTTTTTTATTGCGTGCAAATTTGTGATGCATGCTCAAGTGCCCGGTTTGCAATTCACCGGAAACAAAAATCGCCGACTCCATATTGCAGTTGATGGTGTCGATGGAATAGGCCTTTTTCTCACTGTTATCGGTATTACCCCAACAGCGCACCTGTTCGGATTCGCGCACTGGTACCTGGTAGGGGCCGAGTTGCTTAATGCTGAAGGGTTTCGCCAATAAGGTATCGACCATTGTGCTTTGGTGTTGCAGTAGCTGCTCGCCAATGATGGGGTTGAAGTCTTTCGGCGGCGTCATGTCGGCGCTGACTTTGGCGAGCAGTTGCTGCACAAAAATCGCCGGTACTAAAA
>JAGKXA010000479.1 GCA_021151615.1 Cellvibrionaceae bacterium | reverse complement strand
CGTTGTCTTATCCCCGCTCAACATAGTTGCTTTTACACCGAGCTTATGCAGTAGCTGAATTGTAAGCACGGCATCTGCTTTAATGCTATCAGCGATAGTCATGAATCCTACAAATTTACCGTCCAAAGCGATGGCAATGGTCGTATATACGATACTATTCGGATCGATATCATAGGCTACATTAAATTTGTCCAGCAATTTAAAGTTACCCACCAGCAACTCTTTGCCTTCAGTAATTCCTTTTAATCCATATCCGGCGATTTCTTCTATATTATGGAGATTAATAGACTCGTCGATCGCACCTGCATATTCCCTAATCGCTGTTGCAACTGGATGGCTACTGTGGCTTTCTATTTTATTGACGAGCTTTAAAATTCTTGCCTCGTCGTAACCAGCCTGTAGCTTAATTTCCTGCACCTTAAAAACGCCGGCAGTCATTGTTCCGGTTTTATCCATCACCACGTTTTGAATGGTAGAAATGGTGTCCAAGAAGTTACTGCCTTTAAATAAAATACCATTTCTACTGGCTGCGCCTATGCCGCCGAAATAGCCAAGTGGGATACTAATGACCAATGCACACGGACAGGAGATCACCAGAAAAATCAACGCACGATATAACCACTCGCTGAATACATAAGTCTCCACAAATACGTATGGCACCACGCAAATCGCAACGGCCAAAGCAACTACAATAGGTGTGTATATTTTGGCAAATTTTCGGATGAACAATTCGGTGGGCGCTTTCTGTGCAGCAGCGTTTTGTACTAACTCTAAAATTCTGGACAGTTTGCTATCGGTATAGGCAGTGGTCACTTTGACTTGTGACACGGCATTGAGATTAATCATTCCTGCCAAAACATTATCACCTTTGGTTTTCGTGTCGGGTTTGCTTTCGCCGGTCAATGCGGCGGTATTAAATGAGGCGGTTTCGGATAGGAGTTCACCATCCAGACCTAATTTTTCACCCGCTTTGAGCTGGATGATATCGCCAATGCTAACGGTCTCTGCTTTAAGTGTAATCGCTTGATTATTTCGTAACACTGTCACTTCATCGGGGCGTTGATCGAGCAGAGTTTTAATATTGGTTTTTGCTCTTTTCACGGCGAGGGTCTGGAACACTTCACCGACAGCATAAAACAACATCACGGCAACACCTTCCGGGTATTCACCAATGGCAAAAGCGCCAATGGTGGCAATGCTCATCAATAAAAATTCAGAAAATACTTCACCTTTCGCAATGCTTTCAACGGCCTCTTTCAACACTGGCAGGCCTACAGGTAAATAGGCAGCAACGTACCAGCCAATACGCAGCCAGCCAGTAAACCAGGGTTGCGGAAAATAATTATCCAGAACTATCGCAATCAGTAGTGCAA
>JAGKXA010000193.1 GCA_021151615.1 Cellvibrionaceae bacterium | reverse complement strand
GATTTAAATGTCAGGCTTTTTTCACAATTTTGCGAATACGGCTCGTGAAAGGCTCAAAAAAGCGTGTTTATGACAGCTTTGTCAAGACCCCGAGTATTGATAAAAACCTATTTATAATGAATACTTACGAGCGATACTGAATATTTATTCGAGGTTTTTAGCCTCCCGCGCGCAGCAAGCTTCTACAATGAATGCTGTGTATATCAACTAAAATGTCTGGCTAATCATTGCAATTCAGCCGTGGAATAATAAAAGGATAGCGCTATGCGTCTTCGTCAGTTGGTTTTAGCCTGTGGTCTAGCGTCTCTGGCGCTCTCATCCCACGTGAGTGCCTTGGGGTTAGGTGAGGTTAAGCTCAAGTCAACGCTGAACCAGCCCCTTGAGGCCGAGGTAAAGCTACTTGATACGCGTGATCTCACTGCGGAGCAGATCCTTGTCACTTTGGCATCACCGGCGGATTTTGAACGCAATGGTGTTGATCGTTTATTTTTCTACACTGAATTTCAATTTGCGGTAGATCTCGAATCGCCTGATGGGCCCAAGGTGTTAATCACCTCGCGCAACCCTGTACGTGAGCCTTACCTGAACTTCCTGATTGAGGCGCGTTGGACTGCGGGCCGCTTGCTGCGTGAATACACATTGCTAATGGATTTACCCACGTTTGAGGAAGATGGTGCGGCTCGCGCTGTGCAATCTGCGACAACTACTGTCCCAAAGGCTGCGAGCCGTCCAGCTGCAACCACTGAGGTTTCGGCTAATCAGCCGACTACCGCTAGAACTTCATCGGGTTCGGGCGCTGTGAGTCGTAAGCCTGCGCTGAGCGGCAAAGAATATGAGGTGCGTGGCAACGATACTCTGTGGGAGATAGCACTACGTGCTCGCCCAGATTCCAGCGTCTCTGTGCATCAAAGTATGATGGCCCTCTACAAGGCAAACCCTGAGGCCTTTATTAGTGGCAATATCAACCGCTTGCGTCGTGGCCAGGTATTGCGTGTGCCAGATGCAGAGGAAATGAAGTCGCTGGGTAAATCTGAAGCGATAAGTCAGTTCGCTGCGGCAAGTGGTGATTCTGGATTGGGTGCGCAGATTAATGCCTCACGTCGAACCAGCACTACTCGTAGCGAGTCAACCGAAGTCAGTGGGCGAGTAAAATTAGCCGCGCCTTCTGCGAGTGGTGGAAAGGGACAAGGTAGCGGTGCAAATGATGGATCTGGTAAGGCGCTTGAGTCTGAACTGGCGACCACCCTGGAAGAGTTGGATAAATCCAAGGCAGAAAATACTGAGTTAAGCTCTCGTGTTAAGGATTTGGAAGCTCAAATCGAAACCATGCAACGTCTGGTTGATGTGAGCAATGAAAAGTTGCGCGCATTGCAGGTGGCTGCTGAGCAAAAGCCTGCAGATGCATCGGCTCAACTAACTGCACCGACTGAAGCAGTTGGCGCTCCAACGCAAGAGCCGCCTGTGCAGGAGGTTGCCCCTGTGGAGCCGGTTGCAGCGGCTAGTACGGCAGCTTCCAGCGCCCCTGCTGTTGTAGCTCCTCAACCTGTTGCCCCACCTAAAGTGGTTACACCTCCGCCTTCTGCGCCTACCTTGGTGGATACTGCAATTGAAAATGCCCCCTGGATTGGTTTAGGTGTTCTAGGTTTGGCTGGTGCAGGCTATTTTGCGTATCGCCGTCGCAAACAACAGGCAGAAGAGCAGCAAACGTTTGAGCAAGAAGATGTATTTGCGATGGATGAAGCTCCCGGCGATATGGACGAGCCGGTAGATGCGCCGAATAACTTGCACGAAATTGACGAAACCTCTTTGTTTGATGAGGAGCAGCCTGCATCTGCAGAAGCAGAAACCGGTGATGTTGTTGGTGAGGCGGATATTTATATAGCTTACGGCAAGCTGGATCAGGCCGAAGAGATGTTGCTGAATGCTCTGAAAAAAGACCCGGATTCGGCTGATATCCGCATGAAGCTATTGGAGGTTTACGCGCAGCAACAAAACGCTAGCGGCTTTGATAAGCAATATGCGGCACTTTTGCCCATTGCGGGTGCGGCTTTGTTATCCAGAGCGTCTGAATTGCGTGCTGGTATTTCTGGTGCGGGTGAGTTTGATTCCGGCGTCGCTACAGCTGCGAGCGAACCAATAGATGATTTTTCTCTGGATGACTTTTCGTTGGATGATGATTTGTCTGTGTCTGAGGCTGAGCCTCAGGTAGCGGCAGTATCAGGCGGTTTTGAGCCTGGCGATTTTGATTTCAAACTGGATCTGGATGATGAAGAGCCAAAAGCGGCCTCAATTGATTTGGCGGACGATTTTGCATTGGATCTGGATGATTCCCCTGTTGCGAAAGACGCTGATGATTTGTCAGAGCTGTCGCTCGCTCTGGATGGGTTGACTGAAAATGAATTGCCCGAGGATGTGGAGGCAGCTTCTGCATCGATCGAGGAGGAATTCAATTTTGATTTGAATGAAGACCTTGCGCTTGATGGCGATCTTGCGCTTGAGGAAGAGTTTGCTCTGGATGAAGATTTGGCGCTGGATGATGATCTTCCCGTTGCTGATGGGGTTGTATCCAAAGTTGAGCAGCCGTTCGCGGAGGGTGGTGCAAGTACAGAGTCTCTGGATGTTGCCGCGGATGATTTCAATCTCGATATGAATGTCGATGATATAGATTTGGCCGCGCTGGATCATGAGATGGAAAGTCTCGATGTTGATTTCGATGATGAAGCGCTAGAGACAGATCAAGCAAGTATTTCCGAGTTTGTTGCTCAGGAAATTGCAAAGGATCAAGCAGATCTGGAGCTTGACCTTGATGAGGATATGGAGCTGGATGATTTGTCTCCGTCCAATCTGAATCTTACTGATGATCTGGATTCAAGTGCTGCAGCCATTAGTTTTGAGCTTGAGGATGATACTTCGTTTGATGGAGAGTTAGAGGCCGATTTCTCGGCGGATAGTGACTTTACTGTGGCAGATGAATCTGATGCGGCTATAACGGAAATGTTAGATTTAGCTGAGGATTCGAATGATGCCTCAGATGTTCCTGAGTCAGCGTTTAACGTCGCAGGGTTTGAGTCTGATGAATCCCTTGTTGATCTGGATGCGGCATTTGGTGGGCCAATTTCAGGGGCTGAAGAGGCATTACCTGAAGTTGATCTTGAGTTGGGCGATGAGCTTCCTGCTTCCTTCGGGGCGGTGGTTACAGAGGAGCCGTTCGGCGTTGCGGATTCCGGTGCATTTGAGCCTTCCAGTGAGTTTGATGTGCCCGTTGAAGAACAGCATGACGAGGATTTGTTTTCTCAGGCGTTATCCGAGTTCTCAAGTGAGTCTGACGACCTGGATTTGAATGAGTTCACCAGTGATGAAACGGCATTAGCTGATTTGTCTGATGATGATATGGATTCGGAGTTGGATTTTCTGGCTGATGCCGATGAAGCGGCTACCAAGCTTGATCTTGCTCGCGCTTATATTGATATGGGAGATACAGAAGGTGCAAAAGACATTCTCTCTGAGGTAATTAATGAGGGTAATGACGAGCAGCGCAATGAGGCAAATGAATTGCTTGGTCGAATCGTATAAACGTAATTATGTTTGTTAAAGCCTTGCATCTCTGGTGCAAGGCTTTTTTATTTTGTGTCCAATTGTTTATTGATGATTACAGTACATGAGTGAAAACTATATCCCGACTTCCAAACCTTATGCGCGCAATGGTGAAATCGTCGCTGATACCTTGTGGCCTGAGGCCATGCATAGAATTGCGTTAGGGGTTGAATACAAGGGGGCTGATTTCCACGGATTTCAGGTGCAGCCCAGTGGTGTTAAAACTGTTCAGCAGGCGCTGGAAAAAGCGCTTTCTACAGTTGCAGATGAAGACATTACTCTGGTTTGTGCGGGTAGGACTGATGCCGGGGTGCATGCCACTAATCAGGTTATTCACTTCGACACCCTGGCGGTACGCCCGGAAAAGGCGTGGCTGCGCGGTACTCGCCCCTATCTGCCAGATGCTGTCAGTATTCGCTGGGTAAAAGAAGTTGCACCGCAGTTTCATGCGCGTTTCAGTGCCCTTAATCGCACATACCGTTATTTATTGAGCGATGCCAAAACTCCCTCGGCATTGTTACATGATCAGGTGACCTGGTCGCCGCGCCCGCTGGATATATCTCTCATGCGAAAAGCAGCGGCTTATCTGGTTGGGCAGCATGATTTTACGTCCTTTCGTGCTACCCAGTGTCAGGCAAAAAGCCCGGTAAGAAAAATTGAGTATTTGCATTTGGCCAGGCGTGGTGAGCTGATTGTGTTAGAGGTGCAGGCCAATGCATTTCTTCATCATATGGTGCGTAATATCGTCGGGGTACTTCTCGCGGTAGGTGCCGGGGATAAGTCGCCAGAGTGGGCTAAAGCGGTGTTGGATGCTCGCGACCGCAGCGCCGGCGGTACCACCGCAAAACCTTTTGGTTTGTATCTGGTGGGTGTGGACTATCCGCATACATTTGGTTTGCCAGCCTGTTTACCGGGGCCTTTGTATTTTCCCGAACCCTTGGGTGGTTTTTCTCCTGAGCTGTAGTTGGGTGCATTTTGTGCTCTGGCTTTTTGCGGTTTTTCGCACTGAAGTCTGTTAATATCCCGCCTGATTTTAAAAAGCGACCCATTTGATAAGGCCGCTTTTTGTGTTTATAAGGCTGACGGGAGCATTTCAGCGTGTCTGGCACAAGAGTCAAAATTTGTGGTATTACCAATGTCGAGGATGCCCAAGCGGTTGTTTCTGCTGGTGCGCATGCCTTGGGATTGGTTTTTTACGAAGCCAGCCCGCGTGCTGTTGACCTAGAGCAGGCACAAGCGATTGCTTATGCCGCAGGCCCATTCATCAGCGTTACTGCGTTGTTTGTAAATCCTCCTTCATTGCTGGTGGGGACTGTGGTCTCGAAAGTTCCTGTCCAGCTATTACAGTTTCACGGCGATGAAACTGCTGCTTTCTGCGAAAGCTTCCAGCGCCCCTATATCAAAGCGATTCGTATGCGACCAGATCTGGATCTGGATGGTGTCATTGCCAGCCATCCGAATGCATCCGGATTCTTGCTGGATGCGTATCGTCCTGGTGTTCCTGGTGGAACAGGCGAGACGTTTGATTGGGGCAGGGTGCCTCGCCGCTCCAAGGCACCTATTATTCTGGCGGGTGGATTGACACCTGAAAATGTTGCAGATGCAATTCGGGCAACCGGAGTCTATGGGGTTGATGTGAGTGGTGGTGTAGAATCAGCGCCCGGAAAAAAAGATCACAATCAAATTAAATCTTTTATTAATAATGTCCGATCTGCCCTTGTTTAGCGGTTTGGTCAGCTTACTACAGGTGATTTAACGGTGAGTCAGTCTATTGATTACAGTGCCTTCCCCAATGCGGAAGGTCATTTTGGCCCATACGGTGGTCGTTTTGTTTCCGAGACATTGATATACGCGCTCGACGAGCTTCAGTCTATTTACTCTCGTCTGAAAGACGACCCGGGGTTTCAAGCCGAGTTCGATAAGGACATGGCCCATTACGTTGGCCGACCATCCCCCCTTTACCTCGCCGAGCGTTGGACCCGTGAATTGGGGGGTGCGCAAATTTATTTAAAACGTGAGGACCTGAATCACACAGGCGCCCACAAAGTTAATAACACTATAGGTCAGGCGTTGCTGGCGAAATTTACCGGCAAATCCCGTGTAATTGCGGAAACTGGTGCAGGGCAGCATGGTGTTGCTACTGCAACTGTCGCAGCGCGCCTTGGCTTAAAATGCCGCGTTTATATGGGCGCTGAAGACGTTAAGCGTCAGGCGCTGAATGTATACCGCATGAAACTTCTGGGTGCAGAAGTTTTCCCAGTCACCTCTGGTTCACGCACCTTGAAAGATGCAATGAACGAAGCCATGCGCGATTGGGCTACCAACGTAGACGACACTTTCTACATTATTGGCACAGTGGCTGGTCCGCATCCTTACCCTCAATTAGTACGTGATTTCCAATCGATTATTGGTCGTGAAGCCCGTCGTCAATCATTGGAGCAAGCAGGTCGTTTGCCGGATGCACTGGTGGCTTGTGTAGGTGGCGGTTCCAATGCGATTGGTTTGTTCCACCCATTCCTCACCGACGAGTCAGTGAAAATGTATGGTGTTGAAGCTGGTGGTTTGGGTATCGAAACCGGCAAACACGCTGCACCGTTAAATAAGGGTATTCCTGGTGTATTGCACGGTAATCGTACCTATTTGATGGAAGATGAAAACGGCCAGATTATTGAAACCCATTCGGTGTCTGCCGGTTTGGATTACCCCGGTGTTGGCCCTGAACACTCATGGTTAAAAGATATTGGCCGCGTAAATTATGTGGCGATCAATGACGATGAGGCACTGGCTGCATTCCGTAAAGTTACCAGGACGGAAGGTATTATGCCGGCGTTGGAATCAAGCCATGCGTTAGCTTACGTTGAAAAACTGGCGCCGACCATGAGCAAAGATCAAATTATTATTGCCAACCTTTCCGGTCGTGGTGATAAAGATATTCTGACAGTAGCGGGTATAGACGGAATTACTGTTTAATAAAAGCCGAATTTATTTTTAATGTCAGATGACTGACAGCAATTTCAGGAATTATCGATGAGTCGTATTTCCCAGCGTTTGAATCAGGCTAAGGCCTCGGGCAAAAAAATCCTTGTCGCCTACGTAGTTAATGGCGATCCATTTCCGCAAGCAACTTTGCCAACTATGCATGTAATGGTGGAGCAAGGGGTTGATGTTATTGAATTGGGTGTGCCTTTTTCGGATCCTATGGCGGAGGGGCCAGTCATTCAAAAAGGGCATGAGCGTGCGCTTGAGCACGGAACCAGTTTAAAAAGTACGCTCGAAGTAGTGAAACAATTTCGTGCTACCAATAACGTCACACCGATTGTGTTAATGGGATATGCCAACCCGGTTGAGCGTTTTGGTTATGTGGAGTTTGCCAAGGCAGCAGCTGACGCCGGGGTGGATGGTTTGTTAACTGTTGATTTACCACCGGAAGAAGTTTCTGTGCTTAAAGCAGCGCTCGATGCAAATGGTCTGGATAATATTTTTTTGCTTGCGCCAACGACCACAGTGGAGCGCGCAAAAAAAGTTGCAGCACACGCATCAGGTTTCCTTTATTACGTGTCTCTTAAAGGCGTGACAGGTGCGGGTCATCTGGATGTCGAGGCAGTTAAGACAAAATTGGCTGAATTTGGTCAATTAACAGATCTACCTGTTTGTGTAGGTTTTGGTATTAAAGATCCTGATACTGCTAAGGCCATCGCAGTTCTAGCTGATGGTGTGGTGGTAGGTAGTGTACTGGTGGATAAGATGGGTGCCTTGGCTGATAAAAAGCCGGAAGAAATTGCAGCATCTGTTGGTGATATCATCAGCGGTATTCGCAAGGCGATTGATACGCTTTAATTTTTTACGCTGGTTGTTCGTTATTGATCTGAACAGTCAACTAACTTGAAACAAAATACAGAGATGCAACCATGAGTTGGTTAGATAAAATTATTCCGAGTATTTCCCGTACTGAAACCAAGCGAAGTAACAAGGTTCCTGAAGGATTGTGGGAAAAGTGTGTCAAGTGTGATGCGGTATTGTATAAACCAGAGTTGGAAAAAACTCTGGATGTGTGTCCCAAGTGTGATCATCATATGCGTGTTGGTGCGCGTGATCGTTTGAATATGTTTTTGGATCCACAGAATCGCCAGGAGCTGGCAACTGACGTGGAGCCGGTTGATCGTTTAAAGTTTAAAGATATTAAAAAATACAAAGACCGTTTAACCACAGCGCAAAAAGAAACCGGTGAAAAAGATGCATTGGTTGCCATGCGCGGTGAATTGAAAGGGATGCCGGTGGTAGCTGTTGCCTTTGAATTTGCATTTCATGGTGGCTCTATGGGGTATGTGGTAGGTGAGCGTTTTACTCGTGCAGCAACGGTTGCTTTAAAAGAAAATATTCCGTTTGTTTGCTTCTCTGCAACTGGCGGTGCGCGCATGCAGGAAGCCTTGATTTCCTTGATGCAAATGGCTAAAACCAGCGCGGTAATCGAGCGCTTGAAAATGCAGGGCACGCCCTATATTTCGGTAATGACCGATCCTGTTTATGGTGGTGTGTCGGCAAGTCTTGCATTGCTGGGTGATTTGAATGTGGCTGAACCAGGTGCGCGTGCTGGTTTTGCTGGCCCGAGTATTATTGAGCAAACCATCCGTCAAAAATTGCCGAAAGGTTTCCAACGCGCAGAGTTTTTGTTGGAGCACGGCGCTATCGACATGATCATTCATCGTCGTGATATGCGCGACAAGCTTGCTGCATTGCTGGCAAAATTTACCCGCAAAGCGGCGGTGTAATTAAT
>JAGKXA010000025.1 GCA_021151615.1 Cellvibrionaceae bacterium | reverse complement strand
GGAATAGCAACGATTAAGTTATCCCTGAGTAAAAAAATAACGTTTTAAATCATTCATTTTTTGCGTATTGCGCAAGGTTTACAGGAGTCAATTGTGAGCGTACATCTTTCAGAAGAAGAACAACTAGAATCTCTTAAGCGCTGGTGGAAGGATTACGGTAAAACCGTTATCACTGCAGTGGTGATCGCGTTAGTTGCCTATTTTGGTTACACCGCATGGCAAGATCAGAAGCGTCAAAAAGCAGAAAAAGCGTCAGAAGTTTACGAGCAGTTATTAAAGCTGGTGAATGTTGAACCTGGTAAAACGCTCAGTGACTCTGATAAGGCTACCGCCGCACATTTGGCATCCGAATTGAAAGATGCTAATAGTAAAAGTATGTACGCCTATAGTGCAGCGTTTTTCCTCGCAAAAATTGCGGTGGAAGAGAATAAACTTGATGCAGCAGTTACTGAACTTAAATGGGTTTTGTCTGCCAAACCTGATACCGCAACCGAGCAGCTTGCCCGTTTGCGTTTGGCCCGTGTATTGACTGCGCAAAAAGCTTATGTAGATGCATTAGCCCAATTGTCACCCGAACCTGCAGCTGCATTTACGGCTGAATATGCAGAGGCACGCGGTGATGTTCTTAAATTACAAGGTGATTTGGATGCTGCACGCACCGCTTATGAAAAAGCACTGGCAGCAACTGATCCGCAACAACAAGAGCGTTTTATGTTATTGCAAATGAAAGTTGATGATTTGAAAGTAGATCCAACAACACCGGCAGCTCCAGTGGTTGAGGAGAAGGCTCAATGATGCAAGCCCCGGTAAGACGTCTATGCTGGCTGGTATTGCTGTGTGCATTCACCTTGTCGGGTTGTTCCTGGTTTAGTAAAAAAACTGGGAACGAGCCTTTGGAGTTGGTTGATTTTGAAGAAACAATCGATCTGGATAAGGTTTGGAGCCGCGGTATCGGTGAAGGACAAAATCAAGGCTTCAGTCGTCTTACCCCTGCCTTGGATGGCGATGCAATTTACGCTGTAGATTACGAAGGTCTATTGATTGCAACCAATGCTAAGTCCGGCAAGAAACTCTGGAAGAAGAAAATAAATCAACCAGCTTTGGGGTTGTGGGGATGGTTGAAGAGTTTTGCAATTGATGGTGATCCCAATTATCAAATTGTTGGTGGTATTGCTGCAGAAAATGGCTTGTTGTTAGTTGCAACTTATGCGGGCGAGGTAATGGCCCTTTCCAAAGAAGATGGAAGTGAGCTTTGGAAGACTCAAGTACCCGGAGAGATTGTTTCGGCTCCTCGTACAAATGGTTCGGTTGTCGCAGCACAAACGGTGAACGGAAAGTTGTTTGCATTTGATGCCAAGACGGGAGCCCAACTCTGGTTTTACGATAATCCGCCACCTGTATTGACCTTGCGTGGAACTCCATCTCCCATAGTGACAGATACTGCTATTTATACCGGGTTTTCCAACGGGCGGATGATGGCTTTCAATCCTAATAACGGATTAATTTTATGGGAGCAACGTATTGCCCTCCCTAAAGGACGCTCCGAACTGGAACGTATGGTAGATATCCATTCTGATCCGTTGGTTAAGGATGGAGTTATCTATGTGGGAACCTATCAGGGCCGCATTAGTGCGTTGTCGCGCGGTACTGGCAGTACTCTTTGGGGGAAAGATGGTTCAACTAGCGAAAACTTGGCACTTTCGGGTGATAAATTATTCGTAAGCCATGCCGATGGAAAAGTGGTTGCTTATAACGCCGCTAACGGTGAGCAGCTTTGGAGTAACGAAAAAATGCTGCGCCGCGGATTGAATGGGCCGCAAGTATTTGGAGATTATTTGGCGGTAGTAGACTTTAAAGGTTATATGCACGTGCTGAATCAGACGGATGGAGAATTTGCGACTCGTGTTAGAGTGGATCGAAAGGGCGCTCGCGCTCCTATGCTGACTGATGGAGAAACTCTCTACGTGTTTACCAATAGAGGTAAACTCATGGCTTATCAGGTTAAAAAAGCCAAATAATTTTATCCTGCACAACTGAACCAGCCGTCTGAATTCGCTCTGGTAATAGAGTAAAATTCCAGTCGGCTGGTTTTGTTTTTGTTATATCCAGATTTTAGATGGCGATTTAGAATCGCCTTTCATCAATAGCGCAATCGATACTCCTATGATAATCCCTGTAATCGCACTTGTTGGTCGCCCGAATGTGGGTAAATCAACTCTATTTAACCGCCTTACCCAGTCGCGCGACGCATTAGTGGCTGACTATCCTGGCTTAACTCGTGATCGCAAATACGGGGAGGGTACATTAGAGAATCGTCGATTTATTGTGATTGATACCGGCGGTATCAGCGGTGAAGAAGAGGGCATAGACAGCATGATGGCGGGGCAATCGCTGCTGGCAATTCAGGAGGCCGATATTGTCCTGTTTATTGTTGATAGTCGCGCTGGGTTAAATCCTGCTGATGAAATGATTGCCAAGCATTTGCGTGTTAATAACAAAAAAACCTATTTGGTTGCCAATAAAATTGACGGCATGGATCCTGATATAGCCTTGGCGCCTTTTTATGAGTTGGGTTTGGGTGAGGTCTATCCAACCACGGCTAGTCATGGGCGTGGGGTTAGGTCATTGATGGAGGAGGTACTTTCCGGAATACCTGAACTTCCGGAGGATTATCAGCCTGAAGAAGCAACCGGGATTAAGATTGCCATAGTAGGCCGTCCGAATGTGGGTAAATCAACCTTGGTAAATCGCATGTTGGGAGAGGATAGGGTTGTTGTTTATGATCAGCCTGGTACTACTCGCGACTCGATTTACATTAACTACACGCGTTTTGACAAGCCTTACACGATTATTGATACAGCTGGGGTTAGGCGGCGGAAAAATATTGATCTGATGGTCGAAAAGTTTTCCATTGTTAAAACTATGCAAGCAATTGCAGATGCAAATGTTGTAGTACTGGTTATGGATGCTAGCGAGGGAGTGGTGGAGCAAGACTTACACTTGATGGGAACTACCATTGAGGCAGGCAGGGCGTTGGTAATTGCGCTCAATAAATGGGACGGCCTGGATGATTCTCATAAGCAATATGTTAAAAATGAGATTGAACGCAGGTTGCGGTTTGTAGATTTTGCCACTATCCACTTTATTTCAGCATTGCATGGTACCGGGGTTGGTAACCTCTATAAATCCATAGAATTGGCTTATCAATCTGCAACGGATAAATTCAGTACCAACTACCTGACACGTATCCTGCAGGATGCGGTACGCGAGCACCAGCCACCGATGATTCAAGGGCGTCGGATCAAGTTACGCTATGCGCATCCCGGCGGTCATAACCCACCGATTATTGTGATTCATGGAAACCAGACGGATGAGGTTCCCTCGTTTTATACCAAGTATCTGGAAAAGACTTATCGCCGGGTTTTGGATTTGCACGGTACTCCAATTAAAATCGAGTACCGCAATAACGACAATCCCTACAGCGAGCGCAAAAAGAAGATGACTCAGCGTCAGTTAATTGAAATGCGCCGTAAAATTGAACGCGATAACAAGAATCCTAAAAAGAAGTGAAGGTAGAAATGTAAAAAGCGCGTAAACTATTTTTCCATACTCGTTGAGCTAAGGCTTGCGATCACCAAATTGAAAGAGTAGTGTTACGCGCCTTAGTGGTTTTATATAAAAACTCTACCCTATTAATTGAGCTAAAGATGACATCTGCAAGCCGAAAGCTGCTTATCATCGATGACGATGCCCTCGTTCGCCAGAGCATTGTGACCTACCTGACGGACAGTGGCTTTAGTGTCTCCGCCGCTTCTGATGCCCCTTCTGCACTCAATATTCTCTCATCGATTGATGTTCCTCCTGACCTAATCCTGACTGATTTACGCATGCCTAATGGCGATGGCTTGCAGTTGTTGCAAACCTTGCAGGATCTTCATGATGGTATTCCGGTAATCGTTATTTCCGGCGCTGGGGTTATGAATGATGTAGTAAGTGCGTTGCGATTAGGCGCGCGCGATTACTTGATTAAACCTCTGGTTGATCTTGAGGTGTTGGTGCATTCCATAAACAAGGTATTGGATCGTCAGGAGCTGGAGGAGGAAAATCGTCGTTACAGGGAGCAGTTGGAAGAAGCGAACCGCGAGTTACGTGAAAATTTGCGAGTTTTAGAGCGGGATCAGATTGCGGGACGTAGAGTCCAGCGTCGGCTGATGCCTTCGGGTGTTACAACGGAGGATGGCTACACTGCCGCTCATACTATCGTTCCTTCCTTGTTTCTTAGTGGTGATTTTGTTGATTATGCCCATATCAGAAAGCGCTATTTGGCATTTTATCTGGCTGATGTATCTGGACACGGCGCATCATCGGCTTTTGTCACCATATGGCTAAAGCATCTGGTTAGTCGTATGGTTCGTGAGGAGGGGTTATTCGGCGACGAAAATTCATTTGCCAAGGGGGCAAATGTCATGTTGCGTCAGATAAACAGGGAGTTACATGAAACCCGCTTGAGTCATCATTTAACCCTCTTTGTTGGGGTCATAGATACTCATACTAATTGGATGCATTACGTAGTAGCCGGGCATTTGCCCATGCCAATTCTGGTAACGCCTGAGGGAGCGAGTTATCTCACCGGGCGAGGTAAACCGGTGGGCATCTTTAAAGATGTTGAATGGGATGTCTACGAGTGCGCTTTGCCGGAAAAGTTTGGGTTGGTGTGCTTTTCGGATGGTGTTCTTGAGATAATGCCGGAGCAGGAGTTGCAGGAGAAGGAGGCTAGCCTTTTAAAACTAATTTCCTCTAGCAGTGGCAGTTTGGATTCCGTCTGCAATACTTTAGTTATAAAGGAGATTCGCGATAACCCTGACGATATCGCGGTCTTGTCTATATCCCGAGGTGTGAGTTAATGAAACCCGGCCAGATTCTCGTTGCCGACCACAATGGTGTATACGTCATCAAAATGCTTGGTGATGTTCGTCTGACACTGTGTATCTCCTTTGATCAATTTATTGATTCAATGTTTAAACGTGCCGATTTTACATCGGTGCTTTTTGATCTTTCCGAGGCGGAGGCCATTGATAGTACTACGCTTGGATTGATGGCCAAGATATCTATTCTTGGTCAAGAGCGCTGTGGCATCATGCCCGTGATTCTCGCTAGCAACCCCAGTATTCAGCGTATTCTGCAGACCATGGGATTTGCCGATATTTTTACAATTGTGGAAAAGCTGGATGCTCCAGTGATGGCAAATCATCCGCTTAATTGCATTAATTGTGATGAGCAAGAAGTAAAAGAGAAAGTTATTGAAGCCCACAAAATCCTGATGGGGTTGAATGCCAGTAATGCAGACACGTTTCGCAATCTTGTTAATATGCTGGAAAACTGCTGACCCTCAAGAATCATCTGTTGTGCAGAGTTTATTTTATTTCCCTTAAGCTCGCCTTTACCTGGCTCTTGGCACGAATAAATTCTGCATGCGGGAGATAAATTAAATCTGCTACCTTGCGAATTAAGTAATCTTCGTATTTATCCAAACTCCCATCGACAAACGCTATTTCCCACATGGCTTTAAGAAGATTGAATTTTTCCGCACTATCGCAGTGTTGATTCACTATTTGGGTGAATTGATGCAGTGATGTCGCATGATTGGATTCATTTTTAGCAAGTGAAATTAACTCTGAAATTTCATCAGCGGTCAGAGAATACTTGCGTCCCAATGAATCGCTAAGCGAGTGCAGTTCCGTGTCCAAAAACTGATGATCTGCCATGGCTACCTCAATCAACAAGGCAGCAACAGCCAATTGCTTTTGGTGAGCAGAAAGGGTTGTTGTTGCGCCGCCTGGTTGAAGGTGGCGCTCAATAAAACGCGAGAGTTTACTAAACACGTGGCTGTTATGCTCGTGACTTTAACAAATTCTCAAGATTGATTTGGTCTTTCACGAAGCCCCGAATACCTTCCGCCAGCTTCTCAGTAGCCATTGCATCCTGATTCACACCAAAACGGAAGCTGGTTTCGGTTTCAATGCGTTTGGCAATGGCGTCACCAGTATTAGAGGCAGATAGAACGCGCTTTAATTCACCCTTGTCTTGATCCAGCTCTTGCAATAGTTGCGGGCTGATAGTCAAGCGGTCGCAGCCCGCCAGCGCTTCAATTTCACCAATATTGCGGAAGCTTGCACCCATTACCACAGTTTTATAACCGTGCTGTTTGTAATAGTTGTAAATATGGCGTACAGAGATAACACCTGGATCTTCTTCTGCCGTGTATTCTTTTTTATCGGTATTAGTTTTATACCAGTCAAGGATACGGCCTACGAATGGAGAAATCAGAAACACGCCTGCATCAGCACAAGCGGCAGCCTGATTGAAACCAAACAATAAGGTCAGATTACAGTTGATACCTTCTTTTTCCAGCACTTCTGCTGCACGAATACCTTCCCAAGTGGACGCGAGCTTGATCAATACGCGGGATTTATCAACGCCACCTTTTTCGTAGAGGCTTATCAACTGGTGTGCTTTGGCAATGGATGCCTTGGTATCGAAGGATAGGCGTGCATCAACTTCAGTTGAAATGCGTCCAGGAACTATCTTTAAAATTTCCAAGCCAATACCGACCGCAAGGTGATCACAGGCTGCGCTCAGTTGCTCAGCACTATTTACAATGCCCTTGGTGCTGCTGATGGCGGAATTAAGCAGATCCTGATATTGCGGCATTTGGGCTGCTTTATACACCAGGGATGGGTTAGTGGTGGCGTCCAGTGGTTTGTACAGGCGGATGGCTTCGATATCGCCGGTATCGGCGACTACGTCAGTAAATTGCTTCAGTTGCTCAAGTTTGCTAGTCACAGTGGTAATCCTATCTCTAAAAATTCACGTGGTTGATCTTCGGTTAATTGCCGTCGGATTTATTATAGTCCTTATGACTTTATGAATGAAGCGGTCATTTTTTATAAAAGGTAAATTCGTTAGTTCAAGTCTGCTTTTTTACAGAGCTTAGCCAACTGTATTAGCTAATGGTACCTCATTTAATACACCCAATGCTTGTTGAAGAACTTCTATACCGGCACCTGGTTTATGCGCTTGCTCACTTAATATGCGGCGAAATTGCCGTGCACGTGGCAATCCTTGGTAAAGCCCAAGGATATGTCGGGTCAGGTGGTTTAAACGCGTGCCTTTGCCAAGCTGTTCCTCGCAGTAGCCAAGAAAACCGATCATTACTTCATTGCGACTGATAACCGGGTTGGGTGCGCCATAAATCTTCTGATCCACTTCCGCTAACAGGTAAGGGTTCGCATAGGCTTCCCGACCAAGCATTACACCATCAACATGAGCTAACAGCTGTCGGCTCTGCTCAAGGGTGGTAATGCCACCATTGATAATGATTTCAAGGTGCGGGAAATCTTGCTTTAACTGATAAACCTTATCGTACTGCAAGGGCGGAACTTCGCGATTTTCTTTGGGGCTCAAGCCCTTTAACCAGGCCTTGCGCGCATGCACGATAAATGTCTTGCAGCCGGTTTCAGCAATGGTACTGACAAACTTCACCAAACCTTCGTAATCTTCCATATCGTCTATGCCGATGCGGTGTTTGACAGTTACTGGAATCCTAACTGCGTTTTGCATGGCGGCTATACATTCCGCGACCAGATCGGGTTCCGCCATAAGGCATGCACCGATCATTCCGTTCTGTACTCTATCGCTTGGGCAACCGCAATTGAGGTTGACTTCGTCATAGCCCCAACCTTCGGCAATTTTGCTGCATTCGGCCAAGTCTTTAGGACTGCTGCCGCCCAGTTGTAGTGCGAGCGGGTGTTCGCAGGCGTTGTAGTCCAGAAAGCGTGCCTTGTCGCCGTGGAGCAAAGCACCAGTGGTGACCATTTCGCTGTAAAGCACAGCCTTTTTTGTCAAAAAGCGCCAGAAGGTACGGCAGTCAGACGTTGACCACTCCATCATTGGCGCGAGGGTAAAGCGTCGGTCAAGTACTGTTGAAGTCATTTAATTCGGGTAATTTTTAGCTGGCGAGGAAATAAAAATGCGGTGAACTATACGAGTGCTTTATGATAACTCTATTTACCGGCTGCTGCACGGGCAGTCTTGGTTTACCGGATGAATTTGTTATGACGCTTACCCATATAGATTCCCAAGGCCATGCCAGCATGGTGGATGTCTCTGAAAAAATTCCCAGCGTGCGTGAGGCGAGGGCTTTTGCGCGCGTGCTAATGAAAGCGGAAACGCTCGGGCAAATCAAACACAACTCACTTAAAAAAGGTGATGTTTTGGCTGTCGCGCGGATAGCGGGAATACAAGCTGCAAAAAAATGCTCGGACTTAATTCCATTATGCCACCCTCTGGCTTTAAGCAAAGTTGCCGTGGACTTTACATTGGATGAAAGTGCCAGTGCAGTTGAAATCACCAGCTATTGTAAATTGACTGGGCAGACCGGTGTGGAAATGGAAGCGCTTACTGCTGCAAGTATCGCGGCGTTAACAATTTACGACATGTGCAAAGCTGTTGATATGGGAATGGTGATTGAGCAGGTTTGTTTGCTCGAGAAATCTGGAGGCCGCCGCGGCCATTATCGACGTGAAGGGCAAGATTCATGATTCGAGTCGTTTTTTTGGCGCAGTTGCGCGAGCAATTAGGCGTTGCAGAACTGGATGTTTCCAGTGCGCAAATTAAAACGCTGGATGAATTAAAGCAGCAACTCGTGTTGCAAAATCCTTCGTGGGAACCAAGGTTGCTAAATAGCAAAATACTGACCGCGATCAATCATGCTTATGCAAAAGGAAATCAGCCTTTGGTTGATGGCGATGAGGTAGCTTTTTTTCCTCCAGTAACAGGTGGTTGATATGGCCTTTTCAATCCGTGTTCAACACAATGATTTTGATGTGGGGCAAGAATATTCAGCGCTGATTGCTGGCGATGCTACCGCAGGTGCAGTGGTATTTTTTGTAGGGCGCGTGCGGGATTTTAATGATGGACATTCGGTGGCTGGGCTTTCCCTGGAGCATTATCCCGGTATGACCGAAAAAATATTGGAGCAAATTCTGGAGGAGGCCAAATTTCGTTGGCAATTAGTGTCTGCTCGAATTGTTCATCGTATTGGTGATTTGCAATTAGGCGATCAAATTGTATTCGTGGGGGTTACCAGTGCTCATCGAGAGCATGCGTTTCAAGCAGCAGAATTCCTAATGGATTTTTTGAAAACCCGTGCACCTTTCTGGAAAAAGGAAATGAATCAGGAGGGAAAAACTGTGTGGGTGGAGGCAAATGATAAAGATAGCGATGCTGCGGGACGTTGGGGTTCAGATCGTAATTCTGCAAGCAGCTAACCTGCTTGCAGAATAGAGATGGTCGCTGAGTGAATTAATGAGTAGCGGCAACTTCAGCAACTTCATTGGTTGCTCTGGTTTTAGCGGCGCTGAGCGCGAATACACACAAAATTACGTAGCAAACCGCTGGAACAATAAATGCGCTTACATAGCTGCTGTGGCCAGAAACCAAACCTGCCAACAATGGCACAAATGCTCCACCGATAATTGCGGTACAGAGGAAACCTGAGGTTGCTTCCGAGCTGGCGGTGGAGCGCTCTAGAGTCAAAGTGAAAATAACGGGGAACATAATGGAATTAAACAACCCAATCGCCAACGCTATAAAACCAGCACCAACACCACCCACAGAGAATACATAGAAACACATAGCAGCGGCCGCGCCAGTGAATACAGCTAGAAGTAGTGCTGCATTGACTTTGGCCAGCAAGGCCGAGCCAATCAATCGGCCTACCATTGCCCCCCCCCAATACAGGGCAGTTAATGCAGCGGCTTCTTGTAGGGAAACACCAAGAACACTATCGGAGCTGGCAATCTTGTCAATAAAAGGGAATGCGAAAATTGCATCTGACTGCCCCCAAATAGAGTCTGCATTCAGAAAGAATGCCATTTGAGTTCCGATCGCAACCTCGGCACCTACGTACAAAAAAATCGCCATGCCACCCAATACTGCCCATTTGGATTGGAACGCATCTGACAGCATTTCCCCAATACCTTTTGGTTTTGCGGTGGAGGAATCTGGCGCTGCCTGACCAACAATCTTGCGGCTAATAAAAAAGAAGGCCAGGAGTGCTGCAATCATACCCGCTAACCAGAAGTAGGCGGCATCAATGCCGGCAAGAGCCTGATCGCGAACTTCATCAGTAATTGTTTCACCGTGCTTCACTTCAACACCTTCCAGGAATAGGCTCGCACCAATAATTGGACCGATAAAAGTTCCAAGACTATTAAAGGTTTGGCTAAAGGTTAAGCGGAAGTGGCTGCCTTCCGGTGAACCCAGTGCTGCGGCCAGAGGGTTGGCGGCAACTTGCAGTGCGGTGATACCGCTGGCCAGCACAAAAAGGCCACCAAGTACCAGGGCGTAGACTTCAATATTGGCCGCAACCAACATGATCAGGCATCCGCCAATCATCATGCCTAATGCGATCAAAATAGTTGATACAGATTTAAAGCGAGACAGCAGGGTAGCAGCTGGGAAGCTCATAATGCCGTAGGCGATAAAGAACGCGAAGGCACTGAGTTGGGCTTCTACGTCACTCAGGCTGAAAATGCCTTTGACCGCTGCGACTAATGGGTCGATGAGGGAAGTAATAAACCCCCACGCGAAAAATAATGTCGTTACCGCCGCATAGGCGGGCAGGTATTTTTTGGATGATGATTGCATGAGAGTGATTGCCTCGTTGTTATATAAATGATTTGTCGTTGTAATGGTCTTAAAACAGTGCCGGATGCAGACCTCATGTGGCCTCTGAGTCTGGCGAAAATAGCGGCGGTACTATAATCCAAGGCTATAAGGCTGTCACATTGTTTGTTTCACGATTACAATTCCCGCGTCAAAAAAACAAGCCATCATCTTATTGTCAATGCGACTTTTATTTGATTCGTTGAGGTGGCAACAGTAAATCAACCAGAGGTTAATTCAGTGGCAAAGGCAACGATTGACGATGTGGCTGCTCTCGCAGGAGTGTCTATCAAGACGGTTTCGCGGGTGGTTAATAATGAACCCAATGTGAGGCCGGCAACGCGTGAGAAAGTTGAGTCAGCTATAGCGGCGCTGAGTTATCGGCCTAACCAATCCGCCCGTAGTCTTGCGGGCAATAAATCTTATCTCCTGGGGCTTATCTATGGTCATCCCAGTGCGCACTATGTGTTGGATATTCAGGAAGGGGTATTGGAGGTTTGTCGCCCGCAACGCTACGAATTGCTGGTACACCCGGCTATACATCGCGATCCCAATGTATTAGGTGAAGTCACTGAATTAATTCTGGAGAAGCGGGTAGATGGTGTGATGCTGACGCCGCCACTCTCGGACAATATGACCGTAATTCATTCGCTGAAAAAAATGAATATTCCTTTTGTGCGGGTTGCACCTACGGAAAATAAATCTTTATCTCCTTACGTTGAAACTAATGATCAGGAAGCGTCTTACGATATGACTTGCCAGTTAATTGCATGGGGGCATACGCGCATTGGCTTCATTTGTGGGCACCCGGATCACCGTGCCATGTCATTGCGCTACGAAGGATATAAAGCTGCATTAATTGAAAATGACTTGCCACTGATAAAAGAATTGGTAGAGCAGGGCGATAACTCGTTTGAGTCGGGTGAGGAGTGTGGAAAAAAACTATTACTGCATGCACAGCGTCCAACTGCTATTTTTGCTGCAAACGATGACATGGCAGCGGGTGTGATGATGGTGGCTCATCAATCGGGCGTTAAAATTCCAGCGCAGTTATCGGTAGCCGGATTTGACGATACACCAGTCGCACATCAATTATATCCATCGCTTACTACCATTCGTCAGCCTATTCGGCAAATGGCAAAAAAAGCTACGGACCTGCTATTAAAACAATTAAAGGGGCGTGAAATTCAGTTGCCAGCCAGCATGTTGAGTTCAAGTATTATTGTGCGCGACTCAACTGGACCGGTAACCAAAGCCAACGAAAAACACTGAAAATTGATTTAACAGTGCAAATAAAAAATGCACCGTCGGGTGCATTTTTTATTTATGGTTACTTGATGAGATCAAGCATTTTTTAGCGCAGGCGTATTGTTGATCAACCACGCCGCTGAGCCTACCAACGCGGCTTTATCATTCACAATCAAGCGAATAGAAATGTCACTCACATAACCAGCCATTGGGCCTTTGTTTTTGTAACGCTCAAGGAAGTGAGATTCCGGTAAAAGTCCGACCAGTTTTGGGGTGATTCCGCCACCAATTACGACACCACCTTTGGCGCCGAGTGATAAGACTTTGTCGCCAGCGACTTCACCCAATACATCACAGAAAGTTAATACAGCTTCACGACATAAATCATCTTCATCTGCCAAACCTTTGGTACTGACATCGGCCGGAGTATAGGCTTTTGCTTCTACGCCAGAGTTGTGCGCCAGGGCGCGGTAGAGGGTTACCAACCCACCACCGGATAGAATATTTTCAACCGAAACATGGCTCTGTTCTTTCAATAAAAAGGATTTGATATCCAGTTCTTTTTCATTGGTGGGGGCAAAGCTGGCGTGGCCGCCTTCGGTGGGGATGATTTTCCAGTTGCCATTATCTGGCACAAGTGCTGCCATACCAAAACCGGTGCCTGGACCCATTACCACTACAGGCGCGTTGGGATTAGATTTACCGGAGTCGTAGAGCGTTACTAACTCATCACCCTGCAAAAAGGGAACAGCGTAGGCGAGAGAAGCGAAGTCATTGATGACATGCAGGGTTTTTATCCCCAGTTGGTCGCGCAAGCCATCGATGGAAAATTTCCAGTTCAGGTTGGTCATTGCTGCCTGGCCGTTTTCAATAGGGCCGGCAATAGCCAAACATGCATGCTCAGGAATATCAATTCCGAACTCCGTGCAGCAGGCTTTGATCATCGTCGCCATGTCGGCGTAATTTGCGCATTTCAGGGTGATTTGGCGTTCTGCTGTGTAGTTGATCTTGCCGCGTGCGCGATTTTTTTCTGCGTCGAACTCGACCAGACCAAAACGGCCATTGGTGCCGCCGATATCTGCAACCAGTAACAGGCTCATGTGACTCCTCAACTTCTTTTATAAAGAAGATCAAATAGTTATGGATGGTGTGTTTGTAATAGTGGATAGGGGCGGGAGGATATCATTAATCCCAAAAGGCAGAAAATCACTTTAAGGGTGGGTATTCACTTCTTTTTGATCTTTACAAACCGTATTTGTTATTAGGTTTTGTTAATTTTGGTGCCATACGGTGTGGTTTATGAGACGATCTAGAGCTAATCAGTTGTGTGCTTTTCTTATTATTGACAGCGCTGTCAATAAATAGTAGCTTGCGCCAGCCCAGAAGCGCCGGGGCATTAATTCTCCGGCATGAATAAGAGATGTGTTCGTCAATATTGCTCAGCGATGAGCGTCCCCCAGCTTGCCAGGCTCCGGTTGTATTATCAGTCGTGTGGTGCGTAGGTTTTCTCAAGGATTCTTCTGTTCTCTTTTCGCGACTTGATTGAAAGTGCTCATAAATGGAAAGCGCCTATGCTTAGGGTTATCCCTGACAAGCCTGGGTAAATCTGAATTAATGTTTTTTAAGCCAAAAACCTGTGGAGGTTGCAAACGTGCAGTGGCCAAGTATCACCAGCAAGCTGAAGAAAGATCCGGCGCTCGAAGCAAAAATTGAGAATTTGCTCGCGCAAATGAGTCTGGAGGAAAAAATCGGCCAACTGATTCAACCTGAGATCCGCCATTTAACGCCTGCGGATGTCAAAGAGTTCCACATAGGCTCGGTACTTAATGGCGGTGGCTCTGTTCCTAATGGAAACCGTTATTCCAAAGCGGCGGATTGGCTTGCAATCGCTGATGCTTACTACACCGCGTCTATGGACGATAGCGATGGCAAATTAGCAATCCCAATTATGTGGGGTACTGATGCTGTTCATGGGGTGGGTAACATCGTCGGTGCGACTCTGTTCCCTCACAACATCGCATTGGGTGCAGCGCGTAACCCTGAGTTGATTAAAGAGATTGGGCGTATCACTGCTACTGAAATTGCCGTTACGGGGCTCGATTGGGATTTTTCCCCTACCGTTGCGGTGGCGCGTGATGACCGTTGGGGGCGCACCTACGAATCCTGGTCAGAAAGTCCCGATTTGGTTCGCGACTATGCAGGTCAAATGGTGGAAGGTTTACAAGGAGATGCGGCCAGTAAAGAATTTCTGTCCAAATATAAAGTTATTGCTACCGCAAAGCATTTTATTGCCGACGGCGGCACCTTGAACGGTATTGATCGCGGTAACTGTATTGATGATGAAGAAAGTCTGTGCCGTATTCATGCTGCAGGTTATTACAGCGCAATAGAAAATGGCGTGCAGACAGTAATGGCGTCATTTAATAGCTGGCACGGCGAGCATATGCATGGGCATCGTTATTTGTTAACGGATGTATTGAAAGAGCAAATGGGTTTTGACGGCCTTGTGGTGGGTGACTGGAATGGTCATGGCTTTGTGGCAGGGGCTACACCGCTAAACTGCCCGCAGGCGTTAAATGCCGGTTTGGATATCTACATGGTACCGGATCCTGAATGGAAGCAGTTGTATCGCAACACGCTGGCCCAAGCCCAAGATGGCACTATTCCGATGAGTCGTGTTGATGACGCTGTGCGTCGTGTGCTGCGTGTGAAATTGCGTGCGAATTTATGGGAGAAAGGGCTTCCTTCTGCGCGCCCATTGGCGGGGCGCGATGATTTATTGGGTGCTGTAGAACACCGAGCGGTCGCTCGTCAGGCAGTGCGTGAATCTATTGTTCTGTTGAAGAACAAAAATAATTTATTGCCCCTATCGCCCAAAGCAAAAATTCTTGTTGCTGGTGATGGCGCTAACAATATCAGCAAGCAAACAGGTGGTTGGTCGGTTAACTGGCAGGGAACCGGTAACACCATGGTCGATTTTCCTGGTGCTACCACTTTGTGGATGGGAATTGAATCAGCAGTGTCAGCTGCCGGTGGTTCAGCTCAATTAAGTGTGGATGGTTCTTACAGCGAAAAGCCCGATGTAGCTGTCGTCATTTTTGGTGAGGATCCCTATGCAGAAATGCAGGGTGATATTCAGCACCAATTGCTTAAGGCGGGTGATACCACCGATTTACAATTGCTTCAAAAATTAAAGAGTGATGGAATTCCTGTGGTGGCCCTGTTCATAACCGGTCGACCCATGTGGATCAATCGTGAGCTCAATTCATCAGATGCATTTGCAGTTATCTGGCAACCGGGTACTGAAGGTGCTGGTGTTGCAGATGTTATTTTTAAAGCTGCAGATGATTCGGTAAATTATCCGGTAAAAGGTCAGCTGTCCTTCTCCTGGCCAAAGCGTCCGGATCAAGATCCCTTAAATGTCGGCGACAAAGAATATGATCCTTTGTTTGCCTATGGTTTTGGTTTAAGGTACGGAGATACAGATACCTTGGGGGATGGTCTTCCGGAGGAGGGCATCAGTTTCGAAGCAACTTCACATGTATTGGAATTGTTTAATCGTCGTCCTTTGGGCATATACGGCATTATTCTGGAAGGCAAGAATAACGACCGCACAGCGCTTAATGGCAATATTGCCAGCGTATCTACACTGACTGTGACCTGTGTGGATCGCGATGTTCAGGAGGATGCTCGTCGCGCTCTGTGGAATGGCGAGGGGGAAGGCTTGGTAGCAATATCGACGCCTAATCGCCAGGTTTTAAGCGATTATTATGAATCAGACTCAGCGTTGGTATTTGATATCAAAGTGGATGTTGCGCCCCAGGCTCAGGCGTGGGTTCGCATTGGTTGCGGTCCTTCTTGTTATTCGCAAGTGGAGATCACCAAAGAATTAACCGCGATAACGGGAAAGGGCTGGCGAACCCTGTTTGTGGATTTAAAAGACTATCCGGATGCAGGTACTGACTTTGGTTTGAAGCGCACGCCACAGGAGTTGTTTGCTCTGATCCTTGAGCCATTTACCCTGGTGGCTAATGGTAAGCTAGACGCTACCTTTTCTCAGGTTCGTATTGAGAAGGGTTTGGCGAAAGGGGTTGGTGTGCGAATCATTTGATCATTTTAGCTGTTTATCCAAGGCCATTTGTGCAAGCAAATGGCCTTTTTTATGTGCATATTTCTCCTCGTAAAAACGCCTGCTGAAAAATTATTAAGTTATTTGCCTTCTTGCAGTGCAAGCAGAAAAAGCATCGTGCATTTTTTTGCATTTATTTTGTGCGTGATTTTTTGTGTATTTGTTTGTAAATGACGCATGAGTCATTCGTGTGTCACCACAAGTGTGCAACTCAAAAAAATGCTGAAAATTGCGTGGGAAAATTTCGGAAATTATATCCCCTTGATTAATAATGAATTATTACTTGAAAAAAACTTGAAAAAAACGATTGGCATAAGCCTTGCTCCAGTGGAATTAAGTCACACACCTGTTGTGCCAGTGATTTAAATAAATGCTTTTTTAGTGCATGACAAAACGTAGTTTTCAAGACCTGTTTACGTTGATGGTGTTGATGTTTAAACCACACACATTTATGCAAAAAATTGGAGAAGGCTCTATGAAAAAAAATACACCCTATCTTCTTGTTGCTGCCGCGAGTTCTCTACTGTGCGTAGCTCCAAGTGTTTCTGCAAAAACTTTTACAGAGTCTATGCAACAGGGCAGTGTGGTAAAAATTAATTTCCGTACCCGCTTTGAAGATGTGACGGAAGATGTTCTAAATACTGGCGTTGACAGAGAGGCTGATGCCTGGACTACGCGTTCACGTATTTCTTATCAGTCCGGTGCATGGAATGGTTTTGGGTTCACAGGCGAGATGGATAATGTTAGTGAGATGACAAATGATGTTGACTACAGAACCTCTGCAGCAAACGTAGACCCTTTGTGGGCGCAACGTAATACAGTTGCTGTAATTGCTGATCCAACTGGAACTGAAGTTAATCAAGCTTTTATTTCCTACACGAATTTCAATAATCAGGTTAAGTATGGCCGCCAACGCCTGGTTTTGGATAACTCGCGTTTTATCGGTAACGTAGGTTGGAGACAGAACGAACAAACGTATGACGGTTTATCCTGGACCAATAAAACAATTCGCTACACCAACTTTACTTATGCCTATATCAAAAATGTAAACCGCGTGTTCGGTGAGAATAATCCCGCATTAGGTGATTTGCATATGGATAGTCATGTGCTCAACGCCAGTTACACTGGATTTGATGCAGGTAAACTGATTGGCTACGCATATTTACTGGATGTGAATGACCCAATCGCACAACTTGGTTTAACCAGTGATACCTTTGGTGTTCGTTGGCAAGGAACCGTAGGTGAGTCCTTTTTGTATAACCTCGAATATGCAAAACAGCAGGATGCTGGTGCCGCAAAATTGTTTGAAGCAGATTACACCTTGGCTGAAGCAACGTATAACGTAAGCCGTTTCAGCTTTACCTTGGGTTATGAATTGTTGGGGTCTGATGATGGCAAATATGGTTTTGCTACACCACTGGCAACACTACACGCTTTTCAAGGTTGGGCGGATAAATTCCTGGCAACACCAGCCGCTGGTCTGGAAGATACTTATTTGAACGTGGGTGTTACTGTGCTGGGTGCGCAAGCTGTTGTGAGCTACCACAAGTATGATTCTGATGCGGGCAGTATCGATTTCGGTGACGAAATAGATTTAAGTCTGAGCAAGAAATTTGGTGCAGTGGTGTGGACTGCAAAATACGCCCAATATTCCATGGGCGATACTAATGCTAGCTTCACCGATACTACAAAATTCTGGTTGATGGCTGATTGGAACTTCTAAGAAAAGTATTGGATGTCCATAAGGCGCTTTAGAAAAGTGCCTATGCACCTCTGTAAAAAACGGTAGCCATAAAAGGAGGTGGCAACATGTTGGTCTTCAATAATGTTAGCTGCTTCCTTTTTCTTCGGATTATTACTTGCATTGCCTAAAAGATATACTTATGCTCTGCACCAGTGTTTGTCCTGATGTATGTTTGTCCTCCCGCCTGTACCAGATACCCCCTTTGCTAGTTGTTGTATTGATGGATCGGTATTTCTAGTACCTGTAAATGACAACGTTGACAATCGCAACCGGGTGAATTTTGCAATTAGCCAGCGACGGTGAGAGAGCCTGCTGCATTCGCCTGTTCCACTTCCTTAACTAACGATAATGAAAGGATAGGTAACTTCGATGAAGAAAATAATCCCACTGGGGGCGCTGCTTGGCGTATCCCTGTTATCAACTGAAGCATTCGCCGTAAATTGCACTGGCTTACCGCAATGGAATAGCGCCAGTACTTACACCCAGGGAAATAAAGTTCAGCATTTGAATCGTGGTTATACCGCGAATTACTGGACGCAAGGTAACAACCCGACAACATCCTCCGGTCAGTGGCAACATTGGACCGATAATGGTGCTTGTGATGGTGCTACTTCCAGCGTTGCACCTAGTTCAGTCGCGCCGAGTTCTGCTCCATCCAGTGCTCGTTCATCCACTCCAAGCTCGGTGGCTCCGAGTAGTGCGTCGACAACCAGTGCGGCGTCATCAGTAAAATCAAGCGTTGGTAGTTGTCCAATCTATGTGGCAGGAACTAGCTACAGTCAGGGGGCAGTCGTCACTAACGCGGGTGGAGTTTATACCTGTCAGGTCCCGGGGTGGTGCTCATCAACCGCTACCTGGGCTTATGCACCTGGAACTGGAACTTACTGGCAACAAGCCTGGATGGCAGGTGGTAATTGCCCAGGTGTAAGTTCCTCCAGTGTTGCAACTTCTCGCTCCAGTTCTTCCGTAGTAAGCAGCGTTGCTCCGAGTTCTGTAGCCGCCTCTTCGCACTCCAGCGTCTCTTCAGTAACCAGTTCAAGTGTTAGCTCAGTAACGCCACCGACAGGAAAAGAGTTGGTTGGCTATTGGGAAAACTGGCATTGGCCATTAGAGGAAATGACCTCAATTCCCAATTACACAGTGCTGAATATTTCTTTCCCGAAAATTAATGCCGATGGCTCACTCTTCCTTAGTAATGACGGCGGCTATCAAAACAATCCCACTGCACAGCAAATTGCTGCCGCTAAAGCACAAGGCAAAAAAGTGTTGTTGTCGATTGGGGGCGCTAATGCAACTTTCGTACTGAATAACCAAACGCAAGAAGATAATTTCGTAAATTCTTTCATTGCGATTAAAGATCAGTATGGTTTGGATGGTATCGATATTGATACTGAAAAAGGTTTGCATACCAATCCCAATGCGCAAATCAATCTGACCAGCCCGCAATACTCTGCCGATTATTTGGCGCGTGCGATCAAGCGTTTGAAAGCGCGATATGGAGCAAGTTTCCTGCTGACCATGGCCCCGGAAACTGCGCATACCATTGGTGCGAATCTGCCAGGTAACTGGTTGGGTCAATATAACTGGGGGGTCTACCTGCCGCTGATCAATGCATTGCGTGATGACATTAGCTGGATCCAAATGCAGTACTACAATACGGGGTCAATGCCGGGTAAAAATGGCCAGTTCTACAATTCGGCTACGCAAGATGGTTTGGTTGCCTGGACGGAAGCGTTGATTGAGGGCTTTCAAATTGGCAGCACTGGGGTGAGCTATCTTGGTTTGCCATCAAGCAAAATCATTATTGGTTTGCCAGCATCCACTGCGCCAACTGCGGCGGGCAGTGGTTATACCAATCCAACTGTTGTGAAGGCGGCAATGCGCTGCTTGCGTTCCGGTGATTGCGGTACTGGCTATAAGCCGGCAAAAACCTATCCGGATTTGCGCGGTATTATGGCTTGGTCTACCTGGGAAGATAACGTCACCGGTTATGCGTTCTCCAATGCAGTTAAAGCCTGCGCATTGAATAATCAGTGTAATTAATTACCTGGTTAATTCGGTGTTTGTTTGAAAAAATCCCCGTCGATTATATCGACGGGGATTTTTTTGGGACGTGGTATTGCTTTGCTTATTTTGTGTTTAGTTCAGGTAGTGAGGGTTTTCTTAATGGTTTCCATTTACAATCTGTAGCTGAGCGCCATAACCATTCCACAGGGCCATAATTAAAGTATTTTAACCACCAGCGACAGATAAAAATTTGCATTCCGAAAATCGCGATACATAGCAGCGCATTTTGGCCAGGGCTGGTGAGAGTAAATAGCCCGAGGCCAATATTAAAAAACAGAAATACGCCGATAATTGATTGGCTTAAATACGTCGTTAACGCCATTTTTCCTACGCTGGCCAACGGTTTCAGGCGCGCTTCCCAGTTAGGTTTCAACATCAATAAGCTGACGCCGGTGATATAAATGAGCGTCAGGCTGGTGTTAAAAAATTCCAGGATAAATCCGCCTGCCCATCCTGCAAATGGGGCCTTCTGAAAATCAATCTTCAGGATGAAACTGCTTGCCCCCAGAATAACGCCTGCGAGCAGGGCAATTACCAGTACCCAACCGCTTCTTTTTAACACCTGCCTAAATAGGTTACGGTGTTGTTCTACGTGAGAGAACCAATGCATGCGCCCGGCAAGCATCCCCAATAAAAAGAAACCAAAGGTGATAAAACCACGTCCACTGTTGATTTGGTAATTCAACTTCTCCGAAACAGCGTTGATATTGTGCTGAACCATTTGAGCAAAATTGCCCTGACTGATAATTTCGTAATAGGCCGCACCGGCTGCTTTGTGATCTTCCTGGATTAATTGCAATTGGTCCCGCACGAGTATTGAAACCAACTCGGCACATTTGGTGGGAATGTTTAATACCAGTAGTGAACCCACAATTAATAATGTTTTATTGCTCAGGTTACGAAAGCATAGTAGTAGAAACCCGAGTGGAACATAGATGGTTAAAATATCAGCGCGCCAAAAAATATGATGCAAAAGACCGATAGCGCCGAGTATCGCCAGACGCCAACCAAAGCGCAGAACCACAGGTTGGTGACGCTGTGCCAATTTGTCTATCTGGATATAAAAGCTAAGGCCAAATAAAAATGAGAATATCGCAAAGAACTTGCTAATAATTAAAATCATGTAGACCCCCATGGCTATACCGCTGCCCGGGTCTTTGTAAAGTTGATAGGTTTCCTCTGGCAAAGGACCACCGGCATACCAGAAAATCATGTGGGCGTAGAGGATACCGAAGAGGGCAAAGCCTCTCAGTACATCCAGAGTAACTATTCGTTCAGCATCCGGGTTGAATGGCAGGCTCATCAATAATTCCTTTGTAAATGCAAGACTGGTAAAAGTGAGATGGACAAATGTGATACAGGAATGATGCGAATTATTGTTAATTTGGACGCACTTATCCTGTGGTTGGATTCAGCACAGCCTATCTTATTTTGGCTAATAAGGTCTTGTTACAAATGTAAGTCTTTTGGAAGCTCTAACTGAATGAGTTTGTTGCTGACGGGGCAGCGAAATTCCAATTTATACGCGAGTAGTTGAAGGGGGGATTTACTGGTGCTGCCATACAGGCGATCACCGACAATGGCATGGCCTATGCCAGAAAGGTGGCGGCGAATCTGGTGTTTGCGTCCCGTCTCAATTAATACCTCCACTAACGTTGATGTATTCTCATCATTAATTTTCAGTGTGTTGACAATGCTGATGGAATCTTTGCCGTCCAGTGCCTGATCTATACGCAATTCTGTCGCGTTTAGTTCGCCAGCCACGTTTGCCAGATAATATTTTTTCAAATCGCGTGATTGAAAAAGGTGTGAGAGCAGGGCCGCAGCCTTTGAGTCATGCGCAATCATCATTAGGCCTGCTGCATCCGCATCCAGACGATGAATCAGAAAGCAGTCGCGTTTGTGCTCCACCTCTACCCAGCGTAGCAGGCTACAGTGGTCGCCCCATTGCGAGCCCTGGGCCAACATGCCATGGGGCTTGTACCAAATGCTATAGCGTCCTTGATCGAGTATTAGCTTTCCTGCTGCTGGTGCGCGGGCAAGAACTTGCTCGTCGTAATAGAGTTGGATACGGGTGCCAGCTGGCAAATCCTTGCTGGCACGACGCAGGCGCAGTTGTTTGCCTTTTACTGTCCACCAGCAGGCACCTTTATTCATCGCATCTTTGATGCGTGCTTTGGGAAGCCCGGTTTTTTCAGCGAGAAAATCCACTGCGGTTTGGTTGGATGTGCTGGTTGTAAAATCAAAAGTGCTTGGCATTTTGGTAAACTGCGATCCCGTTTATAAAGCTAACTATTTAGCGCGAGGCATCTGTGGCCGAAAAAGCAACGATTTATAAAGCGAACCTGACCTTGTCAGATATGGATCGCAATGTGTATGGCGATTTTAATCTGACTATTGCCCTGCATCCCTCCGAAACCCTTGAGCGCATGATGGTGCGTATTCTAGCCTTTTGTTACCGCGCGGCGGAAAATTTAACCTTTACCAGGGGGCTTTCTTCGACGGAAGAGCCGGATCTATGGCTGAAGCACGATAACGGTACGCTACTCGAATGGATTGAAGTGGGGCAGCCGGCGCCGGATCGCTTGAAAAAAGCCTCGGGCCAAGCGCAAGCGGTAAAAGTCTTTAGTTATGGTCGGGGTATGGATGTTTGGTGGAAGACCAATGCCACCGCCATTCGCGCTTTGCCCAAAGTAGAAATACACTGCTTTGCTGCGGATGAATTACAGCAGTTGGTTACCTTGGCTGATAAAACCATGAGCCTTACCGTTACTATTACCGAAACTATTGCCTATATTTCTTCCGCAACTGAAAACATCACTATTCAGTTGCGCGAGATGGAGTAATCAAGATGTTAGCAGCAATGAGTAGCACGCAAACCTGTATTGTTGATATTACCCTGGAAAATGCCCAGCAGTATTTAATTGATGAGTCATTTCATCGGCCAGTGGTGATTGATTTTTGGGCGGATTGGTGTGCGCCCTGTAAAAATCTCATGCCGATATTGGAAAAGCTTGCCAATGAATACGCTGGCGCTTTTTTATTGGCGAAAGTCAATGCAGATGATCCGCAAACGCAAATGATTGGTGCGCAATTTGGGGTGCGCAGTTTGCCAACAGTCATGATTATGCAAAACGGGCAGCCGGTAGATGGTTTTGCTGGTGCTTTGCCCGAAGTACAAGTGCGTGAAGTTCTGGCGAAATATTTACCCAAGCCCTGGGAAGCGCCGCTTAACCAGGCGCAGGCATTGATGGCGGAAAATAATTTTGCTGATGCGTTACCTTTGTTGCGTCAGGCTTATGAAACTTCCGGGCAATTGGCGGCTATCCATTTATTAACGGCGCAGTGCCATTTGGAATTAAATCGTGTGGATAATGCGGAAGCGATTTTATCGACGATAAAAATGGCGGATCAGGATGCGCTCTACGAGCAATTGCAATCGCGCATAGCGCTAATCAAACAAGCGGCGAAAACCCCCGAGCTGGCAGCACTGGAAGCTGCGTATTTAGCTGCACCGGATGATTTACAAATCCGCTATGAATTGGCATTGCAATATCATCAGGAAGCCCAGCATCGCCCGGCATTGGAGCATCTGTTACATGTATTGCGCAAAGACCGCAACTTCGCTGATGGGGAGGTTCGCAAATCGTTTAATGGCATTCTTACTGCGCTGGGTAAGGGTGATGTTTTGGCGATTGAGTTTCAGCGCAAGTTATTTACGTTGCTTTACTAGGTTTTACCCCTGGGTAAATGGTCGATGCAACCAAAAGCCGTTACACTGCCAAGGTACGTAAATATAACGGGTTAGCTGCTATTTCCGGAGAGCCCGTTGTGACCGGTTGCCTGTAGGGCAAGTCAGTTTTCCTGGCAGTTATAGCCAGTGCCAGAGGGCCAAGATCCACAATGTTGAAATGCTATTCCCTGATTGCACTCCTGAGTTTGTGTACGGCGCTCCTGGGGTGTAACAAAGACAATCAGGATGTGTCCGAGCTTCCTGCATTTTGTAAGCAGGAAAAAGGTAAGTTGTATCTCAAGCAAGGTGCTTTGCGCATGGAGATCATGCCAGACGTGGCTGGTCGGGTCTCCTCACTAAAATACGATGGACATGAGCTGTTAGTGCCAATTGTCGACTTTGATAAAAATACCGATTGGGGGACAGTACTCTGGTCCAGTCCACAAGCGGAATGGCAGTGGCCACCGATTGATGTATTGGACAGTAAGCCTTATAAGCTGAGTGTGAAAGGTGATCGCGTAACTCTTACCAGTGAAATTGACCCGAAGACTGGTTATCAATTCAGCAAAACCTATATGCCCGCCGGTGATGACCGTGTGGCAGTTACCTATAGAATTTTCAATTATTCCAAGCACGAGAAAAGTGTCGCTCCTTTAGAGGTGACGCGCTTGCCGTCGTCCGGGACTTTGTTTTATCCGCGCGGCGATACTGATCCTATCAGCGGGATTTTTTATCCGCTTGATGTTCAAGCAATCGACGAGTTGACCTGGTTTGATTACGACAAGAAAAAAATTCGTACTGATCACCACAAAATTATGCAGGATGGCAAAGAAGGTTGGGTTGCCTATGTCGACAAAGGCTATTTGTTGATGAAAGAGTTTGTGGATAATCCACCCTCAGCCATTGCGGAGGGGGAACGCGAAATAGAATTGTTTGCCCATGTAGAGCATGTATTTATAGAAATGAAACAGCAGGGTGCTGCTGTTACCTTAAACACCGGCGAACATCTGGAGTGGACAGTGATCTGGCATGTGAAAAAATTGCCGGCCGAGCTGGTGAGTAATCCTGATCCTCATGCACTGGCTAATTATGCGCGCAGTCTCTTGTAAGTGGTGGTGCGGGGGAACAAAAAAATCGCCGTAATTAGCGGCGATTTTTTTTGGTCTTCAGTTTGCGAATTCGATCAGCTTCTTCTTTTTCCAAGCGTTTTTTCTCGTCATCCGCTTTGGCTTGAGTAACCTCTGCTTCAGTCATCGCGGGTGTTTCCCAGCTGATTGGCCCCAATAAGCCCGAGCGCAATTCATTAATTAATAGCGACGATACTTTCTGGATTTCTACTCCACCGCCTTTGCGTGTGCAGCCGCGTTTGATACCTATTGCATCTAGCAACTCCAAATCAGTTTCTGGTAGCTCTGTTAATCCATAGCGTGTTTTTAATGCATCCGGATAAGCTTTTAGTAAGTATTCCGCTGCATAGAGCGCGATATCAGCGTAATCAAATACGGTATCTTTAATTGCCCCCGTAATTGCCAGTCGATAACCGCAGGAAGGAGGTGATAATTTAGGCCACAAAAATCCTGGGGTATCGGTCAATAAAATACCGTTTTCCAATTTGATTTTTTGTTGCGCTTTAGTGACACCGGCTTCGTTCCCGGTTTTTGCAATCACGCGACCGGCCAAGGTATTAATAATGGTGGATTTTCCCACATTGGGGATGCCCATGATCATGGCGCGCGCCGGGCGAACTTCTTTTTGTCGATCACTCACCAAGCTGGTACACACATTTAGCAAATTGCGAATTTGTTCGGGACGTTGCTGGCTGACGGGCAGTGCCTTAACACCTTTTTCCGCCTCCATTTTTTCCACCCACAGCGCGGTGATTGCCGGATCGGCCAGATCCGCTTTATTCAATAATTTAATCAGCGGTGTATCACCGCGCAGGCTCGGAACCAGCGGATTTTCGCTGGAGAAGGGGATGCGGGCATCGATAACTTCTATTACCACATCCACGTGTGGCATTACTTCCGCAATCTCCTTGCGGGCCTTGTGCATATGGCCGGGAAACCAATTGATGGTAGACATGAATTACCTGGGTAAAAAAAGTAAATTAAATTAAAACGAATCGAGTTTTTCACTACTATCAAAATGATGAAGCAGTAGGCATTCATCTTCGTTTTCATCTTCGCAAATCACTACGCAAAAAGGGGCCAGTTTAGGTGCGTAATCTGCATCTGAAAATAAGGGCTGGCGCAGCTCTTGCCATAGTTGGGCGGGAAACTCGGTAAAGAAATTAAAGCTGAGAAAGAGCTTGCCTTTCTCTTCAATTGCATCCACCTCTGGTGAGCGCACCGGACGCACGCGGCGTAAAAATTCGGCCCGGTCGAACTCGCGGGCAAACTTGGGTTGAATCTGGAAACTGATGCAATACATGGCAAATCTCGCAGGTTTGCTGGAATTCTGCGAATTATACGCAATAGCAGGGGTTAAGAATAATTAAACCTTGAGTTGCCAATATAGAAAGAAACCGGTTTCGGCTATGATGCGAGCCTGATTTTTCCCTCCCCCAAACGGTAATTATGTTCTCTTCACCACTATTTAAGCCTTTGGCGCTAGGCATTTACGCGCTCTTTTTTACCGCAGGTCTGGTTGGAGCTTTGGTATTGCCGACCTTTAGTTTATTTCTTGCCAAGGAAATTCAGGTGCGTCCCCTGTTAGTGGGTGGTGCCTTTGCCGGCTTGGCCCTGGCGAGTATTGCCTATAACCATTGGATTGGACATTGGTCCGACAAGCTTGCGGATCGCCGTCCCTTGGTGGCTTTCTTTTGTTTACTGGGGAGTATTTCCTGCGTGATCTTTGCGCTTTCACGCAATTATTGGCTGGTGGCTTTTACGGCAATATTTTTATTGAGTCTTTCGATGGTGTCATTCTCGCAGATCATGGCTTATAGCTTGGATTATGCGGAGGCTGAAATCCCTGCTGAACGTATCCCGCTATTTAACGCCATTATGCGGGCGCAAATTGCTTTTGCCTGGGTTGCCGGGCCGCCCGTAGGTTTTTTATTGGCCACTCATTTGGGATTTGATGTGAGCTATGGTGTGGCGGCAGTTCTGTATATCTTTCTTGCCATTGCCAGTTTCAAATTGTTGCCACGCTTACCGGCAAAGCAAAAACAGTTAACCGTTTCTGGTGAACTGCTTTCCCTGGCGCCTCTGGCTCCGGCAGTAAAACAATCGCTGTGGATTTGCGCGATCGGTTTTTCATTGCTCTGGGGTGTTAATAACGCCTACCTGATTAGCTTGCCAATTCATTTGAAAGATAATTTACAAATAGATGCTCAATGGATGGGTTGGGTGATGGGAACCACTGCAGCACTGGAAGTGCCATTTATGTTATTGGCTGGGCATTACGCGAGCCGCTTTCGTTTAATTTCATTGGTTCGCTGTGCGGGCATTGCTGCGTTATTGCTGTATGCCGGCGTGTATTTTGCGGATCAGCTTTGGCATTTGTTTGTGCTACAAATTTGCAACGCGATTTTTATTGGGGTGTTGGCGGGGCTTGGGGTATCTGTCATTCAGGATCTAATGCCGGGGCGTTCTGGTGCTGCGTCAGGGCTGTACACCAACACCACTCACATTGGTAATTTGCTAAGCAGTTTAATGGTTGGAATAGTGGCGGACTATTTTGGTTATCACCAGGTTTTTCTGGCCAATATCTTGTTGGTGTTTATCGCTATCTGGGCCTTCGGTAAAGTGAAAACCTCGCGCGAGCTTGCTGCCATAAATTAATTGTTGCGCGGTTTGGTTTTCAATCTTCTTCTTCGTTGAGTAATTTTTCCAAATCATCAACGTTCATTGCAAAAAGCCTATGCCGCAATTCGCGTTCGACTTGCGGCATCAGGCTTCTGAGTACATCATCAACCAATTGTTGTCGCGGTTTGCCGGTTTTGGCTGCAGTCGTTTTGGTTGCGCTGATTATTTTTTTCGCTGCCTCATATTCAAATAATGGCGGTGGGTTATTACCGTGTAACCGCTCGCGAATATGTTGGGGAAGAAAAGGGTTTTCGCCGGTTGCTTTAACTTGCGGGCGTGTTGCATGCGAGTGAGCGGGGTTATTTAAATGCGAGGCAAAACCATGTTTTTTTTGTTCGAGGTCTGCGCTATGGGTATTGGTTTGCTGATCCGTTTTTTGAGTACTGAAGAAATTGGCGTGTGATGCGTGAGCAGCATCTTCAAACAGCGATCCCTGACCCGGTAGTACCGACTCATGGGCTGTGTAGGGGGAAACGGGTTGCCGGGTTTCAGTTGTTGCAGGGTGTGGAGGCGCTTCAGCAATAATCTCGGCATCCTGCAAAATCGGGATGTCATCCTCTTCCAATAAAAGTCCTTTAATGGATTCAAGCTCCTGCAAAATTTCGGCTTTGGTTTTATTCGTATTGGCCATGATATTTACAAGTATCCGGTTATCAGAGTTTGCGGGTTTCTATCGGGTATCCACGACTTCTATAAAAGCTGTAGCGCTCGCGACTGATGGCGAGCATTTGCGGCTCCTGGATCACGACCTCACTAACACGTTCAAAGCGGCTAAACCATGGGGGTATGCTGCTGCTCAAGTTAATCAATAAACCCTGGTGATCGCCAGCTTGATCATTAAAGGTTATTTCTACAGGTGCCGGTTTGCCACCATTGATCAGCTGATGAGGTACAAAACTTTCCGGCTTGAAAGTCCAGAGCAGTTCATCGAGTTGCTTTGCATCAGCTTCGGAATTCACCGCAATCAATACGCGCATGCCCATGCGCTGCACTTTTTCCGCCAACTTGCACGCAAACAACCAGCGAGCTTCACTGGTTGTTTCGGGCAATACATAAAAATCGACTTTAGTCACACCATTACGCCTGGTTTAACAGGTATTGCACAAGCAGGGGAACCGGGCGGCCAGTCGCGCCTTTGGCTCCACCGGAACGCCAGGCTGTACCGGCAATATCCAGGTGTGCCCAAGCGAATTTTTTAGCGAAACGCGACAGGAAGCAAGCGGCGGTTACACTACCGGCTTCACGCCCGCCAATATTGGCGATATCGGCAAAGTTGCTATCCAGTTGTTTTTGATAATCATCCCAGAGCGGCATTTGCCAAGCGCGATCCGCACTTTCTTCGCCTGCTTTCAGCAGGGCTTTGGCGAGATCATCATTGTTACTAAACAAGCCGGTGGCATGATTGCCGAGTGCGATCACACAGGCACCAGTCAGGGTGGCGATATCTACCACAGCTTTGGGCTTGAAGCGCTCGGTGTAGGTGAGGGCATCACACAGCACCAGGCGACCTTCTGCATCGGTATTGAGGATTTCAATAGTAAGGCCGGACATGGAGGTTACTATATCGCCCGGCTTGGTGGCGGCGCCGCTCGGCATATTCTCGGTAGTGGCGATAACGCCAACCACATTGATGGCGAGTTGCAACTCAACAAGGGTCAGGAAGGTACCCAACACGCTGGCGGCCCCACACATATCGTATTTCATTTCATCCATCGCTGGCCCTGGCTTCAGGCTAATACCGCCGGTATCAAAGGTGATACCTTTGCCGACCAATGCGACGGGCGCATCTTTTTTGTTGCCGCCTTTGTACTCGAGCACAATCAATTTGGCGGGTTGTTCGCTGCCTGCAGCAACCGACAAAAAGGAGCCCATGCCCAATTCCTTCATCTGCTTTTCTTCAAGCACATTGACGCTGAGTTTGGCTTGGCCTTTGGTAAGTTGTTTGGCCTGTTCGGCGAGATAAGTTGGTGTGCAGATATTACCCGGAAGGTCGCCCAGGTTGCGGGTAAAGTTAATACCCTTGGCAAT
>JAGKXA010000024.1 GCA_021151615.1 Cellvibrionaceae bacterium | reverse complement strand
TTCGTCCATTGCATGATCGCGTTGTGGTTCGCCGCAAAGAAGAAGAAACCAAAACTGCCGGTGGCATCATCCTGTCGGGTTCCGCCAAAGAGAAGCCGAATCAAGGTGAAGTGGTTGCTGTAGGTAATGGCCGTGTATTGACCAGTGGTGAGTTGCGTCCACTGGATGTGAAAGTGGGTGATGTAGTGGTGTTCGGCAAATACGCTGGTAGCGACACTATCACCATCGACGGCGAAGAACTGGTAATCCTGAGCGAGTCAGACATCAAGGCAGTGTTGGAATAATTCCATCGCCTGTTTGGTTTGATTCGCAAGTGACTTAAAAAAGTCTACTTCCCTGAATTTCTTACGAAAACGAATTTTTAAAGGTATAAATCATGTCAGCTAAAGAAGTAAAGTTTGGTGATAGCGCCCGTCAACGCATGCTCGCCGGTGTAAATATCCTGGCCGATGCCGTTAAAGCAACCCTCGGTCCAAAAGGCCGTAACGTAGTTCTGGAGAAGTCTTTCGGCGCTCCAACCATCACCAAAGACGGTGTATCTGTTGCCAAAGAAATCAGCCTGAAAGACAAGTTCGAAAATATGGGCGCGCAAATGGTAAAAGAAGTTGCGTCCAAAGCGTCTGACGATGCGGGTGACGGTACTACTACTGCAACCGTTCTGGCCCAAGCCATCGTTAACGAAGGTCTGAAGTCTGTTGCTGCGGGCATGAACCCTATGGATCTGAAGCGCGGAATCGACAAAGCGATTGGCGCAGCGGTCAAGCATGTTCAATCTATCGCAGTACCATGTGCGGATACCAAGTCTATCTCTCAAGTAGGCAGTATCTCTGCCAACAGCGATACCTCTGTGGGTGAGCTGATTGCTGAAGCCATGGAAAAAGTAGGTAAAGAAGGTGTTATCACCGTAGAAGAAGGCACCAGCCTGGAAAACGAACTGGATGTAGTAGAAGGTATGCAGTTTGACCGCGGTTACCTGTCTCCTTACTTCATCAACAATCAGGACAGCATGAGCGTTGAGCACGATCATCCATTTATCCTGTTGGTTGACAAGAAAATCTCCAACATTCGCGAACTGCTTCCAGTGCTGGAAGGCGTTGCCAAGTCTGGCAAGCCGCTGATCATTGTTGCAGAAGACGTTGAAGGCGAAGCCCTGGCGACTCTGGTAGTAAACAACATTCGCGGTATCGTGAAAGTTGCTGCAGTTAAGGCACCAGGTTTCGGTGATCGTCGTAAAGCCATGCTGCAAGATATCGCGGTATTGACTGGCGGTACTGTGATTTCTGAAGAAGTAGGTCTGGATCTGGAAAGCGCTACCCTGGAGCACCTGGGCACTGCAAAACGCGTAACCATGAACAAAGACAACACCACCATCGTTGACGGTGCTGGTAACGCCGACGAAATCAAAGCGCGCGTACAACAAATTCGCGTACAAATCGAAGAAACCTCTTCTGATTATGATCGCGAAAAACTGCAAGAACGCGTTGCCAAACTGGCTGGCGGTGTTGCGGTAATTAAAGTGGGTGCTGCTACCGAAGTTGAAATGAAAGAGAAGAAGGCACGCGTTGAAGATGCCCTGCACGCGACCCGTGCGGCGGTAGAAGAAGGTGTGGTTCCTGGAGGCGGTACTGCCCTGATCCGTGCAGTAGCTGCTATCGCTGACTTGAAAGGTGACAACGAAGATCAAAACGCCGGTATCGCTATTGCACGTCGTGCAATGGAAGCACCATTGCGTCAAATCGTTGCAAACGCCGGCGATGAGCCATCAGTGGTCGCTGACTCTGTGAAGAAAGGTTCCGGTAACTATGGTTACAACGCCGCGACTGGCGTATATGGCGACATGATCGAGATGGGTATCCTTGATCCAGCAAAAGTAACCCGCACTGCACTGCAAGCTGCTGGTTCTATCGCTGGTTTGATGATCACCACCGAAGCAATGGTTGCTGATTTGCCAGAAGATAAACCAGCGGCTGGCGGCCATGGCCACGATATGGGCGGCATGGGTGGTATGGGCGGCATGATGTAATTGCTGTTCAGGATGACCTGTAAAATGCACGCAAATACTTGGGTTGTTAACGCGAATATCTGGCACTTTTTTGGTGCCCAGCGTAGCGGCTCATAGTTTTGCGTTATAGTTACGGCCCCCAGTGGGCCGTAATTATTTTTAATCATGTGGAAATTATTAAGCTGTTATCATTCTGCCCCGCACATGATTAATTGGATTGTTTTCTAAAACTGAATTGATCGAACAACCGTGAATTAGATACAAACGTGAATTAGGAGAACCATCATGGCTTTTGAATTACCTGCGTTGCCTTATGCCAAAGACGCTCTGGCGCCACACATTTCTGCTGAAACTCTGGACTACCACCATGGCAAACACCACAAAGCCTATGTGGACAAGCTGAATACCCTGGTTCCAGGTACTGAATTCGAAGGCAAGAGCCTGGAAGAAGTGATCAAATCTTCTACTGGTCCAGTGTTCAACAACGCTGCACAAATCTGGAATCACACTTTCTACTGGAACTGCCTGAGTCCTAACGGCGGTGGCGCGCCCACCGGTGCAGTTGCTGAAGCAATCACTAAAGCGTTTGGTTCTTTCGACAAGTTCAAAGAAGATTTCACTAACTCTGCCATCAACAACTTCGCATCTTCATGGACCTGGTTGGTGAAAAAAGCGGATGGTTCTGTGGCGATTGTTAACACCAGCAACGCAGCTACTCCACTGACTGACGCTTCGGTAACTCCAATCCTGACCATCGACCTGTGGGAACATGCTTACTACATCGATTTCCGCAATTCACGTCCAAACTACATTGGCGCTTTCTGGTCATTGGTTAACTGGGAATTTGTAAACGCTAACTACGCCAAGTAACTGTTGGTGAGTTTAAAAAAACGGGCCTAGGTGCCCGTTTTTTTATGCCCCGAATCTCTGGTTAATTGCATGAGCTGGCCTATGTTTGTACTGGCCGCTACTATAAAATGCGCGCACACTGAGCTTTCCCCCTCCTGTTTATCGCATTGTTTAAGGTATTGTTGTTATGGAACGCAGAGAACCCACACTGTCCACTGGCGCAATCTCCGAGCAGCCTGAGCCGCGTCGCCAGCAATCCTATGAACGGGATGATGACCATGACACGCCAGTGTCGCGTCCGGCGCGCAAGCCAACTCCCCAGTCTACAGTCGCCTATGCTCCCGCGCCTTCCAGCAGTTTGCCTGCGATTGCGTTGGTGATCGGCTTGGTTGCTGTCGCCGGTGCTGGCTTTTTGGGGTGGCAATTATTTCAGGCGCAAGCCATGCTTAAGCAGGCTGATGAGCGTATTAAAGGGCTTGAACAGCAATTGAGCCTGACCTCTGAAGAGTCCAGTGCGTCGGTGGTGACTTTGCAGTCCAACCTGAAAAAACTCGATGGTGAGGTTCGTCGCATTGCGGGTTTGACCGAAGAGAATCGCAAGGGCCTCGCCGCCAATACCGAAAAAATTGCTGCTGTTGGACGCGATACTGCCAATGCCCAAAAAGCGGCGACTGACGCAAAAACCGGATTGGCCTCGCTTAAGCAAGAAGTGGCAGCCAATAAAACAGCGGCGGATGCTGCTGCTGCGAAAATTGATGGCATGACTACCAGTGTTAGCCAGCAGGCGCAGAGCGTACAAAATATGAAAGAGGAGCTGGATAAAATGGCATTGGAGATGACCGCCATTGATAGTTTGGCTTCCCGCACTAAAAACAATGAAGAAGCTATCTCGGCGATTGATGATTTCCGCCGCAGTACTAACCGCGAAATCCTGCAGATTAAACAGCAATTGGGGACGGCGCCCAAATAATGGCAGTCAATAAGGCTGGCATTTGTTGAAAGCGTAAAAAGCGAAATGGGGGCGAAAATAGCGCCCCTTTTTTATGTTCAGATTAATGCGCTAACGCTAATGATTAACAGCGTAGCTGTGAAAGATGATTGTCGATATCGCGGGTAATTTTATCCACATTGCCGCTTGCATGGAAAATGCTGTTGGCCAAGCGTTCCAGTTCTTGTGTGGCTTCGCCGATAGCTGAGATGTTGCGATTAATTTCGTCTGTCACCTGATTTTGTTCTTCTGCTGCCGCTGCCACTTGATAAGAATTGTCAGTGATGGCGTTCATACCCGCCGTTGCCGTTGTTAAGCGCTCGTAGGCATGTTCAGCCTCGATAAGTGTATCGCCAACCCGCTGGGTGTTTTGATGAATTTGCACGACTGATTGATCCACCTGCTGTTGCAGGGCTTGGATCAAATTTTTAATTTCCTCTGTCGATTGCTGCGTGCGTGCCGCCAGTGAGCGCACTTCATCGGCAACCACTGCAAATCCGCGTCCTTGCTCGCCAGCGCGCGCCGCTTCAATTGCCGCGTTGAGTGCAAGCAAGTTTGTTTGCGCGGCAATACCCTGAATAACATCGGTAATTCCGCTGATTTTAGTGCTGCTTTCTGCAACCAGTTGAATTTTATGGCTGGAGTCAGAGAAGTCGGTCACGACACCTTTGAATTCCGCCAGTGTGCTTTGGAATAAATCCCGCGCGTGATTAATTTCTTTGACGGAGTTTTCCGAATCGGTTGAGGTATTGCTCGCCAGTTTGGCAACTTCATTGGCGGTCGCCGACATTTGATTGATCGCCGCCATAATGTTTTGAATCTGTTCTACCTGGATTTCGGTTGCCGAGCGTGTGTTTTTTGATGTTCCCGTCAGATTATTACTCTGCTGCTTTAACTTTTCCGAGTCCTGTTTGATGGCGATGATCATGCTACGCAGTTTTTCCTTAAAGCTGTTGAAGCCGTTGGCCATATCGATCAATTCGCGGTCATTCGAGGGAACCAGTTTTTGGGTGAGATCGCCCTCGGAGCTGGCGAGTTCGCGCATCATCCCGCTCATACGCACAATCGGCTGCGTCGCTGCTTTAATCCACAGCGACACTATGATCACAAACACCACCAATAAAATAACCGCGAGGCCAATCATTTTGCTGGCAGTGCTCAGGCTACTTTCCTCGAGTGAATTGGAAAGATTCTCCACCACGCCATAAGCCAGCGCGCGCGGTGTGGCTATTACAATTTTCCAGGGGGTTTGCACTGCATCCACACGAATGGTTTCTACCGTAATAATCTGGTCCTTATAGATGAATTGCCCTTGGTTATTTTGTGCCAGTGCAGTGGCGAGTGAATTATCGGCCTGCTCCAGTGCTTTGCCCAATGACTCCGGATGTTGGTTGCTGGCGACGATCAAATGCTTGCTACTTAACAGATATAAACTGGCTTTGCCGTCGTAAAGCGATTTTGCTTGGCTTGCCAGTTGTTGCTGTAATACCGGCAGATTGATATCAATGCCGCTGACGCCGCGAAACTCACCTTTTACTAATACGGGTGCGACTATAGAGGTCATCAGCATTTTATTGCCTGGGCTGATCTCGTAGAGGTAGGGTTCCATCAGGCAGGTTTTGCGGCTGTCCTTACTGCATAAATACCATTCAGATTTGCGCTGGCCGTTTTCATCCAGGCTGGTGTCCGTTTGAGTGGCGTAGTCGACACGATTAAATTCTGCTTTGCCGCCATTGGCCACCCAATAGAGCGCCATACTGCCAATCTCCGAGCTATAGAAGCGATCAGTAAGGTACTCAGCATCGCGTCCGTCATAGCCATTGGGTTCAAATTGGGCGTAGATGGCGGAGGCAGAAGGGGAGGCGAGCAGTAAATCCTGTGTAAGTTGCTTGACCTGCGCGCGTGAATAGTTGGGTGCGCTCGCCCCCCGAGCTGTGCTGCTGAGTAGCGCGGCCAGATGCACTGCGATATCGGCATTGCGGTTGAGCAGGCTACTGGTTTCAAGTGCGCTGCTTTGGGCGATTTCGCGTAGGCGACTATCGATTGTCTCTCGCATGGAGCTGGCGCTTTGCTCAATCGAGCTTGCTGCATTTTGGGACATAGAGCGCCACGCAACAAAACTCAGGCAGCCCATGCTAAAGGCGAGGATAAGCGCGACCCCCCAACTTAGTTTAAAGCGCAGTGAGAGAGCATTCATAACCTTGAGGTTCCTTTATAAAGATGATTTAAGTGTGTCAGGCTGTAGGAGTGACGGTGTCATCTATATGGCAGTCTAGTCTTTGATTGTGTGTTTGCATGTCAAACAGCAACAAGGATGCCATGGTGCTATGTCAGCGTTCCAAGCCTGAAAGATCAGGGCTGATGGTGTAGAATTGCCGCCCGGTTTTATCCCTTCCGATACACGACCTAACCATTCGAGAAGTTCATTATGCCAACCGTGATTCGCCAGCAAGATTTGATCGACAGCGTCGCCGATGCGCTGCAATTTATTTCCTACTATCACCCCGTAGATTTTATCCAGGCCATTCATAAAGCCTACGAGCGCGAGCAGAACAAGGCCGCGAAAGATGCCATGGCACAAATCCTGATTAACTCGCGCATGTGTGCCATGGGGCATCGCCCGATTTGTCAGGACACAGGTATTGTGACTGTGTTTGTGACGGTGGGTATGGATGTGCAGTGGGATGCGCAGATGAGCCTCACCGACATGGTCAATGAAGGTGTGCGTCGCGCATACAATAATCCCGACAACGTACTGCGTGCATCTATTCTGGCTGATCCGGATGGTGCGCGTAAAAATACCGGCGATAACACGCCGGCCGTGATTCACTACAACATAGTTCCCGGCAACACCGTCGATGTTCACGTTGCCGCGAAAGGCGGTGGTTCGGAAGCAAAAACCAAATTTGCGATGTTGAATCCATCGGACTCGGTAGTGGATTGGGTACTTAAAGTGGTTCCGGAAATGGGCGCCGGCTGGTGTCCACCCGGCATGCTTGGAATTGGTATTGGCGGCACCGCAGAGAAAGCTATGTTGCTCGCCAAAGAGGCGCTGCTTGATCCGGTGGATATTCAGGAACTGCAAGCACGCGGTGCGAAAGATCGCTATGAAGAATTGCGTATCGAACTTTATGACAAAGTAAATCGCCTGGGTATTGGTGCACAGGGTCTGGGTGGTTTGACCACGGTTGTGGATATCAAAATCAAAGACTATCCCACCCACGCGGCTAACAAGGCCATTGCGATTATTCCCAACTGCGCGGCAACTCGTCATGCGCATTTTGTGCTGGATGGTTCTGGCCCTGCATTCCAAACTCCACCAGCGCTGGAAGATTATCCGGATATCACCTGGGAAGTGGGCGACAGCGTTCGTCGCGTAAACCTGGATACTGTGACTCCGGCAGATGTGCTCGAGTGGAAAACGGGCGAGACTATTTTGTTGTCCGGCAAAATGTTAACTGGTCGCGATGCTGCACATAAAAAAATGACTGACCTGCTTGCCAAAGGCGAACCGCTACCTGTGGATCTGAAAGGTCGCTTCATTTATTACGTAGGTCCGGTTGATCCGGTGCGTGACGAAGTGGTTGGCCCGGCTGGTCCGACTACAGCAACACGTATGGATAAATTCACCCGCACCATGCTGGAGCAAACCGGTTTGCTCGGTATGATTGGTAAATCCGAGCGCGGACCAACCGCGATAGAGGCTATTCGCGATAACAAGTCTGTCTATCTGATGGCAGTGGGCGGCGCGGCTTACCTGGTGGCGCAAGCGATTAAATCGTCCAGGGTGCTCGGTTTCCCCGAGTTAGGTATGGAAGCGATTTATGAGTTTGATGTGAAGGATATGCCAGTGACTGTGGCGGTAGATTCGCGCGGCGAGTCAGTGCACACGACGGGGCCAAAAATCTGGAAAGCCAAAATTGAAGAAGGCGTATTGGAAGTTCAATAAGTTTTCCAACTTCCAAGCGTAAAAAGCGGCAGCTAATAACTGCCGCTTTTTTTATGCCAGGAGAATAGAATTTATAATTGCTAGCGATAAAAAATGAATTGCTAGAATGAATCCAATAGTTGCCTTGGCCAACATTTCTACCTGAATCTTATTGGCGTAAAAATTTTCGTCAAAATTTCTGCAAACCCTGCATTAAAGAATAAACCTGCTACTTTTAAATCATTCCAGTGCAATAGCTATTCGGGCATGTGGCAGCTAAAGCATTTTTTTGCGATGGATTCATGGAGTTAGATGCATCTATGCAAGTGAAGCAGGTTTTATCTTTTCTGGTTGCCGGCGTTATTGGCTGCCTTTCTTCCTACTTTGTCTACCCCATCGCTGGTCCTTTGGTCAGTTGCGGTATGCTGGCTATTGTTGCATTTTTTTCTAACCAGAAATCCTTGGTCGATAAACATAATTCTGATACAGATCTGCAACAAGAAGGCATTAGTGCGCTTGAAGAGACGGGTAAATTATTTGAGCAAGTCCTTCATGAAGGTCAAAGTAATTTACAGGCTCAAATTGGTATTCAGGCAGATGCCGTGACCACACTTACTGAAGCCTTTCAACGCATTAAATTTTTGCTCGAAAGCCAACAAGAAAAAATTAATCAACTGTTATACGACAATCCAGCCAGTCTTGAAGGCGGCAGTATATCCGAGCGAATGACAACATTTGCCGACAGTACCTATGAATTACTCAATCGCTTTGTAGACACAACGGTACAAATGAGTGCTTCCTTTATGGAGTTAGTTAATAAAGTTGGATTTATTTCGGAGAAAATGCCGTTAGCACTTAAGGCGCTGCAGGATATAGATCAAATTGCCTCTCAAACCAACCTGTTAGCGCTTAATGCTGCTATTGAAGCGGCGCGCGCTGGGGAGAGTGGCAGGGGATTTGCCGTAGTTGCAGATGAAGTTCGGGCGTTATCCAATCGTTCCGCCGGCTTTAGTTCGGCAATACAAACACAGCTTAAAGACATCGCGTCCAGCATTGAAGATTTAAAATCAACAGTAAGCAGTGTTGCATCACAGGATATGACCTATGTGTTGCAAGTAAAGGCTGAAATGCAAAAAATCAGTGACAACTTAATTAATCGTGCACAGAAGGATCAGGAGCTCACTAAAAATTTAGAACCCTTGGTTGCAGAACTTGTTATGCATTTGCATAACGCAATTCGGGCCTTACAGTTTGAGGATATGTCTACACAAAATATTCGTTACATCATTCAACAACTCAATGAGTTAGCCCCTATAAGCTATTCGCTCGCTAATCCTGGTGAAAAATTTTCTCAATTGACTCTGGCTGTAGAAAAATACAAAAACGACGCCCTTCGAACCAAGCATAACCCTGTGTCAGCATCGTCCGTTGAAAGCGGAAGTATCGATTTCTTCTGAAACTAATTTTTAAAAAGTAGGAGCTTCCTATGACCAATGCTGCGGTAATAAGAATGCCAAAACGATTTGATTACTCATCCAGCTCTGAATTTAATGGGGCGATTGCTACTGCCCTTGAGAAACCGGGGATTATCACGTTGGACTGTATTGATCTGGAATACATAGATAGTGCGGGCATTGGTTTGTTAGTTATGTCGCAAAAAAAAGCCCAATCAAGGCAGTCAAAACTAGTAATGATTCATTTGAAGTCGGCACCCAAAGAAATACTAGGACTGGCCAATTTGCAAAAAATTATCGAAATTAATTGATCTAAAACTGGATGGGCATGGTTATGGCAACAGTGGCAAATATAGTTTTACCGAATCGGTTTGATTATGGCTATCACAAAGAATTTCAGCGTCAATGCAGCGAGTATATAGAAAACCCGGATCTCGATGTAATTGTATTTGATTTTAGTCGTGTTGAGTACGTGGACAGTGCTGCACTAGGGATGATGTTAATGTGGCAGCGTCGTGCTGCGGCTTCTCACAAAAAAATGTCCATTAAAGGCGCTAAGGGGACAACAGCCCAGATATTAGAAATGGCTAACATGCGAAAAATATTTGAATACATGTAATTGTGGCCGGAAATATGGACGCAGAAAATATTCTAACCGGTTGCTCGCACACCATTTTAGTAGTGGATGATGATTTGTTTCTTAATGAGCTTTTTTGCCATTTTCTACAAAGCAAAGGATTTGTTACCAATGGAGCAACTAGCCTTGCCAGCGCGTTTAATTTGGTTGAACAAGGCCAGAGTCCTGACTTAATTTTGCTGGACTATAACCTTGGCGATGGTACAGGGCTTGATTTTCTGACGCGATTCAAGGTTTATCGAGGGAATTCTATGCCGCCGGTTATTATGGTGAGCACAAATGAAGACCCGGAATTTTTAGAGCGCTGTTTTAGCTCTGGTGTAAACGACTATGTCATTAAACCGGTTAACTTGTCGCTGTTGGTGTTAAAAGTCAGCGCCCTGATTCGCTCTGTCGCCTTGCAGCGTTTAATTAGCCTGCAAAATATTGAACTGGCGCGATTCAAACAAGAGGCAGAGCGCGAAGAAGCGGTAGCAAAATTTACTTACGAATATTTGTTACGTCAAAACAACCAGGTAATTGAAGGTGTGGCTTTGTGGTTAAAGCCCTCATCATCATTTAGTGGGGATATAGCCATTGCGAAAATGTCACCGGGCGGCGACCTGTATTTTTTATTGGCTGATGCAACGGGACATGGTTTATCAGCGGCGATTACAGTAATGCCGATGGTTTCAATTTTTAACACCATGGTTGCCAAAGGTTTTGACGTCCAGCCTATTGTGATTGAAATGAATCGTAAATTGGAGCGCGATACACCGCATGATCGTTTTGTGGCGGCGATTGTGGTGCATATACAGCAAGCCGAAAATCAAATTCATGTATGGAATGGCGGTATGCCGACCGCATTTTGGATAACGCAAGGGGAAGTAGTCCAGCAATTCAAGTCGCGGCATATGGCCTTGGGTATACTGGATGACAGCCAATTTGATGCCAATGTAGATACCTGGCATTTTGCTAACAAAGGTTATTTTTTTGCGTGCAGTGATGGTTTGCTAGAGCAGGAAAGTCCGCAAAGGCAGTCTTTCTCTAATGAGCGCCTGCTCGATATTGTTCGGTCAGGTCCGGATAATTTGTCTGCATCACTGGTCAGTGCATTGGCAATACATGCGCAGACAGAATCCTATTGCGATGATATTTCATTTTGCATTATCGAGCCGGAAAAAATTCCACAGGGTGGATACTGTTTGCTGGATGAAAAAACTAAGTACCTTTATGAGAAGGAAGAACTATCTGATTTTCACTGGCAGGTGCGCATTAGCGGAAAGAAACTGGCCAATTGTGAGTTGTCGCCGTTATGCAATAAATTTTTGCAATATGTTGGTGTTGAACAAAACTTTTGCCAGATTATTTTTCTGGTAGTCAGTGAAATGGTTAGTAATGCACTGGATCACGGCATTTTGTGTTTGCAATCCAGTTTGAAAGAAGAACCGGAAGGTTTTACTCGTTATTTTCGGGAGCGGGAGCGTCGTTTGGCCCAGCTCACTCATGCAGATGCAATTGAATTGTCGTTACGTTGGGAGTCGTATGACAATGGAGCGCAGTTGGTAGTTAGTGTGACAGATACCGGTGCTGGCTACGACTTTTCGTGCGGCACCATGCAAAATGGGGAGTTGTTGTCCGGGCGTGGTTTGCAAATGATTAAAAACCTCGCTCAGCGAGTTGAAATATTTCCTCCGGGAAATCGCATAGAAGCAGTCATTAGTACCCACTAATCGCCATGGTTTAGGAAGCAATGTATGAGCAAACAAGTATTAATCGTCGATGATTCGACTTCTGTTCGCCAGATGGTGGAAGCGACGTTAAAGTCGGCCGGTTATGCGGTTACTGCCGCAAAAGATGGCTTGGAGGCATTGAATATCTGTAAGACGAGAGGCTTTGATTTTATTTTAACGGATCAAAATATGCCGAATATGGACGGCCTGACATTTATTAAATCCACCCGTGCACTGCCTGCACATATGCGCACACCGATTGTAGTGCTAACCACTGAGGCGAGTGACGCCATGAAAGCCCAGGGGCGTGCGGCGGGGGCAACCGGTTGGATGGTGAAACCGTTTGATCCAGCCAAGTTGTTGGAAATTGCCAAAAAAGTTATGGGTTAGTTAAGGCAGTAAAATAAATCGGTATCTGGCGCGTGCCAACTAAATTCGAAGGACGTGGATATGTCTATCGACATGCAACAATTTCATGCTGTTTTCTTTGAGGAGAGTCAGGAACATCTTGAAGAAATGGAGCAGCTTCTGTTGGAACTGGATTTAAATAATCCGGACCATGAGATGCTGAATAGTATTTTTCGAGCAGCTCATTCTATTAAAGGTGGTAGCGGTATTTTTGGGTTTGATGCATTGGCTAGCGTCACCCATATTATGGAAAGCCTGCTTGATAAAATTCGTAAGGGTCAAATTGCCATTGTTGCCAGCATGGTGGATCTATTTTTACATTCGGTTGATCAGCTCAAGGAAATTTTAAATGCTTATCGCAATGGTGCAGAAATTGATTGGGCGGCCGTTCATCGTATAACCCGTGAGTTGGAGGTCGTTACGGCTGGAAAAGCTGTGAAAACTGAAATACAAAACGAAGCGGAGCAGGGGTTTGGATTTTTTGCTCCGCAAGAAGCTGTCGTTCAGGAAGATGCCTTTGGCTTTTTTGACAGTCCCTCGACCGATGACGGATTTGGCTTTTTTGAGGATTTACCTGAAACAGGTATCGCTGTATCTGATGCAGCTAATAGTTCAGTGGAGCTTTCTGTAAGTGGCGAAGCAATGGCTGGCTTTTTCGAAGAGCTTCTCGTTCCATCTGGTGCAACTCAATCTATCGATTACTCAAACAATGCTGTTGCAACAGGACGCCTGCAGGATGTTTCCGCTGAAACTTCATTACGGTATATCGCTGCAGAACTTACAGGCAATGTTGTCGCTATGTCTGCTTCGCCGGATTCCACTGAAAACAAGATCCCTGTTGCAAAGGAGAAGCCAAAAGAGCATGTGACGGTGGAGAGTTCGTCAATTCGTGTGGACGTTGCAAAGGTTGATCAACTGATTAATTTGGTGGGTGAGATTGTCATCACTCAATCCATGATGAATTTATTAGGTAAAAGTCTTGAAGGCGCGTTAGGAGAGAAATTTCAAACCGTCGCCAATGAACTTGAAAGAAATACCCGCGAAATTCAGGAAGCGGTGATGTCCATTCGTATGCTGCCAGTTTCGTTTGTATTTAATCGTTTTCCTCGTGTCGTTCGTGACTTATCCACCAAGCTAGGCAAACAAATAGATCTGATCATTGAAGGTGGCGAAACGGAGCTGGATAAAGGCTTGACCGAAAAACTCGTTGACCCGCTTACGCATTTGGTTCGCAACAGTATTGATCATGGTATTGAATCTGCAAATGTAAGACGTGAACGCGGAAAAAATCCCACTGGAACTGTGGTGCTACGTGCAGCGCAACAAGGCGGAAATATTGTGATCAGTATTAGTGATGATGGTGGCGGACTGAATCGCGAGCGAATTCTCGCAAAAGCAAAGGAAAACAACATACCTATCGGCGACAACCCGCGCGATGAAGATGTGTGGCAACTTATTTTCGCGCCCGGGTTTTCGACAGCGGCTGAAGTGACTGATGTCTCTGGTCGCGGAGTGGGTATGGATGTTGTCAAGCGCAATGTGCAAGGCCTGGGTGGACGCATAGATATTGAATCCCGTGCAGGGCAAGGTGCCACTTTCACTATCCATTTGCCGCTCACCCTGGCGATTGTAGATGGCATGTGTGTATCGGTGGGTAACCAGACTTTTATTGTTCCGCTGGTGCACATTGTTGAATCCATGCAGCCGGCGGCGAAGGATATTAAAACCCTGGCAGGCGATGATCAGTTGCTGCATGTGCGCAACGAATATTGGCCAATTCTGCCGCTTTATAAAGTCATGCAATTGGAATCGCAATTTACTAATCCTGCAAAGGGGATTGTTGTTTTGATAGAGACAACAAAATATCGCTTTGCGCTATTTGTAGACGCATTGGTTGGGCAGCAACAAGTAGTGATTAAAAGTCTTGAGCAGCATTACAAACGTGTGCAAGGCATTGCAGGTGCAACCATTATGGGGGATGGCAGTGTGGCGCTAATACTGGATGTGGAATCGCTCGCTTTGAGTGTTAACCATAATGTGCATTTAGCAACGGCCGTTTAGAGTAAAACTTTTAGGTGCATTGAGAGGCGGTTATGGAATCGGCGGCAGCATCAACAAACCCTGCGCAGGAATATTTAACCTTCACCCTGGGTGATGAAAATTATGCAATTGATATCTTAACGGTAAAAGAAATACGCGGTTATGAATCAGTTACCAAGATCGCTAACGCCCCGCCCTTTATTAAAGGCGTAATTAATTTACGTGGCGATATAGTGCCCATTGTTGATCTGCGAATTAAATTTGATGTCGGAAATGTAACCTATGATGAATTTACCATTGTCATTGTTTTACATATCCATAGTCGAATAGTGGGCATCGTTGTAGATGGTGTATCAGACGTTGTGACTTTAGGTAAAGAGCAGCTGCGTCCTCCCCCTGACTTTGGTGTTGCCTTTAATAGTCGATATTTATTGGGATTGGCTACAGTCAATGAACAAATGATTATTTTGGTGGATATCAATGAGCTGATTGCAAGCGAAGAGCTTGCGCTATTTGATACCGCGGAAGCCACTGGCGCAAATGCATAAGGAGAAATTCAATGAATATTATCAGCATGTTTAACTCAGGTTCTTCCCGCAAGCAGCTCAAAGTTGATGAACGGGAGTATGAAGATTTGCGCAGTCAGATTGCCGCCATTAGTAGGTCGCAAGCGGTTATTGAATTTGGTGTCGATGGAAAAATAATTAATGCTAATCAAAATTTTCTTTCCGCTATGGGATATACCCTGGATGAAATCATAGGGCAACATCATGGTATTTTTGTGGATTCAGAATATCGATCATCCCAAGAGTACCGTTTGTTTTGGGATCGGTTGGGTCGTGGTGAAATTCAAAGTGGTTTGTTTAAGCGAGTGGCGAAGGGTGGTAAAGATGTATGGATACAGGCCAACTATAGCCCTGTGTTGGATGCACAGGGAAGACCTTATAAAGTTATTAAGTATGCCAATGATGTTACGCAAGAAACGCTTAAAAAAATTGATGCAGAAAAAACGCTTCAGCAAATTGTTGGTGCCCTAGGGTCTACTTCTTCAAACGTAATGGTGGCGGATTCAGATAGAAAAATTGTTTATATGAATACCGCCGTTGAGAAAATGCTTCGATCAGTAGAGTCTGAATTGCGGAGAGCACTTCCACATTTCTCTGTCGATAAGGTTATCGGCAGCAATATCGATATTTTCCATAAAAGTCCAGCTCATCAAATGCACTTGCTTGCCAATTTACGAGACACCTACATCAGCCAAATAGAGGTGGCAGGTATTACTTTTCGGCTCATCGTGAATCCGATCTTTTCCAGTTCAGGGGCGCGTTTGGGTACTGTGGTGGAATGGGTTGATCGCACCAAGGAAGTTGCAACAGAGCATCAAATGAGTCGCATTTTAGGTGCTTTGGATTCCACTTCATCAAACGTGATGGTTGCTGATCCGGATCGTAAAATCATCTACATGAACAAATCCGTTGAGAAAATGTTACGCGCTGTTGAAATGGATTTGCGTAAGGCCTTGCCTAGCTTTGCGGTTGACAAGGTTATTGGTAGCAATATTGATATTTTTCATCGCAACCCCGCGCATCAAATGCAACTGCTTGCAAACTTGCGCGATACCTATAGCAGTCAGATTACGGTTGCAGGCATCACCTTTAAACTTATCGTTAATCCAATTTTTTCTGATGCGGGTGATCGACTTGGAACCGTGGTTGAATGGATCGACAGAACCAGGGAAGTGGCTGCAGAGCATGAGCTAAGTAGAATCCTTGGTGCTTTGGAAACAGCTACAACCAACGTAATGATTGCTGATGTAGATCGTAAAATTATCTACATGAACAAATCGGTTGAAAAAATGTTGCGCGTTGCTGAGGCCGATTTGAAGTCAGTGTTGCCTCATTTCTCAGTGGACAAGGTGGTGGGTAGCAGTATGGACGGCTTCCATAAGAATCCAATGCATCAAATGAAACTACTTGAAAATTTAACAACCACCTATACGACGAATATTGTGGTGGGTAAAAGGCACTTCCGCTTGGTAGCTAACCCAATCTTTAGTAAAGATGGTACGCGTTTAGGGTCGGTTGTAGAGTGGTTGGATAGAACCGAAGAGGTGGGTGTTGAAGGTGAAGTGAATAAATTGGTTGAAGCTGCAGCCTCAGGTAACTTTACCGAACGCTTAACCACCGACGGGAAAACAGGATTCTTCCTGAAACTGGCAGAGGGTTTGAACATTCTTGTTCATACCGCTGACAAGGGGCTTTCTGATGTTGCTCGAGTCCTTGGTGCTATAGCCAAAGGGGATTTAACGGAGCGAATTACTGGAGAATATGCCGGCACCTTCGGCGACCTTAAAAATTATTGTAATGAAACAACAGAGAATCTCACAACGATGCTCAGCGATATTCGCAGTGCAGCGGATATGATTTTCACCGCATCCAGCGAAATAGCACAAGGTAATGCGGATCTATCAAGCAGAACAGAGCAACAAGCTGCGAACCTTGAAGAAACTGCATCTTCAATGGAGGAATTAACCTCCACCGTTAAACTGAATGCCGATAACGCCAAACAGGCCAATGTATTGGCGGAGCAAGCATCTACTGTTGCTATCGATGGCGGTGGCCTAATTCAGCAAGTGGTAACTACCATGAATGCCATCAATGAGTCCGCACGAAAAATTTCGGACATTATTGGTGTAATTGATGGTATCGCGTTTCAAACCAATATACTTGCATTGAATGCAGCGGTTGAAGCTGCGCGTGCTGGTGATCAGGGGCGTGGTTTCGCCGTAGTGGCGTCTGAGGTGCGTACCTTGGCGCAACGCTCAGCCAACGCAGCCAAAGATATTAAGGCGCTTATTTCCGATTCGGTTCAAAAAATTGATAACGGTAATAGCCTGGTTGGAAAATCGGGCGAAACTATGAAAGAAATTGTCAGTGCGATTAAACGCGTGAATGACATTATGGCTGAAATCGCTGCGGCATCGGCAGAGCAATCTACCGGCATCGAAGAAATTTCTACAGCGGTTTCGCAAATGGATGAGATGACGCAACAAAACGCAGCATTGGTTGAGCAAGCGGCAGCGGCGGCTGAAAGCTTGCAATCCCAAGCTGATCAGTTAAATCGTAATGTGGGTCAATTCCGGTTGAGTGATTCGCAGGAGCATGCACCGTCTAATCGACTGGCAGCGCCAAAGCCTGCGAATAAGCCAATTGCCAAATCTCCCGGGCGAAATACCGCTAAAACGACTGCACCAAAATCCTCGGGAAAACTAGTGCCACCAGCTTCTTCCGCAGAGGATGAATGGGAACAATTCTAGAGGATTAAAACAGCTGCGATGGGTAACCTGATTGGTTACCCTGGTTGATATGAAATCAGGAATTATCTGTGTGGGTGAAATTTCAGGGCGCGAATTTGAATATGCTGAATCCGATTTTAATCGTGTGAAAGCAGCAATTTATCGTAAGGCCGGAATCAACCTTGCCGAATCGAAAAAGCAGTTGGTTTATAGTCGTCTGGCTCGTCGGTTACGTGCTTTGGATTTGGCGAGTTTTAGCGAATATCTCGATTATTTGGAATCAACGCCGGAAGAGTTGCAAGAGTTTGTTAATGCGCTAACTACCAATCTTACGGCTTTTTTTCGAGAGGAACATCACTTTTCAATCTTGGCAGATTTTATAAAAAAACATCGTCCCAATAAGCCTTGCCGTATCTGGTGCGCCGCTTCGAGCACAGGTGAGGAGCCTTATTCAATAGCAATGACATTAGCAGAGGCCTATGGAACTTATCGGCCTCCAGTGGAGATTGTTGCCTCGGATATAGATAGTCAAGTGCTTAATACGGCGGCGGCAGGTGTTTATGGAATGGATCGTCTGGAGGCGATGAGTGTTGAAAAGAAGAAACAGTTTTTTCTGCGTGGAAAAGGTAGAAATTCAGGTAAAGCAAAGGTTGTTGATGAGCTACGTCGATTAATTGACTTTAAACAAATTAATTTACTCGATGGAAAATGGCCGCTTTCAGGAAAGTTTGATGTCATATTTTGTCGTAATGTCATGATCTATTTTGATAAACCGACACAATTGCAAATTCTAAAACGCATGACGCAACTGCTTACAGCTGATGGGCTTTACATCGCCGGCCATTCGGAAAGCTTCTCTCACGCGAGTCACCTTGTGCGATTAGTCGGTAAGACAACCTATCGTTTGGCGACGCCAGGTGCAAAGGAGGATGTCAATGACGTATGAGAATAACGTGCACTTGGCGCCAAACATGTATTTTGATCGGCATTTCGATAGGCAAGCCGTAAAAATATTGCCTGGAGAATACTATGTTACTAATGGTGATAAATTAATTGTTACTGTGTTAGGGTCTTGCGTAGCCGTCTGCCTGCGCGACAAGTATTCCGGTCTGGGTGGGATGAATCACTTTTTGCTTCCCAATGATGGTTCCAGTGAGAGCGGCTTGCTCACAGAGTCCGCGCGCTATGGAGTTTATGCAATGGAGTTGTTAATAAATCACCTATTAAAAATGGGTGCCAATCGAGCGCGGTTTGAGGCAAAAGTTTTTGGCGGTGGCAACGTATTGAGAGGTATGACGGTTAATAATGTTGGGCAACGTAATGCAGAATTCGTTTTGGATTACTTGGAGACGGAACAAATTCCGGTTGTTGCCCGGGATTTATTGGGTGAGTTTCCGCGGAAGGTTTATTTTTTTCCTGATACCGGCCGTGTGCTGGTAAAGAAAATTAAAGCGATGCATAACAGTACTATCTCTGATCGTGAAAGCGAGTACCGTATGCGGGTCAAATTTACGCCAAAAAGCGGTGACGTTGAGCTATTCAGTTAGTGTGTTAATCACCCGTTAGCATTTGGAGGCTGAGTTATGCCAATAAAAGTGTTAGTCGTTGATGACTCTGCACTGGTTAGAAATCTCTTATCCGAAATTGTGCGGGATTCGCCCGGCATGCTGCTGGTAGGTGCTGCGCCCGACGCTTATGTCGCACGTGACATGGTCAACCAATTCTCTCCGGATGTGATTACCTTGGATATTGAAATGCCACGTATGGATGGATTGGCATTTCTGGAAAAGTTGATGGCTGCGCGGCCTACACCGGTAGTGATGATTTCTACCTTAACCGAGGAGGGGGCCGAGGCTACATTGCGAGCCCTGGAATTAGGTGCGGTAGACTTTATTCCGAAACCGAAATTGGGTGTGAGCAGTGGCATTCGAGAATACGCTGAGATTATCGTTGAAAAAATTCGTGCGGCTGCCCAGGTAAAAGTTAAACCTTTGATTAAAAAGCATCGCCCTGAAATCGCAGAAGATCAAAAAATACAGAACCCGGCAGGTTTGCAAAGTACGGAAAAAATTATTGCCATAGGTGCTTCCACCGGTGGCACTGAGGCAATTAAAGATTTGTTGATCCAGTTGCCGGCGGCGGTGCCTGGCATTGTGATGACACAGCATATGCCGCCCGGTTTTACGCGCACCTACGCCGAGCGATTGAACAAGACAACACGTTTGCATGTAGTGGAAGCAAAAGGCGGTGAACGCATTTTGCCAGGGCACGCGTTTTTGGCACCGGGTGGCTATCACTTGGTGGTTGTTCGTTCAGGTGCAGACTACCGGGTAAAACTTTCTGATGCCGAACCTGTGCATCGCCACCGGCCTGCGGTGGATGTAATGATGGAATCTGTTGCTGAAGTAGGCGGAAAAAATGTGATTGGCGTGCTGCTGACGGGGATGGGAAAAGATGGTGCCAAGGGTATGCTGGATATTCGCAATCGCGGCGGTTATACCATCGCCCAGGACGAAGCTAGCTGTGTTGTCTACGGTATGCCTAAAGAAGCAGTTGCAGTAGGCGGTGTTGATCAGATTGTCGCGCTGGATAAAATGGGGCAGGTATTGCTCGATAAAATAAAAGCCATGGGTAGCGGCAATCGGTTATAGATCAGTGTTAACCCTGTGTAAATAGTTAAAACTGGTTAACGGCGCGTGGAAATTCCACTAGAAAATAATACTGATCAGCTTTGTTGTTGAAGGTGATAACACCATGCATTTTTTCGATTATTTCTTTCGCAATGGCAAGGCCTGGTTCGTCTGAGTCCAGGGGGGCGTTAGTGGCGTCTTGTGAGTTGCTAAATTGTGCCGCAAGTTGTTTGCGTTGCGTCTCCGGCAGGTTGCGGTTGTTGAAGTAAATACCCACATTCACCCGGCTGCGTTCTTCGTGTACTTGGATGATTATTTCTGACTCGGGTGCTGAACTTTTAAATGCACATTGCAATAGTTGTGATAGGGCTTGATAAAAACGTGCGCTATCTACTTGAACGGTTAATTCATCATTGGTGGCGGTTAGTTTGGCTTTGCTTTGATAAATATCGCCAAAGGTTTTATTGCGTCTCAACACTTCATCCAGAAGTGATAGCACCGGCAGTGTCTCCATTTTTAAATTGCTGTCGCCTTTAGACAGGTTCTGCATTTCAATTAAATCGTGCATAAGCTGTTGCAGGCGAAGGCTGTTGGTATAGGCAATGTCCACCACATGATGCAAACTGCCTGGCAATTTATCTTGCTCCTTGTTTTTTAGTCGCTGCAAGGCTTCACTAATTAAATTTAAAGGTCCCAGAATTTCCTTGCTGGCACTGCTAATAAATTGGTTACGCAGGTTATCGGCCTGCTTTTTCTCGGTAATGTCGCGCACTATGCCAATAAAAATCGGCTCTCCATTTTGGAAAACGCGCGACACCATTAAATCCATTGGGAATTGTTGGCCATTGCGGCGCAGGCCTATTACTTCTCTCCCTATACCCAGAATATTTTTCTTGCCGGTTTGCAAGTGGCTGCGGATGTAATCGTCGTGCTGTGACTTGTTTGGTTCGGGCATTAATTCACTGATGTTTTTTCCGATAATCTGACGCGCACGGTAACCAAAAATGGTTTCCGCTGCATGGTTAAAAGATTGAATCATCCCGCGCTTATCAATAGAAATTATGCCGTCAGCAATATCATTTAAAATCGTTTGTGTGTGCTGGGTGCTAGCTTCCAATGCAGCGCGATCTTGCGCGTGGCGCTGTTCGTGATTCATGGTTTGCACAAATTGGGCGATGGTTTTTAAGATGGGCTCGAGTTTAAGCGCATCCTCTTGTTGATACCCCTGGGTGTTATTGGCCAAACCGAGGATGGCGATATGATCACGCCCATTAAAAATAGGTATGCCCATAAAATTATGAATTTTGGGATGTCCTTCAGGCAGGGTTCCGGCGCGCATATCGCGCGCAAGATTAGCGCTTATGATCGGCTTTTCTGCTTGCATGACCAGACCGAACAAATTATTCAGGTTGCGGTACTCGCCATTGTCCGGTAAATGCGTAGCGCGAAATTTTTCCATTGCAGAATTATCTTTTTTGGTGCTACCAAATACCAGTGCACGCATAAAGGGTTTGTTATCGGCGTCTTTTGCTATTTGCCCGATAAACCCCAATTCGCTGTTGCAAGCGGGCAAGGTTTCATTAAGCAGGTTTTGCAAGGTCGATTTAATGTCGTTGTCGCTGATAAAAATGGATTGCGCATTGTTAATGATTTTTTCCAGCTGTTGCTTGTGGTTGAGTTCAGCAGTCAGTTGTAACAAATGCTGGTTTTTTTGAATTTGCTCTTCCATGTTGCGGCGCGTACGCGTACTACTGGCAATGACGAAGAAAATGAACAGCAGTGTCATGCTGGACATGGCTACTGCGGTGGGGCCATCTTCCAAAAAAATAAACAGGCTCAAGGGTGTGATGGCCAAAATAACAAAACCGAGGGAAGAGTATTTGTCGGCGGTGAGCGAGGTCATGGAGCCAGCAGCAACTCCTGCCAGCGAAAAAGCCAGCAGCGACTGGTAGATCGCATTGTCATGGGCGAAAAGCAATATTGCCGTTGTGCCCCATGCTGCGCCGGTTAACCAGACGCCAATGCGAAAACTCCACAGCCAAAAATTGGCGGTGTAGAGTTGCCATGCGTTTTGCCAGAAAATCCATAAAGTCAGTCGCGCCAGTAGAGTGCTTCCTAATAGCAAGTTCCATAAAATAATTTCTGCCTGGCCGATAATCTTCCAGTGAGAAAGACTGAGGATCAGAGCAATAACAATTGAGGAAAGCAGTGAGACAGGCAGGCTGTGGTAAAGCGAGTTGGTCTGCTCCTGCGTTAGTGTCCATTCATTGGTGGAGTCATCCTGTGGTATGTGGTGCGGAGGCAACTCGTGCATCGGGTATTCCAGCGATAGAAGTTATGGTTGAAATAGGTGACCCGTGTGACCTGATACGCAATGTTGTTTTGAGTATAGAACAGCATGGCGTGGATTCTAGAGTAATGGAGGCCAGATTGTGCCAGCTATCATAATCCCTTCTGCTGGCGAATTCCCTTACAGGAAATTACCCGGTGAAAACTTGTGTATGGGGATTTTAATGTTCTGTATTGGAACGCGGCAGTGTAACGTAAAAGCAACTACCTGCTCCCAATGATGAGTTGACGCCAATATACCCACCCATTCTTTCTATTAACTCCTTGCTGATTGCCAAGCCCAAGCCGCTGCCGCCTTTGTGGCGCGTAGATGACGAATCAATCTGTGAAAATTTTTTGAATAATTTTTGCTGGTTCTCTTCTGCAATCCCCTCTCCCTGATCTTGAATTTGTATTCGCACCTGTTGCAATTCAGAAGTTACTGCAATGATTATTTCGCTATTGGGCGGCGAAAATTTTGCTGCATTGGATAGCAGGTTAGTAATGACCTGTTGTAATCGCAATGTGTCGACCCTAACAAACAGTGACTCATCTGGGGCTAGTAATTTGTAACTAACCTGATGCTGCAAGGCGTAGGGACGGAAGGATTCTAGAGTTTTTTCAATTAATGGCAGCAGGTCGCACTCTTTTAATTCAAACTCTATTTTTCCAGCAATCAATTTGTCCATGTCCAACAAGTCATTGATGAGGCGCGCAAGGCGCTCGCTATTTTGAACAGCAATCTGCAATATTTTTTCGCTGCTTGCGGGGTTTTGTTGCAGTTGGCCGCTCTCCAGTAATTTAAGGGAACCCATGATAGAGGTAAGTGGAGTGCGTAATTCGTGGCTCACGACCGAGACAAACTCATTTTTTAGCTGGTCCAGCCGGGTTCGTTCGCTGATATCCAATACTTGTAGCAACCAATGCGTCTCTTCCTGATGCCGATAGCAGATTCCGAGTGTAATGAAGCCTGTAAACAGTTCGCCATTTCCGCGTACCAAGTTTGCTTCAAATTGGCAGCTGTGGTTGGCCTGTGTGGCGTATTGATTACGAATATCTTGCATCTGGTTAACAACCTGAGGCTGAGATTCCTTCGCGAATATATCGACGAACTGAAGGTGTTCGAAATCGAGCAGGTTGTAATCCAGTATTCGGTAGAGACTAGGGTTTACTTCAATCCACTGGCCGTTGTTATCGAGCAGTGCAAGGCCCTGTGGGGAGGTGGTAAACATTCGCGCAAAACGTTGTTGGCTTTCGCGTAATGTCAGTAATGTTTGAGCGCGTGCTTTAACCTCCTGAAAAAAGCGTGCTAGCAATATCATACATGCTATTGCCACTAGCCAACCTCCGATCCTTAGGCTGGTTAGGGTTGGGCTCATAGGGATAGGCTCAGCAGCTGCTATTAGTTTCCATTGGCGGCCGGGCAAATTGATTGCCAGGTCGGCCTGTACATAGCCAGTGGTAATACTTTGCCCGGCAATGGTCTCGGATGAACTCAGGTCTATGATGTGGAGTGATAAATTATGCTCATCAGCATCCATCATTAATCGGTTAAAAAGAGTATCTGCATTAATAACCACGCTGATGATCCCCCAGTATATGTCCCCATTCAGATATACCGGTGAGCGGTAAATTAGCCCTTGGCCACCTTGCTGAAGCGGTATGGGGCCAATCAGCGTTGCAATCCGCGACCGGATCACTTTTTCCACCGCTGGCCATTGGGTAAGGTTGTCGGGGTAATAAAGGCCGAGTGCTTTTTCATTACCTTCCAGGGGAAAGATGTAGGCAATACGATTGCCCGGTGCGAGGCCGATGTTGCGAATATGACGGCTGCGGGTTTGCAAGTTGGTTAACCAGGGGGCGAGCTCCTGGCCAACGAGTACTCCCCCTTTTGATTCCACATAAGCTTGCAAACCATTGAGTAAATAAATAGATGCATTTAGCTCCTGCTCTAATAAGCGGCCGACGTTCGCGACATCTTTACCCAACTGCTGTAGCTGTTGGCTGCGCAACTGGCTCTGGTTGCTACGAATTGCCAGTTCCAGGGCGCTTACCATAAAAATGAACAATACTAACGGTAGGACGAGGCTCGCGAGTTTGAGTCTGTAGCTGGGGTGAAAACCTCCAGTACCTGGATTAATCGGGTCTTGTTCGTTAAAAATCATTGCAACCCTGATAAGGAATAGAAGTTATGTTGACTGACAAAAACTGTAGCGCATGTCGGGGGGATTCGCCGCCGTTGACCCCGGAAGAACTGGCGAAAGTATTGGCGGAGTTGCCTGGCTGGGAGCTAGATATAGTTGATGGAATCAACCAGTTGGTGCAAACCTATAAATTCAAGAACTTTTTACAGGCCATGGCATTTACCCAGGCTGTGGGTTCCCTGGCTGAGGAATACGGACATCATCCCTCGCTGTTAACTGAGTGGGGAAAAGTAACTGTGCGGTGGTGGACGCACAAAATAAGAGGGTTACATGAAAATGATGCAATTATGGCGGCCAAAACCGAGCAGCTTTTCAGTGCCCGGTTTGCGCCAGATAAATCATAAAAGAGATATTGAATCGGTAAATTAATACAGGCGGTACTGCTCGGGGATTTGCTCTATGGAATCGATGGGCGGTGTCAGTTTGTGCAAGATGCCATCGTGAATGTCATAAATCCAACCGTGGATGGTAAGTTCCTGGCCGCGTGCCCAGGCGTTTTGCACAATATTGCTGCGAGAAATATTGTCTACCTGCTGGATTACGTTGAGTTCGCACAGGCGGTTTACACGCTGATCTTGATCATCCAGGCGATCAAGAATGTTTTTGTTGTTGTAATACACATCGCGGATATTGCGTAGCCAGTAATCAATCAAGCCCAGCTTTTGATTTTCCAGCGCTGCACGTACACCACCGCAACCATAGTGGCCGGTAACCATCACGTGCTTCACCTTCAAAAATTCAACGGCGTAATTTAATACCGTCATGCAATTCAAATCAGTGTGAATTACTACGTTTGCTACATTGCGGTGCACAAAAATTTCACCGGGCGCAAGGTTGAGAATCTGGTTGGCGGGTACGCGGCTGTCGGAGCAGCCTATCCATAAATATTCCGGGGCTTGTTGTTTGGCCAGATTGGAAAAAAACTCGGGGTCTTCCCGTTTGATATCTGTTGCCCATTTTACGTTGGCGGCAAACAGGCTTTCTAAATCGCTCATGGCAGGCTCCAATATCTCTTATTACGAATTTGATCTCTTGAACTAACGTGAGACGGTTACTTGGGGTCGCTAAATTCAGCCGGCAGTATAGGGGAAAGTGGTCGCTGAGTGTTACATTGCAGCTTTTATTCCAGTGTAACAATGACCAGTTATTTTCCTTGGTTGGTAGATATACGATGACGAAAGGCGCACAGCAAAACACTCTCTATTGGCATGATTACGAGACCTGGGGCGAGGTGCCTGCGCTTGATCGCCCCTCGCAATTTGCCGGGGTGCGCACGGATGAGGAGCTGAATATTATCGGCGAACCTTTAATGATTTACTGCCAGCCTGCGCCCGATGTGTTGCCCAAACCCGAGGCCTGCCTCATCACCGGTTTATTGCCTCAGGTTGCGTCGGAACAGGGGTTGCCGGAGTATCAGTTTATCGCGCGGATTCATGCCGAATTATCCCGCCCGGGCACCTGTGGGGTGGGGTTTAATTCCATCCGCTTTGATGATGAAGTCACCCGCTACACGCTCTATCGCAATTTCTATGACCCTTATGAGCGTGAGTGGCGTAATGGTAATTCGCGCTGGGACATTATCGATATGGTACGCATGACCCGCGCCTTGCGCCCCGAAGGAATTCAATGGCCGGATTACGAGGATGGTCGCCCCTGCTTCAAATTGGAGATGCTGACCCGCGCCAATGGCCTGTTGCACGAGGCGGCGCACGACGCGCTTTCGGATGTTTACGCCACTATCGCCGTGGCCAGGCTGATCAAAACCCGCCAACCCAAACTCTATGAATACGCCTATAAATTGCGCGATAAACGCTTCGCTGCGAGTATGATCGATATTGATAACCACAAACCTCTGCTGCATATTTCATCGCGCTTTCCCGCAGAAAATGGCAATGCCGCCCTGGTATTGCCCCTTGCTATGCATCCCACCAATAAAAATTCGGTCATTGCATTTAATTTATCCGCTGATCCCAAGACCTTGTTAACCCTCTCCGTCGATGAATTGCGCTTGCGTTTATACACCCGCACAGAGGATCTGCCCGAGGGGGTGGAGCGGCTGGCATTAAAGGAAATCCATTTAAATAAAACGCCTATGTTGTTGCCCGCCGGTATGTTGGATGATGCAACGGCGCAGCGCTTGCAGATTGATAAATCTGTATGCGAACACTCTTGGAACCAACTGCGCAATCTGACGTTGGATGAGCAGCAGCGCCTGCAGAAAACCCTGTTCCAGCTTTACAGTGAAAATAATTTTGCGGAAAAAACAGATCCGGAGCAGATGCTTTACAGTGGTTTTTTTGAGGAACATGACAAGCGGTTGATGAACCGGGTGCGACAGGCTGATGCAGAAGCCCTGGCAACCGGGTGTTTTGATTTTCGCGATGCTCGCCTGAACGAAATGTTATTTCGCTATCGCGCGCGCAATTTTCCCTCCAGTCTTACCCCCAATGAACAAGCGCGCTGGAAAGCCTTTTGCCATTGGCGACTCACCGATCAAAACGCGCAATCCGGTCTGACCCTGGCGGAGTTTTATGCGCGACTGGCGCAGCTTGTTACCGATGCTAGTCTTAGTGAACAACAGCAAAATTTGCTCAAGCAATTGCGGGCTTATGCCGATAAGTTGCTGGAGCAAGCAGTTGTCACCGTATAAGTCCTAACAATAGCGGTTGCAACCATAACAATTCCATGGATGGGCTCATCAACCCGGCGGGCACGCTTAGAGCGTTATAACAATATTTGCCAACCCATTAACCCGCTGGTGCAGGTCAACCACTACTCCGGAGTCCAGACAATGGCTACTCGTTGGTCACTACGCAAAAAAATCAGTGCGTCGGTCGCTGTTTCCCTTTTACTAGTCGGCTGTGCTGTTTCCTATCTTTCCTATTCCTCGGCCATGACGGCGATGGAAGTTAACATCAACCGCCAAATCGCAGGTATTTCCGCCACTTTCAGCAAATATGTAAGCGATTGGTTTGCACTTAAAGGCAAGGCATTGGAAGGTTTTCCTGCCGCTGCCACCGAAGAGAACTACAACGCGCACCTGACCCAGGTAAAAATTTCGGCTGATGTGGATAACAGTTTTCTCGCCTTTGCTGATGGCAAACTCTACAACGCCAACAATCTGGTCATGGCACCCGGCAACGACGACCCACGAGTCTGGGGCTGGTATATCGCTGCAACGAAAAATCCGCGCGAAACCTATATTGATAATCCTTCCGTTGCTTCAGCCACCGGTAAAAATGTAGTGTCGCTCGGGCGAGCGGTACTCAATGGCGATGGCACCATCAAAGCCATTTTGGGTGTGGATGTGGTGATTGATGATATTGTCCAGCAGTTGCGCGATATCGATTTGCCGGGCAATGGTTATATGTTTATCGCCCGCAGCGGGAAGGTGTTTGCCCATGCGGATAAAAACCTCTTGAGTAAGTCTTTAGCGGATATTTCAGCCGATCTCACGCCGACCGCGCTGGAGCGGATATTGCGTGATAAAGACGATTTGCATCTGGTAACTATCGACAATAAGCCCTTTCAGGTATTTGCGAGTGCCATTCCCAAAACGGATTTAACGCTGGTAATGGTATCCGAGCGGGATTTGTTGGTGGGGCCGGTGCAATCCACCTTGCTGGGGCAGTTGGTGGCGATTTTGGTGTTGCTGGTGGCAACGATTCTCGCACTCAATTGGCTCAATGGCGTGCTGTTGCAACCACTGCATAACGTATCTGAATCACTGTCGCAAATCGCCTCTGGCGGTGGTGACTTATCGCGTCGGTTGTCGGTCACCTCTAATGATGAAGTAGGACGATTGGCAGAGAACTTTAATTCGTTTGTTGATCATATGAATGACCTGGTGCGCCATATTCGCGCCCAGGCTAACGACTTGCAGGATAATGCCCGCGCCATGGCAGACTCGGCAGTGACTTCGGTGCGCGAGTTGAATGAACAGCAACAGCAAATCGGTATGGTTGCGCAGGCCATGAATGAAATGACCAATGCCACCCAGGAAATTGCCCATCACGCTGAACACACTGCAGACTCAGTGCGCGAGTCGGTCAACAGCGCAGAAGCGGGTAAGCAACAGGTTGATAAAACCCGCGATTCCATTGTGGTGCTGGCGAAAAAGGTGGATCAGGCGGGTACTGTTATCTCCACCCTTAATACCAATGCGCAAAACATCAGCGGTATTCTTGCCACCATTAAAGGCATTGCCGAGCAGACCAACTTGCTCGCACTCAATGCCGCCATTGAGGCAGCTCGCGCCGGTGAGCAGGGGCGTGGCTTTGCCGTGGTTGCCGATGAGGTGCGAGTGTTGTCCCAGCGAACCCATGCGAGTACCGAGGAAATCCAGGCGATGATTGGCAGCTTGCAATCCACAGCGCAAAACGCGGTGGCGATTATGGAGGAGGGCAGTCATCTGGCGAGCGGCAGTGTGCAAAATGCAGACAGCGCTTCCGAGTCACTCAACCGGATAAATTCTGCCGTGGGTGCAATTAGTGGTATGGCGGTGCAGATTGCGACCGCAGCGGAAGAGCAGAGTCATGTTGTAAAAGAAGTGTTGGGTAATATCACTGCGATCCAGCGTGTTGCCGAAGAGGCAGCGGCCGATGCGAATCAGGGCGAGGCGCGCGCTAAAAGTTTGCAGGACTTGGCACTGGGCCTCAATGACAAGGTATCCAGTTTCCGATTGTAGTGATCTTCCACACTTACTCAAAATCTAACTTTACGAGGCAGCCTGAGGGCTGCTTTTGTTTTGGTGGTGATGTTGGGAGCCATTGTCATTTACTGCTAAAAACCGGCATTTAACCCTGATAAGTGTGGGAATTTAGCAAGCTTGCGAGTACAATCCCGCGCCCGTATAAGCACCTGCCCCAAGTGGATCGTTAACGAATTTTAGTGGGAGCCCCCTATGTCTTCTATCAAGAAAGTGGTTCTGGCCTATTCAGGCGGCCTGGATACCTCAGTGATCGTCAAATGGCTGCAAGAAAACTATAACTGCGAAGTGATCACCTTTACCGCTGACATAGGTCAGGGCGAAGAAGTTGA
>JAGKXA010000478.1 GCA_021151615.1 Cellvibrionaceae bacterium | reverse complement strand
GGCAGTGTACGGCTGGAAAATGTGTGGCCCAGACTGGATGAGTTTATTGAAATATTGAATAGGTTCCATCAAGTGCGTTGGGGGAAGCCCTGCTATCAGGGGCGAAATCTGCAGCAGATTAAACTGTTTTTACACGCAATTGCGGCTGAGGGCGGCGAGCCTGAGCTTTCAGTAATGTATTGCAATGATCGCCCGATCTCTGCTGTATTGGATCTGCAATATCGCCAGCGTATTTACAATATCCAGTCTGGCTATGTGGAGGAATTTTCCGGTGGCATATCGCTGGGAACTTTGCATTTCGGGTTTCAGTTGGAACGGGCGTTTGAATCGGGTGCACTTTTCTATGATTTCATGGCGGGCAATGGCAAACATGGAAACTACAAAGCATCACTGGCAACAGCAAGTGATGGCTTTGTCAGTCTTATGTTTGTGCGCAATCCAATGTTGAAATTATTATATAAAGTGAACGATGGTCTTAAAGCGATAAGGCACCTTAAAAAAAAATAACCTATCAAATAACCATCAAGGAATATCCTTAACTATTCCTGGGCCTATGATTTTAGTTACCCAAACAGGTAGCAATTTCCACAGTGTGATAACCAGCTTTAGTTTAGGGTTGTCAGGATTCATTTCCGGTTTTGCTGTACCTTTTGGCACTATTGAATACCAATAATGTTGATAGGGTATTGCACCCCATTGTTTTTTAAATTTGTAGGTTCCCGCATCCATAGTGGAACGGCCAAAATCAAAAAACTCACACTTCTGCCCAATTGCAAACTTTAGTATCTGGCGATACATCCACATATTCATGTTTAATTTATTGGCAGATTTTAGGGTGGATGCCCAGGGAATCTCCATCAACTTGCCGTGGTTCACCAGGAAGCCTGCAGAGACTGGTTTGCGATCAACATAGATAACTATTAACTTGCAATTGAGGTTGTTGTGGGTAAGTAGCTGCGTGAACCATTGCTTAGCGTAAACAGGGGTACCCAGGTCACGCATATTAGTAGCAAATACTTTATAAAAATCATCCAGCAATTCCTGTGTGCCAATACGTGTCTCCGGACCAGATTCCTCCGCTTTTTTATATTGCGCGCGCAATTTACTGCCGAGTTGTTTTTCAAGTTGTTCGTCGGTAACCGGTAGTTCAAGTACCATCGACACTTTTTTGGTTGATGGGTTGTGCCCCAGATCCGGGTAAATGCTGCGCACTTCCAGATACTTCAGCTGAAGCTGTGTACGAACTTGCTCCAGCTCCGACATTAGTGCCTGGTGGATATTGAAGTATTCGCTAACAACGCCGCCATAATTTAAATGTGGCATGGATACACCAAATTTGCCAAACAGCGGAGAATTAAACACCGTAAAAGGAATGCCACCAATTAATGCC
>JAGKXA010000477.1 GCA_021151615.1 Cellvibrionaceae bacterium | reverse complement strand
GTTGAATTATTAATTGAAGATTTGCAGCAGGCAATAGAGTGTTCTGTCAACGCCGATTCTGTAGCTGCGTAATCAATTTACACGAGTGAGTAATAACGCGAGGCAGTTCATGAAAGTACTGATGACATCTCAGCCAGGCCTGGGCCACATTGGCCCAATGATTCCTATAGCAAAGGAATTGATGGCGCGTGATTGTGAAGTGACGTTTGTGTCGGGTAGTAGTTACCGCGAGTTTGTAGAAAGCCAGGGAATAAAATTCATTGCTGCTGGTTTGGATTTTGATGAAGCCAGGCCCGCAGAAACTTTGCCTGAGATGCTGGATATTCCTCGCAACAAGCAAGCGCGTTGGTTGCTGGATACTATTTTTATGAATCGCGCACCGCGGGCGCTGTTGCCATCGTTGCTGAAAATTGTCGCAGATTATGATCTGGTCATTCATGATAATTATGAGTACGCCGGGGCATTAGCTGCTGAAGCAATGAACGTTCCTTATGTTTGTTGCAATATGAGTTATTTAATGCGCCCCAGTGCGGTGAAAGTGGCATTTGGTCCGCTCATCACTGCACTGCGTGCAGAAGCAGGATTGCCGGTTGATAAATCATTCAGTGCAATCGGTCGTTATCTTGATTTGCGTTTAATGCCCATTAATTTTTCATTTTTAAATGCACTAACTGGCAACAACTATCAGCGATTACTGATTAAGAGCCTGATGCATGGTAAGCAAATGAAATTGGCATTAAGAATGTTGTTGCGCAGCTTTTTTCTCAAATGGGTTAAATGGCGTAATCATGAAAAAATTGTTAATCCGCAAGAAAATGAATTTTTTGTGAATATCTGGCGAGAGAAACCGGATCTTCACTTGATTCCTGATTGGCTCAAAACCATGCCGCGCGATCGTAAAACTGTCTATGTCTGCCTGGGGACAGTATTTAATCGGCTTTATCCGCAGGTGTTCGATATAGTGCTCGAAGCCGCACGCGGGATGAATATTAATTTAATTATGACGGTAGGGCGGGGGGTAGACCTTAATAAGTATGGTCAGCAACCACCTAATGTCTATATCAAAGATTATGTTGATCAAAACATCTTAATGCCGTTTACCGATTTGTGTGTGGTGCATGGCGGCTTTAGCACCACAATGAAAGGCATGAATTGGGGAATTCCACAATTAATACTGCCGCTTTCGGGCGACCAACCAGCTATTTGTAGTATTGCCAATACGCTGGGCGTAGCGGTGGATTTGCCGTTTGAACTGGTTTCGATGGACGCCGAAGGTGCGTTTGGTTTAAACGTGGATGCGCTTAATAAAGATAATATGCGAGCGCTGTTGGAGATCGGTTTGAGCAGTCAACGGTTACAGGAAAATGCTCGCGCAATGAAAATAAAAATGGA
>JAGKXA010000192.1 GCA_021151615.1 Cellvibrionaceae bacterium | reverse complement strand
ATTCAAAAGAATCGCCAAAATACCCTCGAATACTGCTAATCCCGGCAAGTTAAGAGGTTATACCCATGCCTGATATCGTCATTATGTTCTTCCTGCTCGGCGTTTTGGCCGGGGTAGCCAAATCGGATTTAAAGGTGCCCAAGGCGGCCTACGACACCCTGAGCATACTGCTGATGCTTACGCTTGGCCTGAAAGGCGGCCTCGCGCTGCACGGCAACGTGAATTGGCAACTACTACCGGAAGTGATTACGGTGATTATGTTGGGGATTGCGATTCCCTTGCTGCTTTATCCTTTACTGCGCAAGTTCGTACAACTGAATGCCGCCAACAGCGCCAGTATCGCCGCGCACTATGGTTCGGCCAGTGCGGGCACCTTCGCTGTCGCCCTTGCCTTCGCTGAAGTGAATCACCTGAGCATTGCCCCACAAACCACCTTATATCTGGTATTGCTGGAGCTGCCTGCAATTGTGGTGGGGATTTTGTTGTTCAAGAAAGCCACCGGAAATAGCAGCAGTATGAAGGGGATATGGCACGAAGCACTGACCAGTCGCGGTGTAGTGTTGCTCACCGGTGGAGTGATTATTGGTTACCTCTACGGTCCTGATAGTAGCAAAGATGTTGCCCCGCTGTTTCTCGGCGCTTTTAAAGCCCTGCTTGCGCTGTTTTTGTTGGAGATGGGTGTCTGTGCGTCGCAACATTTAAATCCATTCCCCATCCAGCATTGGAAACTAATCATCTTTGCATTGCTTGCGCCCTTCGCCTTGGCCTTGATAGGAACAGCGGCCGGGCTTGCACTGCATTTGCCCATCGGAAGTATCTTGATTCTCGCCGCATTGACCGCCAGTGCATCCTATATCGCCGCACCTGCCGCTATTAAAGCTGCAATAAAAGAAGCCGATGTTGGGCTGGCGATTTTCGCGGCCCTCGGAGTCACCTTTCCATTGAACGTGCTAATTGGTATTCCAATTTATTATCAAATAATCGAAATGATAAGTCGTGTTTAGCCAATTGCAGATCAATAGTAAACAGATTACGAATTGGCGAAAGATCTACAGCGCCACAGCAGGTTAGCGGCGCAATCATCAACGAAAAAAATCCGTAACTGTGCGTGAGCACGGCGATGAAATTGCAAATTGATGGAAATATTATTTCAACAACAGGAACCGCGCCCCACCCGGCCGTGATAAAAGCATATTACCGGATACGCCACCTGTATTTTCGGTGGCGTATTTGTCTCTGGATCTGTCATTCCCGACGCTGCCTCACCGCGCGATAACCATCGCAATCTTGGTTGGTTTTAGCCCACCCACCCTGATAATCGCTATAAGATTTAGCGGCTGCAAATCCTGCAGCAACCAGTCGTTTACAGTGCTCAGCCCACACATTCAATCAGCAAAATTAAACACCAGTTTATCATCTGGTCAAACCCCATCCCATTTTCATCACTTGCGCTTTATTTGTCTTATAGTATTATTGACAACAAGAATATTTGAACCCTCAGTATCGGTTTGCAGCAGCTCTAATCATAACAATCGGCAATTACCTAATAGGAATAACAAGAATGTCCAGCCTCCCGAAAACGCTTGCTACATTATTCGTGCTGCCTTTGGGGGCATTGATAGTTGCTGCCAGTGTTAACGCTAATACGCAAGGGACTATACCTAAATACCAAAACATGTCACTCAGTTTTCAGGAACGCGCGCAGGATCTTGTGTCGCGCATGACGCTGGATGAAAAGCTGCCACAACTTATCAATGACGCACCAGCAATTCCGCGCCTTGGTGTGCGCGAATTTAATTGGTGGAACGAAGGTTTACACGGTGTTGCCGCGCTTGGCGAAGCGACCGTGTTTCCCCAGGCAATTGGTATGGCAGCGGCCTGGAATGAGCCCTTGATGTATAAAGTTGCAGACGTTATCAGCACCGAGTTCCGCGCAAAACATTTCGCAGAACAACATAGATTCGGCGGCTCCGATTGGTTTGGCGGCTTAACAGTTTGGTCACCGAACATCAATATTTTTCGCGACCCGCGTTGGGGACGCGGCCAGGAAACCTATGGTGAAGACCCGTATTTAACTTCACGCCTTGGCGTGGCCTTCGTAAAAGGTTTGCAAGGAAACGACACGCACTATTTCAAAACGATCGCCACACCCAAACATTTTGCAGTTCATAGCGGGCCTGAAGCTGGCCGTCATCGCGACAATGTAAACCCAAGCGCAAAAGATCTGGAGGAAACTTATTTACCAGCATTCCGGGCCACTGTCATGGAAGGAAAAGCCAAATCAGTCATGTGTGCCTACAATGCGGTAAGCGGAATTCCTGCCTGCGCCAACCGTGAATTATTGCAAAATAAATTGCGCACCCAATGGGGCTTCGATGGATTTGTAGTGTCGGATTGCGGCGCCGTCTTTGATATTTATCACAGCACTAACCACGGCTACACCAAAACACCGGAAGAAGGCGTTAAAGCGGCCTTTGAAGCCGGCATGGATTTAATCTGCGGCGACGCTAATGAAGCAGATAATATTCGCACCGCGCTCAAAAAAGGTTTGATTACCGAAGCGCAAATAGACGCCGCACTTATTCGCCTGTTCACTGCACGCATGGGCCTGGGGCAATTTGACCCACGAACCCAAGTGTTTCCAAAAATTACCCCGCGCGATAACGATACTGACGCACATCGAAACCTTGCACGTACCATGGCAGAAAATTCACTGGTGCTGCTAAAAAATCAGGCCAGTTTTTTGCCGTTCAAATCCGACATTAAAAAAATTGCTGTTATCGGCCCCAATGCCGACAGCGTTGAGGCATTGGTTGGTAATTACAACGGCACCCCCTCACAACCTGTTACCGCACTGCAAGGACTGCGCGCTCGTTTTGGCGCGGCCAATATCCACTATGAAAAAGGCACGGGCTTACTGGATTCTGTGCAGACGCCGGTACCCGATAGTGTTTTTTGTATCGATGCAAAATGTCGCAAACAGGGTTTGCAGGCCGAGTATTTTGCTGACAAAAACCTTGCCAACAAACCGATTCAAAAGCGGATTGATTCCAATGCAATGCTGAGCTGGACCAATGAAGTAGCCAGCGGTGCTGTGCGCTGGAGTGGGTTTATTAAAGCACCCGAGACTGGCACTTACAGTTTGCGCTATTTGGCCGATGGAGGGTATCGCATTTGGATTAATGACCAATTAATTCTGGATGCCTGGAATGTTGATTGGCGCCCGGTAATTGCCAGCGGAAATACGCAACTGGATGCAGGAAAAATCTATCGTCTAAAAATTGAAGCATTCCAACGTGGCGAGCGAGGCAACGAACAATTGGTGTGGAGCTTGCCATCGAATGTACAGAGCGCGGCGGCAGTTTCTGCGGCAAAAAATTCTGATGCGGTAATATTTGTAGGCGGCCTGACAGCGCAAGTCGAAGGTGAGGAAATGCCCGTGCCCTTACCTGGATTTGTTGGAGGAGATCGTACAGATTTATCCCTACCATTGGTACAGCGCGAGCTATTACAAAAACTTTACGCAACAGGTAAACCGGTCATAGTGATACTGATGAATGGCAGTGCACTGGCAATTAATGAAGAGGAAGCAAAAGCCACGGCGATTATTGAGGCTTGGTACCCCGGCGGACAAGGTGGCGAAGCAATTGCCCGCTTACTGGCTGGAGACTTCAGCCCCGCCGGACGACTGCCGGTGACATTTTATAAATCACTCGAACAATTGCCCGCATTCAGCGATTACTCCATGGCAAATCGCACTTACCGATATTTCACGGGCGAGGTGTTGTATCCATTTGGTTACGGACTTTCTTACAGCAAATTTATGTATCGCAAGCTTGCACTATCGAGCAAAAAATGGGATGCCGAAAAGCCGTTACGCGTTACGGTGGAGGTCACTAACACCGGCACAGTGGACGCAGACGAAGTCGTGCAACTTTACGCTTCCCACCAGGATATTCCCAACAGCCCGATACGCACTTTGATAGCGTTTGAACGCGTGCATATTGCCAAGGGAAAAACGCAGAAAGTGGTTTTCAATGTGGATGAGCGCAGCCTGAGCACTGTTGATGCAACAGGTCAGCGCAAGTTGGTTCCCGGCAGAGTAGATCTGTGGCTTGGAGGTGGTCAGCCCGGGCTACGCGCAGGTCTGCAAGCAACTGCCGGTCAAGCCGGGCAGTTACAAATCACTCGCAGCAAGACATTTTAGTTCATCATCACTTTGCTTTTTAATGGTGCCAGTATTTCAACGTACAAAAAAATTCCGGTTTCATTTTTGAAGCCGGAATTTCAAAATAAAAGAATAATTTAACCTGATCAACTGCAGACAATTATCTTCAACTGCAATATCCAATCAGCGCCGGCGCGCTCATCCAGAAAGCTATAAACACCCGCGGTGAGGTTTGCGTTTTGCTAATCACTCCGACCTGCAAAAAACACTTTGCAGCACTCAAAACTTCTGCGCTTTTTATCTATTCCAGTGACAATGTAATCGAACATCACATTGGTATTACTAACATACTAGTTTACCGAGTAACCACTTTATATTTAACCAGTTGATTGAAACCCATATAAAAATATTGTATGTTTTAATAATAGTAAAAATGACAACAAGATAAATAAACGAAAGAACCACTTGCAACACCTACCCAATCCTCGTTGCAGCAGATTTCTGAATTTACGCTCACAACCTAGGGCCCGAGGTTATTCAGATGCACAAATTTATGCCTGATGGCGGACAATTATTTACCTGGAATTTTTATGTTGAACGAATCAATTTACGATGTGATCAGAGTAAAAATTGCCTCTATGGAGTACGCGCCCGGCAGTCACTTTTCCGAAATGGATCTCGCCAAAGAACTGGGCACCCCCAGATCCAAAGTGAGAGAAGCCTTCAGCCTGTTGGCACAGGACAACCTGGTTCAAATTATTCCACAACGCTGTACAACCATCTGTAAGCTTGAGCTGGCTAGCATTTTGGATTCAATATTTATAATCAGATCCATATTAATCGCCATACTTAAGGATGTTCAGTCAAGTAACATCGAGAAATGCTTAGCTGTCACTCATTTGCGCGACAAAATGTTAGCACTCGAAAATTGTATTGTATTTTCGGAGGATGAATTTTTCGCCGCAGACCATCATTTTTATCTGACCCTGTCTGGGTTAAATGGATTTCCACGACTGAACAAAATAATATTTAAAGAAAAACTGAACATCGACAGAACCTTGCGACTTTCCGATAGGCGACGTAGCGATTATCTCCCCATTGCAAAACTCTATCGATTAGTGCTGGACGGCCTGATTATTGGTGCCGCAGACAAATCCATTAAAGCAATTTGTGAGTTGGCTAATACGCTGGAAAAATACGCGCGCGCAGCAGCCAAGAATCATCCAAGCTTATTCGTCTAGTCTTCGAGCCGGCTTCATTTTTTGCTGCGCAAGGGCACTTAACATCAGTGAACCCCGGAGTGCATTAATCCATGAAGCATTCTCTATTTAACATTCATGATGTCGTATTGTTTATCACCGCGACCTTATGTTTGATTCTCGCCCTATGCCAGAGCTTCCATCCCCAAAAAAGTCGAATAGAAAAAGTATTACTGATTACTTTTCTATTCGATACCGCACTGGGTATTGGCTCGGTACTACTGCTTTGGCAACCCACTCTAAAAATTCACCCGGTGTTGGATAACTACCTGGTGCCCTACTTGCTATTTTGCTCGCTATTGTTAAAAGGCCCACTGCTTTATTGCTATATATCTGCCGTCACCACACCGGCCTATCGACTCACCAGAGCGGACGTTGTTCACCTGCTACCCTTGGTCATTTATTTTTCCGCAATTGCCATTAACTATCAACTCACCAGTGTCGTTCGTGCCGATTTTCAGGCGGATAAACTGCCCCATATTTTGTCTACCTATGAATGGCATTCGGTAAAAACCATTCCATTGCTCTACGCCGTCATGGCCCTTCACAAGTTACACGGTTTTAACCGGCAATCGCAGCCCAATGCCTCTACGCCTATCCTCGGGTATCACTGGTTGGTGATTTTGGTTTGGGGCAGTTTATTAAATTGGAGCTGGTCCCTGGGCACACATTTTCTGGGATTTTTTCTGGGTGCCAGCGCTGCAGATATTTTTGGTATTTTCGATAACTATATTACGTCAGGCTTAATTAGTGCTCTATTGGTATATAGCATCGCGCACACTAACAATGAACTGACGCGCCGCACGCCTACTCCGGCTGGCGAATTCTATGTCGACGCCTATCCTATTGAAAAAATCATACAGTCGATGGAAATTGAAAAACTTTATCTTAATCCACGCTTGAACATTGAGCGCCTGGCGGAGCACATCAATCTACCTTACCGGGACGTATCAACACTGATTAACAAGCATTTCCATGTTAACTTCAACGAGTACGTCAATCTCTATCGCATCAACGAGGCAAAGCGGCTGCTGGCCGATACGCAATTATCTAACCTGACGATCAATGAAATCTATGCACAGGCTGGCTTTAACAGCAAATCGGCTTTTCATCGTTTTTTTAGTCGTTTAGTTGGCGTTTCACCCACGGAGTTTCGTAAATTGGCGAGTGAGTCCGCCAGGGGAAATTATCGCACAGCAATTTAGCTTCAATGGGAGTAGTGCCGCGCGCGGCACTACTTCTTTGGGTTAAAAAAATCCCGTGAATTACACGGTTAGTTAACGCGGCAACCAGGTATTACAAATGAACCATCGTGATTACCCTGCAAACCAAAGCTCACCGACTGACCTGGTGCAATGGTGCCATTCCAATTCACATTGCTCGCGGTAACCACATTTCCTGATCCGCCGAATACGGCATTCCAACCACCAGTGCGTTGCGGACTTTCGCTAAAGTTTAACGTTAAACTCCAACCGTTTATTGCAGCAGTACCGGTATTGCTAACGGTGACGTCCAATTGGTACCCGTTTCCCCAGTTATTCACCAGCTTTGCAGTACACGTAAGCCCACCGGAATTGACCGAGCCTACTGAACTGGAAGAACTCGTTCTGCTACTGGATGGCAATGCACTGGATATTACCGAACTTCTACTGGATGAGGATGGTGCCGCCGAGCTGCGAACGGAACTTGAAGAAACAGCCGCGCCTACGATACCGAAGGGTGCAGGTTGTGCCGCACAGGTGCTGCGTGAAATACAACTGCGGTTATTTTCATAACCCCAACCACTGCTGGTATTAATACACAGAGGGTAAAGTGTTCCATACCAATTACACTGTCCTGTACCGGTATTGGAATTGCTAGATGCGGTGGAAGAACGGGCGCTGCTACTCACACTTGTGGTTGCACTGCTGGTAGTTGCACTGCTAGTGGTTGCCATACTGCTGCTTGAGCGGCTACTCGGCATGGCACTACTGCTTGCACGGCTGCTCGCGGCACCATCAACGGGGACGGTACCGTTAAAGCCCTTGTTGCCCTCGGTGGTAAGGGCTAACACCAGCGTGCCATTTTGCACAACAACGTTGGCTGGATCGAAGTCCACATAGTTGCCGTCAAAAGTCCAATCCGCTTTACTCCAACGATTAGCATCAAAACTATTAAAATCATCGCGCCATGAAAATGAAAACGTTTTTGTGGCGGTGTTGTATGCGTAATACTCCATATAATTTACAAATTGATACACCGGCAAAATAGACGAATTAAATGCGCCCACCCAGGGTTCACTGGTGGAAGCCCAAATGTTAAAGCGCATGCTTTGGGGATTTACCAGGGTGGCCACTAAATTCCCACCCGTTATTTTCCGGACTTGCTGACCATCAATAAACCAGGCGACGTATTCCGGCGTCCATTCCAATGCATAGGTATGGTAATCATCGGCGAGCGATTGCGATGCGGTATGCAATCCCTCGGTCGTCTGACGCGGGGCGCCGGCGATAATGTTGCTTTGCATTTGATAGGCTTCATTTTTCCCCAGCACCTCAATATCAATTTCTTCCCACACAGTGCCCGCGACTTCAGAGCCATTCTTGTAGGTAAAAAATGTTGAGAGCACACCACTGCCTTTGGCCATGCGCATGCGCATTACATAGCGGCCGTATTTGGTGGATTCTGCACTGTAAATCTCCGCCCCCTTATAGGGTTTGGCAGCAGCGTTCACTGAACCCAGGGTGCTAAAGCAGAATGCGAAAATCATCAGCAAGATAGATTGTTTAGTAAACATGTAACTCTCCTTATGTTTATTGTGGAAATTGGAAGAAATAAAAACTTGCGTGGTAACGCAGCAGAAATTTACAAAAGTTTTAATCGGTTTTTTGTCCCACTTTTGTTTTCCCCTGGGAGTAACTCGTCACGTTTTCGCGGGGATAATGGGACACAGAAGCCAGCAAGGGAAAAACGAGAACCACTTAAAATAATTTGTCATATTTTTCAACATAACTTAAACAGACTTTACACTGGAAACTGCA
>JAGKXA010000476.1 GCA_021151615.1 Cellvibrionaceae bacterium | reverse complement strand
ATGTTGGGCATTGCTGCCCAACCTACGTTAAATCTAATTAATACTTGTAAGAATCCGGCTTAAACGGCCCTTCCACTTCCACGCCGATATATTCGGCTTGGTGGGTGGTGAGTTTGGTGATCACGCCGCCAAAACCTTCCACCATATCGCGCGCTACTTCTTCATCGAGTTTCTTCGGCAGTACGCGCACATAAATGTGTTCCGCTTTTTGCTCTGCGGGCAGGTTGGCAAATTTGCGCTCGTACAAATAAATTTGTGCAAGAACCTGGTTGGCGAAAGAGCCATCCATAATGCGCGATGGGTGGCCAGTCGCGTTACCCAGATTTACCAAGCGGCCTTCTGACAAAATAATCAAATGATCGTTGGTGGTTTTGTCGCGATACACCTTATGCACTTGGGGTTTGATCTCTTCCCACTCCCAGTTTTTGCGCATAAATGCAGTATCAATTTCGCTGTCAAAGTGACCGATGTTACACACTACCGCGTTGCGTTTTAATGCACGCAACATGGCGGAATCACACACGTTGACATTGCCGGTAGTTGTGACCACCAGATCAGTAGTGCCGAGCACAGCATGATTAATGTCTTCGTATTTGCCGGTGTTGATGCCGTCATTGTAAGGTGATACCACTTCGAAACCATCCATGCAGGCTTGCATTGCGCAAATAGGATCGATTTCAGTAATTTTTACAATCATACCTTCCTGACGCAGTGACGCAGCAGAACCCTTGCCCACATCGCCGTAACCAATCACCAATGCTTTTTTACCCATCAACAAATGATCGGTGCCGCGTTTGATGGCATCGCTCAAGCTGTGGCGGCAACCGTATTTGTTGTCGTTTTTACTTTTGGTAACTGCATCGTTCACATTTATTGCGGGAACTTTTAAGGTGCCTTTTTTCAGCATTTCTACCAAACGGTGTACACCCGTGGTGGTTTCTTCAGAAATGCCGTGAATTTTATCGAGCATGTGTGGGTATTTCTCATGTACGATTTGCGTTACATCGCCGCCATCATCGAGAATCATATTGGCATTCCAAGGCTTGCCGTCTTTATTAATGGTCTGCTCGATACACCACCAGAATTCTTCTTCGGTTTCACCTTTCCAGGCAAATACGGGAATGCCGGCGGCGGCGATTGCCGCGGCGGCATGATCTTGCGTGGAGAAAATATTGCACGATGACCAGCGCACTTCTGCACCCAGTTCTACCAGTGTTTCAATCAATACCGCCGTTTGAATGGTCATGTGGATACAGCCAATAATGCGCGCATCGGCCAGTGGTTTTGAATCCTTGTATTTGCGACGCAGCGCCATCAGCGCGGGCATTTCACCTTCGGCGATTTCAATTTCTTTACGGCCCCAGTTAGCCAGGGACATGTCGGCAACTTTATAGT
>JAGKXA010000475.1 GCA_021151615.1 Cellvibrionaceae bacterium | reverse complement strand
GTAAAACACCACTTGTTTTTCATTGGCGATGGTCCAACTTTTTTCTGCTGTTGGCGTGCCCACGTTGCCGACAATGGCAACCACCTGGTGCTCGTCAATTAACCGCTGCGTATTGCGCGCGGCCACTTGTGGATCATAGTTGTCGTCCAGCACAATCAATTCAAACTGAATACCTTGCTTGCGCCAGACAGCAGCGCAATTAGCTTCATCGATGCGCGCCTTAACGCCCTGCGACATAGACAAACCCAAATACTGATTGGGCCCACTCAATGCCGTGCTCATACCCAGTTTCACGATGGTGGTGGCAGCCGGAAATTTTTCTGCACAGGTTATTTCACTTGCAGTAGCGCTTCCGGCCTGCAGAAAAAAACCGCCTACAAAAGCCAGGGCTAAACGATAATAACTGGAACTATTCCTTATAGAGTCCACATCAAGTCCTCTCATTATCGTAAATATCTTCATCCACTTCTTCGCTGATCGCTTCTGTCGTTTCAGCGGCAGGTGAAGACGCCAATTTTTGGTATTGCAACAAATTGCGATTGGGTTTTTGCTGTTGCAGTGCTTTCACTGCATCCACTCCCGCGGCAATCGCCAGGCCCAGCAACAGCAAACACAAAAGGCTGGAAAGATTTAACAAGGTAAAGCTTGAGTCCATCAGCAACAGATAACCCCAGAGCACAATCGGCGGCAGGATAATGCCCACTACCGTAAGCGGGTGTTGCAACCAGCGCAGCAGCGCCGGTAAATCTTTACAGCGGTGCGGGAACAAATAGAAAAACGTGATTAAATAAATAAATGCCAATAGCAGCCACAAATTCAACACATAAATTAATTGCCAGCGATAGGCGCAGAGGGTTTCATTCCAGAAGGATTCAGTGTAACCCGGCGAAAAATGCTTGCCGATATAATCATTGAATTCGCGGTAGTCTTTACCATCGCTACTGTTTTCATATTGCACTATGGGCCAGAAGGTACCAGCACCAAAACTTTCATGCACATAGGCCAAACGTTTTTTGCGTTCATCCACACTTTGGCCCTTGTGTTCCGTGGTGGTGTCCATTAGCGAGTAATCGCTAAACATTAGCGGTGCAATAATATTGCGATCAATGCCGGTAGTGACTGCATAGATTTCATCGAGCGAGGTGTAATAGGGGTCTTCCATAATCAACACCAGCATGGTGCGCACGCGGTCCTGTACTTCCACAATAGAAAGATTTTTTTCCGCCCACTCCTCCACATCAGTCAAGGTATCCAGATGCTCGCGACTGAAGGTGCCGTCCTCACTCAGGAAGGTAGACTTGGTGAGCATAATGTTGACGTAGGTAATGTCTTTCACCGGATGAAAGCTATTGCGCTCATCATCCAGCTGGCGCAACTTGTCTTTCAGGCTATTAAAG
>JAGKXA010000474.1 GCA_021151615.1 Cellvibrionaceae bacterium | reverse complement strand
GGTGTAGACAGTGTCTCTTACATACTTGCCAGCAACTCAACTTACACACCGTCAATCAGTTCATCTGGCCAAAGCGTTGGTGGTCCAACGGGATTTAGTTTGCTGGGGTTGGGTGTGTTAACTACCGGGCGCGTGGATATTCCGCTACATGTTAAAACGGTTGCTACTACAAAATGGCCCAATGCGGGCACTTACACTGGGACCCAGGTGCTGACAGTGGATGGCAATATGTGCACCAGTCTGAATATTGTAAATATATGCCTCATATCTAACCCGGTGAATTCTTCCGTTACTATGAATTTTAATTTGGTGGTGAGTAAAAGCTGCGAATTTGTCAGCAGCCCAAGCCTGGTGGATTTTGGTTCGGTCAGTTTGTTGGATAATGCAGTGGCTGCCCAGTTGAGTGTGAGTGTGCGTTGCACTAACCAGGAGGATTATTTGCTCTATGCCGACACAGGCAATAACTATGCGAGTGGTTCCCGGCATATGAAATCGGCGGGTGGGCAAACAGTGGCATACCAAATTTTTCATCCCAGCTCGACCAGTCAGGTGTTGGGTAATACCAATCCATTGAATCGTTCTGGTACTGGCATGAGTGAAACAGTGAACCTTCCGGTAATTATTACCAGCGGACAGTCCACACCCATTGCCGGTGTTTATACTGATTCGGTACGTATGGTGATTGAATACTGATTGAGTGCAGGTCTTTACTTCTTTTTACGCTTTTCGTGCTCAACTAATTAACCTGTTGGCCGATAACGACCATAACAAATAAATACTGCAAGTGAGTTACCGGGTGAAACAAGTCACGGAGATTTAATATGCAAGTTACTGCAACCCCTGTGTTTGTTGCACCCGCTACTGCACAATCGCCAGCGGCCAGGTCCTTGGAAGCGAACACTACCAGCATAGCTCCGGCCAGTACTCCGGTTGCTAGTGATCAGGTCAGTTTCCAGCCCCGCGATATGCCTGTCACCTATGATCAAACACCGGTGTTTATTAGTGGCTTGCGTGATAATAAATCCAAAGGGCAAGCAGCCTCAGCACTTTCAAATAATTTACTGAGTTCGCTCAATGCCGCCAGTGCCAAAAAAGCCACCCTTTCTATTAGTAGTGTATTTAGCCAGATAGGTGCGCTAAGCCGTGAAACAACGGAATTCCGCAATGAAGCGCGTCGCTTGCAAGTGACGCAAGAGCAGGCGGTAAAAAGTTCTACCCCGAATTTTAGTTTGCAGCCAACGTCGGATAATCAATCCGTGCGCTTGAGTGTTAAGACTAAGGACGGCGATAAAATTCAAATCGAGTTACAGCGTAGAAATATCGGGGTTGTTGGTAGCACGCTGGAATTCTCTTTTAAGGTGGATGGTTCCCTGAGTGATGCCGAGCAAAAGGCCCTGGGG
>JAGKXA010000473.1 GCA_021151615.1 Cellvibrionaceae bacterium | reverse complement strand
GGGTTAAATTTTTCGAAGAGGTGGCTACCTATGGTTTTCATGGAGTGATTGGTGCAATCGTGTTTCATAAAATATATTCAAAAAATATGCTTTAACCACTTGCTCCGCTCCACTTCATGCCCAACCTGCATCCGGTGCGATGTTGATAGCCTTGGTTGACTGGTTTGGCTGACAGGCTTGATTGATAGGTATGAGTCAGCCTAAAGCAGGGATGTCGTAAAAATGTCGCGACCAGCTATTCACCCATCAGCAGTGCCTTATTTTTTACGTTTAGCTAACCCCGGGTATTAGTAATGGACGCGGAAAAACAGGTGAAAAGAACAGGCTGGGACTATATTATCGAGAGCTGCAAATTGATGGCATGAGTGCCGGGTTCCCTGGAGGAATTCTTTATGCTGGTACGTGCGATAATTGCATTTCTCGTTCTACCCGGTGTTGTTGCCTTTGGTGTGCCATTAGCGTTTATCTGGGGTACGCGGATTAGCATTGTTTGGCCTGCTGGTTTTATTTTTGTAATTATGGGTTTGGTGTGCTTGTTGTGGTGTGCGCGCGATTTTTATGTGTCTGGAAAAGGCACGCTAGCACCCTGGGCACCACCACAAAAATTGGTCACAGTCGGACTTTATCGTTATAGCCGCAACCCTATGTATGTTGCCGTGTTGCTGATTTTGTCAGGCTGGGCTGCATTATTCCTGTCTCCTGCTTTGACCATTTATACCTTGATTGTGATGGCTGCATTTCATTTGCGCATTACCCTGGCAGAGGAACCCTGGTTAGCACAGAAACACGCTGACGAGTGGCAGGACTATGCGAGTAGAGTCAGGCGTTGGTTGTGAATTTATTTGAGTGAGAATGTGAGCATGTCTAATTTATGGTCTCCGGATATTTACCAAAAAGCCTGGGCTTTCGCTACGCGCAAACATGCCGGGCAAACCTACGGTGGTACGCATGAAGGTGAACAAATTCCTTATATTAATCACATTGCCAGTGTGGCGATGGAAGTTTCCCTGGCGGCAGCAAAAACACCTGAATCAGTAGATGCAAATTTAGCGATCCAATGCGCGTTATTGCACGATACCATTGAGGATACCGACACGACCTATACGGAAGTGTTCGAACTATTTGGTAAATCTGTGATAGATGGTGTTATTGCGTTATCCAAAAATGAAAGCCTGCCGACCAAACAAGCGCAGATGGAAGATTCCATCGCCCGCATAAAACTGCAGCCCAAAGAAATCTGGATGGTGAAACTGGCAGACCGTATTACCAATCTCTATCATCCGCCATTTTATTGGAATGATGAAAAAATTCTTTCCTATCAAAAAGAAGCGCAATACATTCTGGATCAGCTGGGTGCAAGCAATGAGGCGCTGGCGAATAGGCTGATGCAAAAAATTAATG
>JAGKXA010000472.1 GCA_021151615.1 Cellvibrionaceae bacterium | reverse complement strand
CGTTAAAAGATAACGGCGATTCACAAGGTGATGAGCTAAGCACTGCAACGGAAAATAATATTCTCGACAACAAAGGCAATACTACGCGCACGGATTCCACCATTAGCAGTGGCAGTACGCTTGTGTTACCAACGCTCACTAAATCCACCGTTAATGTGTACGACTATTCCGGTTCTACCTGGAGTATGCAACAAGGTCGTTTGCAGCGTATGACGGTTGCTGCCAATGAACCAACCTATGGAAGCATCACGCGCGTTTCCAGTTTTACTTACTATCAATCTGGTACGGATATAGGTTTGCTTAATACTGAAACGGTGGAGCCGGATAATTCTGCGTTCACGATAACCACAACGCACTCCTACAACAAAGGTAACCGCTATAAATCGGTAACCACTGCTGATACGCAAACACGCCAGACGGAAGTGGAATACGATGCGCGCGGTCGTTACATCGATAAAACCTATGGCTTCTTTACCAATGGTACAGCGCCGGATACAGCAATACGTCAATTAGTATCGGAAGTTATCAGCCGCGATAAATACGGCACACCGACAGACGTGCGCAATTATGTGAGTGCCAGTGGTTACACCACGAAAAAAATCGCTACCACTACATTCGGTACGCCCTATTTCACTGCCGATAGCACTGGTGCATTTGCGGAAATCAAAATGGGTTCGGGTGTAGATGCCAATAATATTTGCCCGAGTGATAACAAAATCTGGATCACTACCCAGGCAGCCGGCGGTGCGGTAAGTATTACGTGTAAAGATATTCTCGGTCGTACCCGCCGCGCGGGCAGCAAAGGTTTTGATGGTAATGATTGGAGTCTGGTGGATACCGAATACGACAAGCTGGACCGTGTACTGCACACCAGCAACCCTTACTGGCGCAACTCCAGTGAGCGCTATTGGACATCGCAAACTTACGACATCCTGGGGCGTGTTACGGCGACCAAATCTCCATATAAAAATTCGTATGCCACTACGCTCACGGAATACATCAACCTGGAAGTCAGAATCACCAATCCGAAAACACAGGTGCGTATAGAAAAGCGCGATCTGGCCGGTCAGGTTTATGAAGTCATCGACCCCAATAATGGCACTACAAAATTTGCCTATGATGCACGCGGCAATATGCGCGAAATGCGCGACCCTGCATCGAACACCACTACGGTGGGTTATGACCTGCGCGATCGCAAAACCAGTATGAGCGATCCCGATAAAGGCAGTTGGATTTACAAATACAACCGCTTCGGCGATCTGACTTGTCAGGTGGATGGCAAAGGCCAAACCAGTGTGCAGCGTTACGATATCGCTGGCCGACTGTTTAGCCGCACGGATCGTGAAGTGGGTGGTAATTGCGATAGCCCCAGTGGCACAGTCGACAAATATTCCCAATGGACAT
>JAGKXA010000191.1 GCA_021151615.1 Cellvibrionaceae bacterium | reverse complement strand
GTCATCGTCATGGCCGAGTCCGACAAGATCGGCCGCAAAATCCACAACCTGGAATTGCCCTGGAGTGCGATCAAAGTGTTGGTGACTGATGCTGGCATTGATACAAAAGACAAACAAAAATTAGAACAACAGGGTGTGCAAGTGATTTGCGCATCTCACTAAAAGACCATCACTGCATTCAAATTAGTAAAAAGATTATTTACAACTACTAAACAGCTCAAGGAGTTAATCATGTGTGGAATTGTTGGCGCCGTAGCGCAACGCGATGTGGTGGATATTCTGGTGGAAGGATTACGCCGCCTGGAATACCGTGGTTATGACTCAGCCGGCGTGGCCGTGGTTAGCAATGGCCAATTGCAGCGCGTGCGCCGTTTGGGAAAAGTGAAAGAATTGTCGGATGCGGTACATGCTGAGCCTATTCCCGGCGGTACTGGAATTGCGCACACCCGCTGGGCCACCCATGGTGAACCGAGCGAACGCAATGCGCACCCGCACATTTCCAAAGAACACATTGCCGTAGTGCACAATGGCATTATCGAAAATCACGCGCGCCTGCGTACGCAGTTGCAAGAAGAAGGTTACGTATTTACATCGGATACTGACACAGAAGTGATTGCGCACCTGGTGCAAAAAGAATTAAAAAATGTTGATAGCCTCCTGGCCGCGGTACAAAAATCCGTTAAACAATTACACGGCGCCTACGGCACGGTGTTGATGGACAAAAATGATCCCAGCCGTTTAGTCGTTGCGCGCTCAGGCAGTCCATTAGTGATTGGCTTGGGCATCGGCGAAAATTTTATCGCGTCAGATCAATTAGCACTTTTGCCGGTAACACGTCGCTTTATCTTTTTGGAAGAAGGCGATGTAGCGGAAATTACCCGTCACAGCATTAAAATTTATGATAAAGATGGTGTTGCTGTTGAACGTCAAGTTCACGAATCTACCGCAAGCTATGATGCAGGCGACAAAGGCCAATTCCGTCATTTTATGCTCAAAGAAATTTATGAGCAGCCCAACGCGGTTTTAAATACGCTCGAAGGTCGCTTGGGTAGCGAGTCGGTATTGGATGAAACTTTCGGCAATGGCGCTGCCGAATTATTTAAAAAAGTTAAACACATTCAAATCGTTGCTTGCGGTACCAGCTATCACTCAGGCATGGTGGCGCGCTACTGGATCGAATCTCTCGCCGGTATTTCCTGTAACGTAGAAATCGCCAGCGAATTCCGCTATCGCAAATCTTTTGTGCAGCCCAATAGCCTGTTGGTGTCTATCAGCCAATCCGGTGAAACGGCAGATACACTCGCGGCGCTGCGTTTGGCGAAAGAAATGGGCTATCTTGGCAGCCTCACCATTTGCAACGTAGCGGGTTCATCGTTGGTACGTGAATCGGATCTCGCCTTCATGACGCGCGCCGGAGCAGAAATTGGCGTAGCTTCTACCAAGGCCTTCACCACCCAATTGGTGGGTTTGGCAATGCTGGTCCTCGCAGTCGGCAAATACAATGGCTTGAGTGCAGAACAACAAAAAGACATGGTTGCCGCACTGAAAAATCTTCCTGCGAAACTGGAAGAGTCTTTGGCACTGGCTCCAAAAATTGAAGCCTTGGCGGAAGAATTTGCCGATAAGCATCACTCACTGTTTTTAGGTCGCGGCGATCAGTACCCCATCGCAATGGAAGGCGCACTCAAATTAAAAGAAATTTCCTACATCCACGCGGAAGCCTATGCAGCGGGCGAATTAAAACACGGCCCACTGGCATTGATAGATGCGCACATGCCGATCATTGTGGTTGCACCCAATAACGATCTGTTGGAAAAATTAAAATCCAATGTGGAAGAAGTGCGCGCGCGCGGTGGCATCTTGTATGTATTTGCCGATGAAGATGCAAAATTCGAATCCGATGCCACCATGCATGTAATTAATGTACCGCACATCCACAGCTGGCTAGCACCCATTCTCTACACACTGCCACTGCAATTATTGAGTTACTACGTGGCGATTATTAAGGGTACAGATGTGGATCAGCCGAGGAATCTTGCCAAGTCGGTGACTGTGGAATAATTGATATTGTTGTTTTGATTCGCGTATGTATTAATAAGGCACCTTTTGGGTGCCTTATTCATTTGTGGTTGTAAAAAACCCGTCGCTAGGAATGTTCATGAAGTTAACGCTTTCCCGTCTCGAAAACCTCTTGCTTGCCGCCTGTGACGACCTGCGCGGTAGTATGGATGCCAGTGAATACAAGGAATACATATTCGGTATGTTATTCCTCAAACGTGCCAGTGATTTATTTGACCAGCGGCAGGAAGAACTGACCAAAGAGCTGACTGCGCTTGGTATGTCAGCGGCCGATATCGAAATTGAACTCAATGATCCGGATAACTACTCTGGCCAATATTTTTACGTTCCTGAGCGGGCGCGTTGGAATCGCGGCTGGCAGGAAGAGGTTATTGAGAATGGCGAAACAAAGGTTATTTATCACCCTGCCCTGAAACACGTCAAAGATAACGTCGGCACTGCTTTAAACAAAGCGCTGGAAGCGATTGAAGATGCCAATTTGGATGCATTGCAGGATGTACTCAAAGGCATCAACTTCAACCGCAAAATTGGTCAACGCACGCTCGATGATGCGGTGCTCTCTGATTTTGTGTTGAACTTTGAAAAAATTCCCTTGCGCGATGAAGATTTTGAATTTCCGGATTTGTTAGGCGCCGCCTACGAATGGCTGATTAAATACTTTGCCGATTCTGCCGGAAAAAAGGCCGGTGAATTCTATACACCGGCCGAAGTGGTTAGAGTGTGTGTAGAAATTTGCGATCCGCAAGAGGGCATGAGTGTGTACGACCCTACAGTAGGTTCCGGTGGCATGCTGATTCAAATGCGCGACTACCTACTGGAAAATGGCGGCAGTGCCAGCGAAATTTCACTCAACGGCCAGGAAAAAATTGGCACCACCTGGTCAATTTGTAAAATGAATATGTTGCTGCACGGGATTTCCCATGCCGACATTCGCCAGGAAGATACACTCAGTAATCCGCAGCATTTGGATGATAAAAATGAGCTCATGCGTTTTGATCGCGTGGTCGCTAATCCCCCGTTTAGCCAAAACTACAAAAAATCTGAAATAAAACGCCCTGGCCGTTTCCCGGTGTGGTTGCCGGAAAAAGGCAAAAAAGCTGATCTTATGTTTGTGCAACATATGCTTTCGGTGTTAAAACACAACGGGCGCTTGGCCACGGTAATGCCCCACGGTGTTTTGTTTCGCGGTGGTGAAGAGCGTGATGCGCGCAAACATTTTATTACCCAAGGCTATTTGGAAGCGGTTATTGGGTTGCCCAGTAATTTATTTTATGGCACTGGCATTCCCGCCTGTATTCTGGTGATGAACAAACACGGCGCGGCCACACGTAAGTCAGTCTTATTTATTAATGCCGACCGCGAGTACCGCGAAGGCAAGGCGCAAAACCATTTGCGCCCGGAAGACATAGACAAAATCATTCATGCCTATCGTATAGGTGAAGATATTCCCGGTTACGCGCGCCAAGTACCAATCGAAGAAATTCAAGCAGAAGATTACAACTGCAATATTCGCCGCTATGTAGACAACGCACCACCACCCGAGCCGCAAGATGTTCGCGCCCATTTACACGGCGGTGTACCGCTGAGTGAAATCAACGCGCTCCAACATTATTGGGATAATTACGCAACATTGCGCGAAGCTATTTTTGTTGCGCGCGACAATACCTATGCGGATTTTTCCGCCGTGATTAGTAGCAAGCGCAGCATTGCCGAGTTTGTGAATGCACACCCAAGCTTAAAAAATTGTCACCAGCAATTGATTGAAACCCTGCACGACTGGTGGCAAGCCAATGTGAATTTAGTAGAGGCCTTGGCACCTAACCCGGAAACCCTGGCGCAGCCATCAGGCAATATTTACACCCTACGCAAAAATTTGCTTGGCAATATTACGCAAGCCCTAAGTGCGCAAAACTTACTAACACCCTTTCAAGTGCGCGGTGCCTTTGCGAATTACATGGCAATGTTAAAAGCGGATTTTAAATCCATCGCCGCCAGTGGTTGGGGCGCAGAACTCATTCCCGACCAGGAAATTTTGCAAAGCCAATTCCCCGAGGTGTTGGAAGAATTGGAACAAGCCCAAGCGCGCCTTGCCGAATTACAAGCCTTGTTTGCCGCCGCCGATGAAGAAGATTTTGACGATACTGAAGACACAGGCGTATTACCCAGTGGCGATGTAAAAACCAAAAAAGATGAACTCAAAACCAGCACGGCGGAATGGAAAGCCCAACTCAAACTCTGCAAAGATTTAGCCGCGAGTTTATTCCTGGAAATTAAAGTAGCGAACCTGCTACCCAAAACCGCCAATAAAGCTTTTTATTGCAGCGAAGGTTTTGCCCAACAAGAGCCGCAGTTTAATAATGCGCAGCGCATTATTAGCCTCGCGCAAGAAGTGGGTGTGCAGTCCGAGTATATCGAGCCTTTGTGTGATGCCATGGTAATCGGCAAGCTGGCCTATGAGCGCACACAAGCCATAGCCGTGAGTTTGGAGCGGCATAAAAAATTGGAAGACGATGTTAAAGCCCAGAAAAGCATCATCAAAGCCAATGCGGATAAACGCGATCTATTGGTAGAAAGCGCTCGCGCCAAAATTACCCAGGAAGAAGCGCGTAAGATTATTATCGAACGCTTGCATAAAACGTTGATCGATACTTACAAAACCTACCTACGTGCCGAACAGCGCGCATGCATAGCGGCGATTGAAAATCTCTGGCAAAAATACGCCGTCACTGCCAAAACCATTGAAGCTGAGCGCGATGCCGCTGCAAAAGAATTGCAAACGTTTTTGGTGGAGTTGGGGTATGAGTAGTACAAGTTTATGGAATCAATCTAGATTAGGTGATCTTGCAGATATTGCAATTGGAGGTACACCTTCAAGAAACATTTCATCCTATTGGGCAGATAACGATGGTTTTCCTTGGGTAGCAATTTCTGACTTGCAAAAAAGAATAATTTTTGAAACAAAAGAGAAAATTAGTTCGACAGGCGTAAAAAATTCAAATGTAAAACTCGTACCTAAAGAGACTGTTTTAATGAGTTTTAAACTGACTCTTGGAAGAGTTGCTTTTGCCGGTTGCGACTTGTACACAAATGAAGCAATTGCTAGCTTTAGCTGTAGTCGAAAACTGGATAGCAAATATTTATATTATGTTTTACCAAGTGTTGTTCGTGATGCGGCAACTGATACTGCAATTAAAGGTGCAACGCTCAATAAAAGCTCTTTAGCAGCATTACTTATCCCCTACCCAACATTATCTACGCAACAAAAAATCGCCACCATCCTAACCAGCATCGACACCGCCATCGAAAAAACCGAAGCGTTAATTGAAAAATACCAACAAATAAAATCCGGCTTAATGCATGATTTATTTACGCGCGGCGTACTACCGAGCGGCCAGCTGCGCCCAACACGCGAACAGGCACCGGATTTGTATCAGGAAACCAAGATTGGGTGGATTCCGAAGGAGTGGGGAGTAACAGGTCTGAGAGAAAGAAGCAGACTAGGAACCAATTTTATTAGAACTGGCCCATTTGGATCGGCATTAAAAGGCGAACATTGGGTCACTGCTGGCCACCCGGTCATAACCATAGGTGCATTAGGCGAAGGCGAGTTTATTGAAAGTGAACTTTTATTTGTGGGCAAAAGGGATGCTAGACGGTTAGTCGATTTCCAATTGAAACCGGGTGATGTTGTTTTTTCGCGGGTTGCCGATGTTGGAAGATCGGTGGTAATTGGAGATCAGCAAGCTGGCTGGATAATGTCATCTAATTTGATGCGTATTGCGGTGAATGAAAAAGAACTTTTGCCTGAATTGGTTCAACTGTCCTTGGCTTATGACTACAGGCTCAAATCTCAAATTAAATCAAAAGTTAATAGCGGCGGTCGTGACGTGGCAAATAGTGAAGTCCTGAATCAGCTGAGATTTATTTTTCCTTCGATAAACGAACAACAGCAGATAGTCGACAAATTCAACGTTATTCGTCAACTGATTCAAAACGAGCAACAAAAAAGGGCTAAATTGTCCCACCAAAAACTCGGCCTAATGCAAGACTTACTCACCGGCAAAGTCCCCGTCACCGTTTTAGAAAACGCCGACCAAGAGGAAGCTCATGCCTGATAGCCAATTACCCTCCCATCGCCTTAGCCTCTCGGACGAGTTGACCGAATTTTTGCTATACACCGCGCCCGGCGGCAAGGTGAAAGTGGAGGTGCTGCTCAACAACGAAACTCTGTGGCTTACGCAAAAGCGGATGGCGGAGTTGTTTGGTGTGCAGCGCCCGGCGATTACCAAACATTTGAAAAATATCTTTGACAGCAAAGAGTTAGATGAGACCTCAGTATGTTCCATTTTGGAACATACTGCCGAGGACGGCAAAAAGTATCAAACCCAGTATTACAACCTGGACGCGGTGATTTCTGTAGGCTATCGGGTCAATTCTGCCCAAGCCACTCAATTCAGAATTTGGGCGACGGCATTGATAAGGGAATACATCATCAAAGGCTTCGCCATGGATGATGAGCGGCTGAAAAATGGCCGCTATTTTGGTAAGGATTATTTCAAAGAACTGCTGGAGCGCGTCCGCTCCATCCGCGCCAGTGAGCGCCGCATCTACCAGCAAATCACCGACATATTTGCCGAGTGCAGCATAGACTACGATCCTAAATCCGAGACTACTCGCCAGTTCTACGCCCATGTGCAAGACAAGTTTCACTTCGCCATTACGGGTCAAACTGCCAGCGAAATTATCTATACCCAAGCCGATGCTAATAAACCCCTAATGGGCATGAGCAGTTTCAAAAATGCCCCCGCAGGCCGGGTATTAAAATCCGACACCATTATTGGCAAAAACTATTTAAGTGAAACTGAGATTAAACAACTAGAGCGCGCGGTAAGTGGATTCTTTGACTACATAGAAGGCATTATTGAACGCCGCACCAGTTTTACTATGGAGAGTTTTGCCCAAAGCGTAAACAAATTTTTAGCCTTTAATGAATATAAAATTCTGGAAGGATTCGGCACAGTGAGCCGCAAACAAGCCGAACAAAAAGCTTTCGCCGAGTATGAAAAATTTAACAAGCTACAACGCATAGAATCCGATTTTGACCGCGAATTGAAAAAGTTAGCTTCAGCTAAAAAGGCCGACGAATGAGTGAATACGCTGTCTCATAATTGGCAAATCGGCAATTTGCCATATATACTTAGGCAAATTGCCGATTCTTGGTGGAGGGCTTTATGCAGTACAGCGAATTTACTCCCGAAAAAGCCAATAAAGGTGTATCTGCCCGCGTAATGGCGCGGGTGGGTTCAATTCTCCATATTGGTCTTAAAACCCCGCTCGATGTCGTGCGGGTTAGTCGCGAGGGTATTGTCACCTCGGCGGTGGATTTGCTTGTCGATCAGGGGTTTAACCGGCGTGATCTGGATTGGATCATCCCACTGCGCACCCTCACCCATCGCCGTGAAAAAGGCCAAAAACTGACGACCGATGAAACCGAGCGCTGGTTGCGTGCGGCAAAAATTTCGGCCTTGGCGCAAGAGGTGTTAGGGGCAGACAAAGCCATGGCCTGGCTAAATAAACCGCGCAAGGTATTTGATGGTTTGTCGGCGATGGAGCTGATAAAAACCGAGCCAGGTGCGAGTTTGGTGGAAGAGACCCTTATCCAATTAGATGAAGGCTACTTCTGATAAACGCGCTTCGGCCTGATCTGCTTTTTTAAGGTAATCGCCACCCATGAAGTTATGGAGAATCAGCAACTACGCCGATCTACAGGGAAAAGGCGGCTTGAAAGCGTCCGGCCGCTGGCATAATCGCGGTATTCCTATCGTCTATTTATCCGAAAGCCCCGCGCTGGCGATGTTGGAAGTGTTGGTACATTTTGAGTTGGATCTCAGCGAAATTCCTGCAAGTTATCAACTGCTGGAAGTGGACTACAACCAGCGCACCGGCATGTCACATCTGCATAAAAGCGCGTTGCCTGACCGTTGGCAAGAGGACCTTGAACTCACCCGCGCGATTGGAGATGAATGGTTAACGGGCAGTAGCTCGCTGTTATTGCGTGTACCCAGTGCGGTAGTACCGCATAGCTACAATTATTTGTTTAATCCTCGTCATATTGCTGCTGGCGATGCAGAAATTATTAGCGCCAGACACTATCCGTTTGATAAACGCCTTTTAGTCTGAACTAGGGTTCAGCTCTAGTTTGTGCTCGCTGTTAAGGATGGAATTTCTCCATGGCCGACCTCTCCCTCACCCAACTTATTCTCGTTTTACTCATCTTCGTCTGGAGCGGTTTTGTTCGCACTGGTTTGGGGTTTGGTGGGGCGATGATGGCGTTGCCGCTGTTGTTATTGGTGGATAATCGCCCGCTGGTGTATTTGCCGATTATCGCGGTGCATTTATTAATTTTTTCGACGCTCACCGTGTGGCAAAACAATCGCAA
>JAGKXA010000471.1 GCA_021151615.1 Cellvibrionaceae bacterium | reverse complement strand
CCCCATTGGATTCCAATGGGCGTTTTACGGTAGAGCAAGGCCAGTTTGTAGTGTGGGAATTATTACAACCGGTACAACAAACCATTCGTTTGAGCCCGGCGGGCATTACCCTCGCAACCGATGGCAAGGGCGCGGAGCAAATCGACGCGCGTATGCCAAAAAATGGCGCAGAGACAGTAACGCGGATTTTTATGGCGGTCATCAGCGGGCAATGGCAAACGCTACGCGATCATTTCGCTATTGAAGCCACCGGTGATACCGGCAAATGGCAATTGATCCTGACGCCGCGTTCACCTGCACTTGCCAGCTATATCCGCCAGATTACTATCCGCGGTGGCGAATTTACTGAATACCTGGCTATTGCTGAAACCAACGGTGATAGCACCAGCATCCGTCTGGTAATCGATAAAATCGTGCGTACCAAACCCCGCAATGAATAATCAAATCCAGCCGCTGCTACGACGTGATCATTCTTATGCTCTGTTGTGGTTGGCCGTGCTTATCGGCTGCGTGCTGTTTTGCGTGCACCAGATTCGGGTAGCCAAGCCATTTCATAGCAATTTACTGGAATTATTGCCGCACGATGAGCGCAAGCCGGTCATCCACAATCTCAGCCTCAGTATGGCCAGCCGTTTTGAAGATAAGTTGCTGGTATTGATAGATGCCAGCGACCGGGCACAAGGGCTGGCACAAGCCAGGGATTTGCAGGCGCAGTTGCTGGCATCGCCCTATCTGGAGGTCGATGATTCCGGGCAAGCGCTGCCGCAGTTACTGCTACACCAGTATCGTCCTTACAGCCAGCAATTGCTTACGCCGGAGCGGCGGCTTTGGCTGCAATCCCACACACCGGCGGCGCTGGCCGAGCAGCGTTACCGTGAACTCTTCAGCCCGGTGGCCTTGCCTTATCCCTTTGGTTTTGCAGAAGATCCGTTCAATCTGGGTGGTTATTGGATGGCGGGATTAGCCGCGCAATTTGATATGCAGGAATACCAGGGCTTGCCATTAATTGAACGCGAACAACCCTGGTTACTGGTAACGGCCAGACTGACGGCAAGCCCATTCGATGTGGCCGTACAGCAGGATGTCAGCACCGCCATTGCCGATTTCCGCAAGTCCTGGCCGCAGGCGCAAATACTAACCTCGGGAATGGTGTTTCATGCGGCCGAAGGAACGCGCATGGCGAAGCATGAGATCAATACCGTCGGCATCGGGTCCGGGTTGGGCATTATTCTGTTGGTGCTGCTGGTGTTTCGCAGTGCAGTGCCGCTGCTGGCGGTCTTTTTAACCATGACCAGTGCGTACGTATTGGCGCTCACTGTGAGTTTGCTGGTGTTCGAACGCATCCACCTGATTACCCTGGCATTTGGCAGCACGTTACTGGGGGTGGCGGGAGATTATGTACTCCATT
>JAGKXA010000190.1 GCA_021151615.1 Cellvibrionaceae bacterium | reverse complement strand
AACTTATTCACTAAATCTCGTAGCGATTGTTGCGCAACCAAATGGCAGCTCCAATCATGACCGCGGAAAAAAGCAATGCGACGCTTACCACTGGTATATCCGCACTCGAAAGCAAATCAATATCGAAAAGTGACGTTTGGGAGTCGGCCATCAATTTTTTTGCTGTGGTACTAGTAAGCTGAGCGTAGGCCCGGAGCGCATCCTTAAATAACAAATTGATTCCCAAATATCTTTGCGCTATCGAGTCCACAATCCACAACCCCAAAGGAACGGACAAACTAATCGTTACCGGGGAGCGACGCGCAAATGCAGAACAAAACAGGCTCCAGACAATGAGCGGCAGCAGCAGCATAACCACAATAAAGCTACTCATTAAAAGCTCAACACTCACGTAAAGCTCCCGCAACGCAGCCCCAAATTCATGGAGCGCAGGATTTAACACAGCTAGAAACAGCGCAAACAAAAAACCACCCATTAACGCCCCAAGAAATACAATTAAGGGCATCAAGATCAATATCATCGCCAGCTTGGTGAGCACATTGACAGTTTCGCTAACCGGCATGGATCGCCAGAAAAGAATTTCCCGGCTTTTTCTATCCGCAAACAAACAGGAATGTGCGTAGACCGCGATCACAATTGCAAACGAGACCAAATAAATCGCGCTCGATGCCACCTGATAAATCATCGTCATTAATGACATACCACCTGGAGCACCTGCGCTCACCGGGATATCGTTCTCTCCATGAATGGCGATGTTTTCAATAACAGCCCAAATAGCCACTACAAACAGCAAGCCACTAAACACTAGCGGAGCCCATAAAAAACCAACCCGGTTTTCCCACAGCTCGCGCTTCAACTGCGCCAGAATTTTTTTTGCGTTCATTACACCACTCCCTGCAAGCTGGTTTGAGGTTTCACTTTAGCCACAAATAGATCACTTAAACTGGGAGCAGCTAGACGCCCCAGAGCAGCGAGCGAATCGCGTTGCTGACAATTCTCATAGAGCATGCCGTATCCACCCAATAGATTGCGCACATGAATAGGATTATGGGCCAGTGCATGGTCTTTATAAGGCGCATCCACCTGCAACTCCACATAGGTGTCTGCAACAGATTCCATACTGGCATTCAGCAAAATTTTTCCCGCGCTAATAAACACCAGATCAGTAAGAATACTTTCAATTTCCTCTACCTGGTGCGTGGTGATTACAATCGTTTTTTGCGCGTCGTAATAGTCGTTGAGCAGGCACTCGTAAAATTGCTTACGGTAAATAATATCCAACCCTAACGTTGGCTCATCCAACACCAACAATTGGCTGTCAATAGCCATAATCAACGCGAGATGCAATTGGGTCACCATCCCCTTGGATAGCTGCTCTACCTTGTCTTTTAACTGAATATTGGTATCAGCCAGGAACTTCATGCAGCTGTCGCGACTGAAACGAGGATGTACTGCTTCGGTATATTCAATTAATTCTTTCACGCGCATCCAACGCGGCAAGGTCGCCGTATCAGCAATGAATGAAACCCGCTCTAATAATTTCACCCGTTCACGCTGTGGGTTCATACCCAACACACTCAACTCCCCTTCGACTGGGGCCAAGCCCAAAATCCCTTTCAGCAAACTGGTTTTACCTGCCCCATTAGGACCAATCAAACCGACAATCTTTCCCGACTCAATGGTTAGATCGATATTGTCCAACGCGATTTTTTTGCCGTAGTGTTTTGACACTCCGCGCGCACGAATTAATTCATTCATATTATTCTCCTTGAACCGCCTGCAGGGCGGTGATCAATTCTTTTTTGCTGATACCAAGCTGTCGCATACGCGCTAGTAATGCCGGGACCTCGGTGGAAATAAATTTTTCCTTTTCAACCGTGTGTAATTTTTGTTGGGCGCCATCCAACACGTACATACCCATGCCGCGCCGCGCTTCCACCAATCCCATATCCACCAACTCCTGATAGGCTTTACTGACTGTTATATGATTAATTTGATAATCACTCGACACCTGGCGCACAGAAGGTAAAGCTTCTCCTTCCTTAAATGTACCCGAAATAATTAAGGCTACGATTTTGTCGCGCAGCTGCCGATAAATGGGCTGATCGTCATTCCAGTTCATATTGATTCATAGCTCTCATTTTGTTTGCGAACACCGAACACCAACAACCACAGTGCAATCGCAAACACACCCAAATTGCCGGCCAGGCCCACATACCAGGGACTACTGCCAAGTTCTAAAATAAAACCTGCTACAAACTCGTAGAGATACCCCAGGCAACCCAGCATCAACAAGTACCCTAATATCCTGGGAAGTAAACCAGATTTAATTACCAAATATCCAAACGGAAATAACCATAGGCCCGCAAAAATATTTGTGACAGTGGCGCAGTTGTTCGAGATAGCCAGCGATTGCATTACCTGCAATTGAATTGCTTCCTTTGGAAATCCCTGTAAATAAGGAGAGTCACCAATCAGATGCAGAACATTGACATGGCAGACAACAGACACTAACAGAACAGGGACACTGACCAACGAAAAGGCCATCATAAAAAATCCGGCCGTGGGACTGACACTCGCCAGCAATTTATACAAAAGGAAAGGCAGTAGAATAAACGAAATAAAACAGATCAATTGGCTCGTAATGGCCAACCTGAATAGAGCTTCAGAATTTTTGATATTGGCGATAGTCGCCGCCGGGTCAGCCCATTGAATCAAACTTGCCGGCACGCTGGCGATGCCAAACACCCCGGACAGGATTAAAATCACATAGGTTAACCCGGCCATACGAGCCAATAGGATTGGCGAATTAATATGCATAAATATTTCCTTGTATTTAGCCGAAACCATTAACAATCATTACTTGTTTGCACGCGCTTCCACACCGGAAGATCTACACCAAAGAACAACAAGCGCAAACAAAGTGATAACTCTGCAATAAGACAAACACCCAGCAACATAATTTGCGCACTGATTTGCTCATGTACCTGCAATGCGGGTATAAATCTGCGGGAATTGTGCAAGTGAGCTCATAGATATTACTCGCTCGCCGATTTATTGTTTATTGCAAACCGACTCACCTGCAATAAGTTCCCCTGAAATGATTCGCCTGCGGCCATAACATAACGAGCAAATACATATTTCCATGGTACGGCGAAAGGTGTTAACAGGATTCCCAGCACACAGGCAAACAGAACGCCGGCGGCATATTCATCAAGCCCGGACTCCAACCAGACCGGCAATGCGAACACCAGCACCCATAAACTTTTCCAACAAATTTCAAACAGCAATATTGGCAAAAGTTGCAATGGATAGCGCAAACCAAGTAACGCCAACAGGCTAAGCGCCCCCAGAAACGCTAGCACGACCGAATGGGAATCTGCCGCTCGTTCGGCGGGTGCAATGATGTCCGGCCAGGCAGTCAACCCCAGCCCCACGACAACCAACAAATACATCGCGCGCAACAAGCGCAACTGCAATCTACTAACCTCCGACATATCAATCCCTCCTTTTCAACATTGATATAGTGTTATGCATAACTATAACAGCATATCAAGAATTGGCAACAGACATATGCAGCCCAATTCACAGCAACAACCCCATAAATAAGCTAAGATGATTTAGAAGACAAACTGCTGGAATCGCGTGCGCCGGACCCCACCTATGAATGCCCTGTCCTTCCCCACATTGGGAAAATATCTTGATCTGCTGGTCGACACCCTGTGCGTAGTGGATAAACACGGCCATTTTTTATATGTCAGCCCCAGCGCCGAGCATATTTTTGGTTACACCCAGGCAGAGATGATGGGACGGCAGATGCTGGAATTAATCCATCCGGATGATCGCCAGCGCACATTGAATGCTGTGAACAAGATCGTTGCCGGCGAACCCCAACCACATTTCGAAAATCGCTATATCCGCAAGGATGGCTCCACTGCACACATCATGTGGTCCGCTCGCTGGTCTGAGGCCGACCAATGCCGGGTTGCCGTTGCGCGCGATGTCACCCGACGCAAGCAAGCGGAAGCGATCCAACAGGCGCTGTTTGCGATTGCCGAGGCATCACTCAACACCCAGGATTTACACACACTATTTGCGCAAATCCATCGCATTATTGGCGAGCTGTTACCAGCCGATAATTTTTCCGTTGCCCTGCGCGACAAAAATGCCTCAATCAGCTTTCCCTACGTACGCGAGCAGGTGCTGGTTTCATTTGCCAATGAACGCAGCGATACCGGCAATCAATTGCTGGAACAGGTTTTAAGTACAGGGGAAGCACAACTTTATAATGCGATTCACGACAACCAACCATTACAAAGTTGGCTGGGTGTGCCATTGAGATCCCAAACAGGTTTATTGGGTGCATTAATTTTAAAAAGTTTTTCATCTCGCGATAAATACACGGCACAGAGTACCGAGCTGTTGCAGTTTGTATCCACCCAAATTGCAGCAGCAGTAGAGCGAAAACAAATGATGGCGCGTTTGGAGCACCTCGCCCTTTACGACCAGTTGACGCACTTGCCTAACCGCACCTTATTTTATGATCGCATTCACTCTGCGATTGCTCGAGCAAAGCGCAACAACGGCATCTTCGCACTGTTTTATCTCGACCTTAATAAATTTAAAGCAGTAAATGACTGCCATGGCCACGCGATGGGAGATTTATTGCTGGAGCAGGTAGCGCGCCGTCTGGAACAATGCGTACGCGAATGCGATACCATTGCACGCTTTGGCGGCGATGAATTTGTGATACTACTGGAAAATATTGAACAACCTGAACAGAGCCATGGCGTAGCAGAAAAAATTCGCCAATCCCTGAGCAAACCTTTTCAGCTGGCCGGCATTACACTTGAAATGTCCCCCAGCATTGGCATTGCGTATTTTCCTTCGCATGGCGATAACGATAAAGACCTGTTGCGCCGCGCCGATGAAGCCATGTATTCCGATAAACAGCGCGGCTAGATTTTTGCAAAAATTTGCGCATTAATTTTTGGCATTAATGTGGCTGGCACCACTGGAATCAGTATTGGCTTTGGGGTTGCCGTAATAATTTACACTTGATGCCCCACTCGCCCCCGCATCCAACTCATCGGTAACCGTCAACTCAATATGCGATGCTCCACTGGCATCTACCTTGGCACTTTTTGCGGTGAGTAATTTTGCGCGCAAGTTGCTGGCACCACTCACATCCGCTGTGAGCGATTGGGTGTTACTCTCACCTTTAATATCCACATTGGCTGCACCGGACAAATCAAAATCCTGCTTTTGGCTGTTCACACGATTGATGCGGGCATTAGCTGCACCGGATAAATCCAGATGGAATTCGGCAGCATTGATATCAGCAAATTCAGTATTGGCAGCACCGCTATTGCTGACCGCCAGCTTGTCTTCCTGCAGATCACCGACTTTCGCCTGAGCACCGCCCGACAATTCCAGATACTCCAGGTGTTTTACTTTTAACACCACGCGCACCTGGCCTTCACCATGGCCAAACCAGTTAAAAAAATTGTTATCGCTTTTTACCCATACACTGACGCGCTTTCCCGTTTGATCCACCTTCACGCGCTTCATGACCTCCGCGTCGGCTTCTACGCGCAAATATTCAGTGCCATCTTGAGTAATTTCAATCCTGGTTCCGCCACCGGCAACAAATTCACTGAAATCTTTTACCGGGTAGGTTTTTGCCACCATTTCTGCCAGTGCCACAGGTGCCATTAAACTCAGTGCCAAAGCGGGAATGAATGCTTTAAATAACATGATGAACTCCAATAATTTTTAAGGAATTAAATTTCTACTGCGACCTGTTTATTATCAGCCGCAGGTAAACGAATCAGATCCAGCGCGCGAACATCAGGCACTGCATCACGCAACTTGTCTTCCAGGGTGTTCACTGCCGTTGCGGCATGGCACAAGCGGGTACCGCGCGCTTCCAATCGGGTGGACTGGGTTTGCATTTGCGCCTCCAGGGCTTTGCCAAAACGATCCATACGCGCACCAAAAGCCTCCATATCACCACCGGCATTGATAATTTCCTTACCCATCGCCAACATAATTTCGCCTATGGAATCCTGTACCGAGGTTTCCACAATACGCTCCATGCGCGTTTCAAAATATTTTCCAAAGAGTTCCGGGGCATCATCCCGCTCGCGCCCCAGACTGATAATTTCATTCTCAAAATAGCGGCGCACATCACCCTTTAAGTGATTCAATTCACTGCGCAATTGCGTGGAAATTTTATTGCGCTCGCCCAATAACTCATCAAACGCCGCCGTTACACCAACAATCGCCAGGTCAATTCCTTCCAACGCCAAGCCACGAATTTCTGGTACCAGTGCGCGCACCTGTTGGTCATATTGTGAAACCAGCGCCTGCTGCGCACTGCTTAAACCAAGCAGTTCTCCGTCCACCACCAAATACTGACCATCTTTAATTTGATAGACAGCTTTATTCTGGTCATAAAACTCCAGCAGCCGGGGCGATACCCGCAGGCCCGCATCGATCTGCAAATTGCAGCCCTCGCCAGCCACAACCGAGCTGGCCATCAATATCAACGCAAGCGATATTAGCGATTTCATAATGACTCCCTGGGTTAGTCGCAGCACCCGTTGCTGCGGTTACTGATACTTATGATGCAGATCCCCCCAGACTGGATTCACCTGCCCTGAAATTTTTTCCCACAATAATCACCATGTCATCTCTACCCACGATTTCCACCCATAAACAGCAGGCAAATTCAAGTCTGGCGGGGCTCGGGTTTTTGGTGATAATGGAGCCCTTCGATTCCGCCGTAACACGAGTCCGATTTATGACCAGCTTGCCGAGTATTGCCAAACGCATCGCCGATGAATTAAACGTTCAGGAACAACAAGTTAGCGCCGCTGTGGGGCTGCTGGATGAAGGTGCGACCGTGCCCTTTATCTCGCGCTACCGGAAAGAGGTAACCGGCGGGTTGGATGACTCGCAAATGCGTACATTGGAAGAGCGTTTGCGCTATTTGCGCGAGCTGGAAGAGCGCCGCGCGGCCATCCTGAAATCCATCGGCGAACAGGGCAAATTGACGCCGGAGCTGGAACATGAAGTCTCCATCGCCGATACCAAAAACCGGCTGGAAGACCTTTATCTACCCTACAAGCCCAAGCGCCGAACCAAAGGGCAAATCGCAAAAGAGGCGGGATTGGAGCCATTGGCGGACACCCTCCTGGCGGACCCGACGCTCGCCCCCGAGGTGGAGGCAACCAAGTATTTCAACGCCGAGCACAACATTAATGATGTGAAATCCGCGCTCGATGGCGCCAAGTACATCCTCATGGAAAAATTCAGTGAAGATGCAGAACTGCTCGGTCGCCTGCGCCATTTCCTGCATAACGAAGCAATACTGTCGGCGCGCGCTGTACCGGAAAAAGTTACTGATACGTCGCAGGAAGTACAAAAATTCCGCGATTATTTTGAACACGACGAACCACTCAAATCTGTTCCGTCCCATCGCGCACTCGCCATGTTCCGCGGCCGCAATGAAGGCGTGTTGAGCATTACTATTAAAGTCGGTGACGAAGAAGCCAATGCTGCGAGTAAAGGCCATCCCTGTGAAACCATGATCGCTGAATATTGGCAAGTGCAAGAAAAAGGCCGCGCCGCCGATGGCTGGTTGGCCGAAGTAGTGCGCTGGACCTGGCGAGTAAAATTATTAACCCATCTGGAAACAGATTTACTCGGCGAGCTGCGTGAAAAAGCCGAAGAGGAAGCAATCAAAGTATTTGCATCCAATTTAAAAGATTTGTTGCTCGCAGCGCCCGCAGGCCAAAAAGCCACGATTGGCCTTGACCCTGGTATGCGTACCGGCGTAAAAGTCGCGGTAGTTGATGCAACCGGTAAGGTACTCGATCACTGCGTCATGTACCCAACACCGCCGTTAAATAAAATCGCTGAATCCGAAGCGATTCTGGTACACCTGTGCAACAAACATAACGTCGGTTTAATTGCGATTGGCAACGGAACCGCATCGCGCGAAACTGAAAAATTCGCCAAAGATGTGTTAAAAAAGCACCCAGACATTAAAGCAACCACCGTAATTGTCAGCGAGGCCGGAGCCTCTGTGTATTCCGCCTCTGAATACGCTGCCAAAGAATTTCCCGATCTGGACGTTACTATTCGCGGCGCTATTTCGATTGCACGCCGCTTGCAAGACCCGCTCGCCGAATTGGTAAAAATTGATCCAAAATCCATTGGTGTTGGCCAATACCAACACGATGTTTCCCAATCACAATTAGCGCGTTCGCTCGACGCCGTCGTTGAAGATTGCGTAAACGCTGTGGGCGTGGAAGTAAACACAGCGTCGGCGGCCTTGCTTGCTCGCGTATCCGGTTTGAACACCACACTCGCGAATAACATTGTGGAGTTCCGCAACCAAAACGGTGCTTTTAATTCACGCGCAGCGCTGAAAAAAGTGCCGCGTTTTGGTGAAAAGACTTTCGAACAAGCCGCAGGCTTCTTGCGCGTGGCCGGTGGCGATAACCCGCTCGACGCGT
>JAGKXA010000023.1 GCA_021151615.1 Cellvibrionaceae bacterium | reverse complement strand
GATTTAATGGGCGTTTGAGGCGGTTTCCCAAAAACTATCCACCAAGTTATCCACAGAAAATGTGGACAAAGTTTTGATGAATTTTTTTGTGCAAAAAAGTTACAGTTTGAGTGTTTCGTATCTTTTTTTTACGTAACGGGTGACGATTTTTTGCGCTTATTTCCTTGTTTAAATACTGGATTAAATTATGAGTAAACGATTGAAGGTTGCAGTGCTGGGTGGCGGTAGTTTTGGTACGGCAATTGCCAATATCATCTCCTGTAACAACCATCAAACCTATCTCTGGATGCGCTCCGCTGAGCAAGCTGGTGAGTGTCAATTCAAGCGTCAAAATGCCCGCTATTTACCGGGTTATCTTTTAAATGAAGACTTAATTATTACCGCAAACCTGGAGTTGGCAATTCAGGGGGCAGATCTGGTATTTGTCTCTATTCCCAGTCATTCTTTTCGCAGTGTGACCCGTCAGATCAAACCCTTATTGGGGGCAGAAACAATTGTAGTAAGTACAGCGAAAGGGATTGAACCAGAAGGTTTTACCTTGATGAGTCAAATTTTGGAGCAGGAACTTCCACATCAACCTATTGGCGTGTTGAGCGGGCCGAATTTCGCGAAGGAGATAGTGCAAAAGCAACAAACAGGAACGGTCATCGCAAGTGAGGATGAGGGAGTTATCGATTGTGTTCAGCATACGTTAAAGTCTCCGACGTTCCGTGTCTATGCAAATCATGATCGCTACGGCGTTGAGCTGGGGGGCGCCTTAAAAAATATCTACGCTATTATTTGCGGCATGGCCGCAGCGTTGGGAGCTGGCCATAATACTCAAGCGATGTTGTTAACACGCAGCCTTGCTGAGATGGGGCGATTTGCCCAAACCATGGGGGCTAACCCAATGACATTTTTGGGGTTGGCTGGGGTGGGGGATTTGATTCTGACCTGTACATCAGACTTAAGTCGCAACTATCGTGTTGGTTATGCTTTGGGGGAAGGGAAAAAACTGGATGAAATTGTTGCATCCCTGGGGCAGGTGGCCGAAGGTGTGAATACCTTGCGCCAGGTTAAACAAAAAGCAGATGATTTACAGGTGTATATGCCGTTGGTAAGTGGGCTGTATGCGGTATTGTTTCAAAATAAGGCAATTACTGAAGTCGCGCACGGATTGATGGTCGGTGAGCAAGCCAATGATGTTGAATTTTTGGGGAAATAATTATGGATAACCAACAGTTAAAATCTAATTTACTTTCTAGCAAGCACTGGCTTAGGTTGGTGTTTATGTTGTTGTATGCTGCGGTATTACAGCTTGCAAGCTTGGTGATGTGGGCATTGGTTGCTGTACAGTTTTTGTTTTCGCTTGTAACGGGTGAGGACAATCAGCATTTGCGCCGTTTCGGCCACTCGTTGTCGACTTATATTTACGATGTACTAAAATTTTTATGTTATAGCAGTGAAGATAAACCTTTTCCTTTTGCCGATTGGCCAGTGAGCAGTCCGGATGCAACTGAAAGAGTGGTGGCCGGCGCAACAACTGAAGTACCCGCAAATAGTTCCACTGATAAAGTGGCAGAATAAATGAACCTGTTTATTTTGCGTCATGGTCAGGCTGAATCTCAGAGGACCACAGATGAAGTCCGCAAGCTAACCGATAAAGGGTGTGCGGATACTGAGCGAGTAATTAGTGGACGCGTGGCTGATTTACAAATAATTAATCAGGTATGGGCGAGCCCATTGGTGCGAGCCCAACAAACAGCAGCTATTGCGACAAGCTATTTTTCTGCGTTAACAATTCAGACTACTGATCTTATTGTTCCCGGGGCGAGTCCCGTTGTTGCAATGGACTGGCTGCAATCTATTAATCAGCCAAACTTGTCTATACTCCTGGTGAGTCATCAACCCTTAGTTGGGGAGCTGGTTAATAGATTGTGCGGTAAGCCCACTGGTTACTACCCAATGGGCACCAGTTCACTTGCAGCGATTAAAATTCCCCTAATTGCTTCCGGGATGGGTGAGTTGTTGTGGTTGGATCACGCCTGATTTTATTGTTCAACAAATCCTGATTTTCTTTCACGAGCCTACTATTTATGTCGCTAATACAAAGTCCTCGTGAATTGCGGTTTGATGTAAATGGAATGCATTTTTCTGCGCAAGAATGGGGAGCACCTGATCATTTGCCTGTGTTGGCTCTGCATGGCTGGTTGGATAATTCCGCCAGCTTTTTTGCGTTGGCACCGAAGCTTAAAAATCTTCATGTTGTTGCGGTTGATTTGGCTGGTCATGGCCGCAGTGAGCATCGTCCTGGCCAAATGGCCTACACCCCATGGGATGACATTAATGATCTGTTGGCAATTGCAGATCAGTTGGGTTGGAAACGTTTTGCATTTTTGGGACATTCACGAGGTGCGATTATTAGTACGTTAATAGCCGGTGCATTTCCTGAGCGAGTTTTATGTTTGGGGCTGGTGGAGGGACTATTGCCAGAACCGGGATTGCCAGAGGATGCTCCGGCCCAATTGGCTAAAGCAATTGCGGGGTTGCGCAACCAGCTACAAAAATCACCGTCTATTTACCCCGATATGGATGTTGCCATTAAAGCACGCGAACGTGGAATGTTTCCGCTTGGCTATGAGGCTGCCAAGGCGCTTACCGAGCGGGGAGTGTTAGCTCAAGGTAGTGGCTTTTCCTGGAGTACCGATCCTCGTTTATTGGCACCTTCAATTCTGCGCTTGTCTCGTGAGCAACTAGCTGCATTTGTAAATAATATTAGCGCTCCGGTAAAGCTTCTCTTAGCGAAGGACGGGTTGCCCAAGTTGTACACTAATTACTTGCAGCAAGTGGCCAAATTCCCGCATATAAATTACGAGCTGCTGGAGGGCGGGCATCATTTGCATATGGAACAGGAAGTGGGTGTGGTGGCGGAAAAGCTCAATGAGTTTTTTGCGGGCTTTATCGCAGCTGAAGCCTGGAAAAGTTAAGGGGCGCTATTTATCGCGCGATTACATGAATTGGATTGTGAAAAAGAGCATGAATATAAAGCGTCTGGGCATGATTACGAGCTATTTGGCATTCTTGGTTTTGTTACTTTGCAATTCAAATTTTCTGCTGGCTGATCAGCTACAGTTTCAGTCTTACCACAACGCGCGCATTGTATTTGAAACGCATGTGCAAACCGATGAATATGTACTTGCCCTCGGTAGCTACAAAAAAGTTTCCGGTTCATGGCGATTGGATCGTCAGCAGCGTTTAAGTGGAAATTTGGATAGATATACTTTGGAACTGCCTGAAGGTCATAGCGCGGAAAACGGGTTTTATTTTTATTTTGATCAATTGCAAAACTTTAATGTCCGTGAGTTGTTTCATTGCAAGAGCCGCGATTGCGGGACCAGTAATTCCTGGGCAAATAATCATTTTAAAATTTTGCAGCTTTATGGGTTGGATCAGTTTCAGTTTTATGGCGCTTATGAAGTTACCACAGCGGATGAAAAACCTTTCTATATTTCTCTCTATGCGGTGCAGCGAGGTAATCAGCGTGTGTACCTGCAGGTTGATGTGTTGCATGTTGATAAGATTATCGAATTGGGGGTCGCTTCAAGCCCGGAGTCAATTATTAAGTCCATAGAAACAAGTGGTTATTATGTGTTTCCCGATTTGGTTGTGAAAGATGCCCAGGGTGATACTCGAATTCAAATCAGGTCGGCGCACCTGCAAGCGTTAATTGACGTGCTCGCGCAAAAAGCGAATTGGAAAGTTGCATTAGTGGGTCACGATTACACTGCTGCAATAGCCGCACAGCAGCAAAAAGAATCGCTAGCCTATGCAGAGCAGCTTAAAGCGGTACTTGTGGAAAAGGGCGTTGCCGCGATAAGAGTTACTACTTACGGCCTGGGGGGGTTGGCACCGGCGGGACGTGGAGACAGAGCAGCACGAGTAGAGGTGGTTTTGCAAAATTAGATGGAATATTTTGTTGTTACAAGTAACCAATAAAAAAGCCGCTTATGTCAGAAGCGGCTTTTTTATTGGTTATTTTCGATTAAATTATCTCAGCAGCGACAGAAACTCATTACGAGTCGCTTGATTGGTGCGGAAGCTGCCGAGCATTGCAGAGGTTTTCATTGCCGAGTTTTGTTTCTCAACGCCGCGCATCATCATGCACATGTGTTTGGCTTCGATGATTACTCCAACGCCGGATGCTCCGGTAATTTGTTGTACACTCTCGGCAATTTGCACTGTGAGTTGTTCTTGAATTTGCAGGCGACGGGCGAACATATCGACGATGCGTGCAATTTTGGATAACCCCAGCACTTTGCCCGTCGGAATGTAAGCGACATGAGCTTTGCCGATAAATGGCAGCAGGTGATGTTCGCAGAGTGAGTAGAGTTCAATATCCTTAACCATAATCATCTCTTCCGAATCGGAGGGAAACAGTGCCCCGTTAACTACTTCATCCAGGGTTTGGTTGTAGCCGCGGGTTAAAAACTGGAAGGCTTTGGCCGCGCGGTCTGGTGTGTCGAGCAGGCCAGGGCGGTTAAGGTCTTCGCCGATACTGGCGATAATGCTCGCAAAATGTTCTCTCATGGACTGTCTTCTCTGTAAATGGTCTAGCCTGGCTTTTCGCCAGCGTTTACTTGGGCACAGTTTACCGCGTTAGTTACCAATCACGAAAACATAAATCCTGATTCATCATGTAATTGGGTAGAATGGCTGCTTTTTATGGGCTATGGATATCATCATGAGCAATTCTTCACCAGATTTCGCCAGTGCAGTTACAGAGCTGCAAACCTTGCGTGATTTTTTTCGCTGGGGAGCCAGTGAGTTTATTGCAGCCGGACTTTTTTATGGTCACGGAACTGATAATCCCTGGGATGAAGCAGAGCAACTGGTGCTGCATGCCGTCCATATTGATCCGCCACTGGCTGATGAGTGGCTGGATGCACGCCTTACTCGCACGGAGCGCGAACGCGTGGTTGCAAACATCCAGCGGCGGATTGAGGAACGAATTCCAGCAGCTTACATTACCGGCCAAGCCTGGTTTGCCGGTTTGCCTTTTGTAGTGGATGAGCGGGTGCTGGTGCCGCGCTCACCGATTGCAGAGTTAATTGAGCAGCAATTTGCTCCCTGGTTGAATACCGGGCCGCTACAGATTCTGGATCTCTGTACCGGCAGCGGTTGCATTGGCATTGCTTGCGCCCATGCTTTCCCGGACGCCGAGGTTCAGCTGAGTGATATTTCATTTGATGCGCTCGCAGTGGCAGAGGAGAACATCCAGCGCCATCAGCTTGGAGAGCGTGTATTTGCACTTCAGTCTGATTTGTTTGAAAACCTGCAGGGGCAGAGGTTTGATCTAATCGTGTCCAACCCTCCTTATGTGGATGCCGAAGATATGGCCAGCTTGCCGCAGGAGTATCATGCGGAACCCGAATTAGGCCTGGCTTCAGGTGTTGATGGGTTGGATTTCACTCGTCGGTTATTGGCAGAGGCTCTGGATCATCTAACGGATAACGGTCTTCTGGTGGTGGAGGTTGGGAATTCCTGGCCAGCACTGGCAGAGACATACCCGGAATTGCCCTTTACCTGGGCGGAATTTGAGCGCGGTGGCCACGGTGTTTTTGTGCTGAATGCCGCGGATTTACGCAGAGCGCGGGAGCAGGGCACTATCTAGCCTGTGCGCAGTCAAGTTAACTCACGTATACTTCACCCGTTTTTTGCGCCCACTTTATTGACTTGCCTGGTGTTGGATTCTTATGTCTGGAAATACCTACGGAAAATTATTTACGGTTACTACTTTCGGTGAAAGCCATGGACTTGCACTGGGTGCCATTGTGGATGGTTGCCCACCGGGGCTGGAATTAACTGAGGCGGATATCCAGATTGATCTGGATCGTCGCAAGCCGGGCACTTCCCGCTTTACCACCCAGCGTCGCGAAGAGGATCTGGTAAAAATTTTATCCGGCGTATTTGAAGGAAAAACCACCGGAACTCCGATTGGAATGGTGATTGAGAACACTGATCAGCGCTCCAAGGATTACTCCAATATTAAAGAGCAATTCCGTCCGGCTCATGCTGATTACACCTATATGCAAAAATACGGTGTGCGTGATTATCGCGGTGGAGGTCGCTCATCGGCACGTGAAACTGCCATGCGCGTTGCTGCGGGTTCTATCGCAAAAAAATACCTAAAAGACTTTCATGGCATCGAAGTGCGTGGCTATTTGTCGCAACTGGGCCCGATTAAAATTGACACTGTGGATTGGGATCAGGTAGATCAAAATCCTTTCTTTTGCCCCGATGCGAGCAAAGTGCCGGAAATGGAAGAATTTATGAAAGCCCTGAATAAAGAGGGTGATTCGATCGGTGCGAAAATTACTGTAGTTGCTACCAATGTGCCGCCTGGTTTGGGGGAGCCCATTTTTGATCGTCTTGATGCTGAAATCGCTCATGCGTTAATGAGTATTAATGCGGTAAAAGGCGTGGAAATTGGTGAAGGTTTTGCAGTCGTTGAGCAGCGTGGTAGCAAGCATCGCGATGAAATGACTCCGGAAGGATTTTTATCCAACAATGCTGGCGGCATTTTGGGAGGAATTTCTTCCGGCCAGGATATTATTGCCAATATCGCGCTTAAGCCTACATCAAGCCTGCATATTCCCGGGCGTAGTGTGGATGTACATGGCAACCCGGTCGAAGTGATCACCAAAGGTCGCCATGACCCCTGTGTAGGGATCCGTGCAACGCCTATCGCTGAAGCTATGCTGGCATTGGTGTTGATGGATCACCTGTTGCGACATCGCGGACAAAATGGCGCGGTTAAACATTCTGTACCGGTGATTCCCGCCAGCGTGAAATAATGTTTTACCAGCCTGGCGATAGTTCTATCGTCAGGCTGTATCCTTTTCATTTCCTCCTGCGTTCCTTTTTATGTCCCTGCCTGCTGCGCAAGTTCCTGTTCCCTATTGGCGTCTTTCCGGATTTTATTTTTTTTATTTTGCCGTCGTTGGAACCCTGATTCCCTATTGGGGTATTTATCTAAAATCCCTTGGCTATTCTTCGCAAGACGTGGGAATTATCAGCGCGATTATTTTGGCTACTCGAATCCTTGCACCCAATTTTTGGGGTTGGCTTGCTGATCGCACCCGTGAGCGTTTGAAAATTATTCGTTACGGTAGCTTCCTGGCCGCAATTGTTTTTGCCGGTGTGCTACTTGATCAACGCTATTGGTGGCTGGTGTTGGTGGTGAGTTGCTATACCTTTTTTTGGCACGCCGTTTTGCCGCAGTTTGAAGTCATTACGCTGGGGTATCTTGCCGGGAATTACCATAAATACAGTCAGATCCGCTTGTGGGGGTCGTTGGGTTTTATGGCGGCGGTAATCGGTTTGGGCTTGGTGTTTGATGTATTGCCAATAAAATTTTTGCCTTTATTTATCCTGAGTTTTTTAATTCTTATCTGGCTTTCCAGTTTAAGTTTGCAAGATAAGAGCGGAAATAAAAGTATTGAAAGCACGAGCGGGTTTTTGTCAATTATCACTCAGCCAATTATTCTGTGTTTTTTGGTGGCCAGTTTTTTGTTGCAGTTAAGTCACGGCCCTTATTACACCTTTTACACCCTGTATCTGGTGGAAAATTATGGTTATAGCAGCGTTGCAACCGGGTTACTATGGGCGTTGGGGGTTCTGGCGGAAGTAGCGATTTTTATTGTTATGCCGCGAATCATGCGCAATTTTAGTTTGCGCAATCTCTTTCTCTTTGCGTTATTGGTGACCGGGTTGCGCTGGGTTTTAATAGGGTATTGTGCCAATTCATTACTGGTTTTGTTGTTTGCGCAATTGCTGCATGCCTGCAGTTTTGGGGTCGCCCATTCGGTTTCCATTGAGCTGGTTAGGCATTATTTCAAAGGTGGCCACCAGGGGCAGGGGCAGGCGTTGTACAGTTCATTCAGTTTTGGTGCCGGTGGTGCTGCCGGTGCATTGATTGGTGGGCTCCTATGGGACTATAGTGCGTCATTAACATTCTTATTATCGTCAATAGCCGCGCTCTTGGCTTTTGCCTTCTGTTATCGCTGGTTGCATCCCGTTATTGAAAACGAGGCTGGTTGATATGGAAAACCTGAAAGTTACTCTGGTTCAGCAGGTGATTGTGCCTAATGATCCGCAATCGAACCTGGATCATTACACTAATGTTCTGGGTAAAATCCCTGCTACCGATTTAATCGTACTGCCTGAAGTATTTACCACGGGTTTTTGTTCCAGCGCGCGCAACTATGCAGAGGCAGTGGGTGGTCGTGCATATCAATGGATGCAAACACAAGCTGAAAAACATAACGCGGTTGTGACGGGCAGTTTGGTAGTAAAACAAGGCGATACTTATTTTAATCGCCTGGTGTGGATGCGCCCTGATGGCAGTTATACAGAATACGACAAGCGTCATTTATTTCGTATGGCAGGTGAGCACACCCGTTATGCGATGGGCACTGAGCGTATTCTGGTTGAGCTTAAGGGGTGGCGAATTCTGCCGTTAATTTGCTACGACTTGCGCTTTCCGGTATGGAGCCGCAATCGCAATGACTATGATATCGCCATCTACGTGGCTAATTGGCCCAGTGCGCGGGCATTGCATTGGAATCGTTTGTTACAAGCCCGAGCTATTGAAAACCTGAGCTATGTGATTGGTGTTAATCGTGTCGGTATGGATGAGGCAGGGCAACATTATGCCGGCGATTCTTCCATTTACGGCCCCGCAGGTGAATTGATTGCAACCAGCCAGGAACCGGAATTGATTTCTACTGAGCTTTATGCGGATCGTTTGCAGGAGTACCGTGAAAAATTTCCTGCTAATCTCGATATGGATAAATTCGAACTGCTGCCTTAATCAGTGACAGCAATTACATCACTCGGAGAGCTGTTAAAAATGCCCAAAGGTTTTGGCGATAAATTAGTAATCGCGATTTCTTCACGTGCGTTGTTCAATCTGGATGCCAGCCATCAGGTGTATGTAAAAGATGGCCTGGCGGCTTACGCGCAGTACCAGATAGATCACGAGGATGAAATCCTTGAACCTGGCGATGCTTTTCCGATGGTGAAAAAGTTGCTGCGTTTGAATGAACGCTTGGGGGGTGAGCCGCGTGTAGAGGTAATTCTGCTTTCGCGCAATAGTGCCGATACCGGGCTGCGTGTTTTCAACTCCATCGAACACTACGGATTAAAAATTAGCCGTGCTGCGTTTTGCGGCGGTACGTCACCTTATCGTTATGCCTCAGCATTTGGTTGTCATTTATTTCTCTCAACCGAAGCGGATGATGTTAAGCAAGCGTTGGATCATGGGATGGCAGCAGCAACTTTGATTGCCTCCAACAGCCAAATTGAAAATGAAGATGAATTGCGCTTCGCCTTTGACGGTGATGCGGTGCTTTTTTCCGACGAGGCCGAGCGCGTGTATAAAACCCAGGGTTTATCGGCATTTACGGAAAGTGAAAAAGCGTCTGCCAAAGAGCCTTTGAGTGGCGGCCCGTTTAAACAATTCCTGTCCGCGCTACATGGTTTGCAGGCCGAGTTTGGAGAGAATTGCCCGATTCGCACTGCGCTGGTAACGGCTCGCTCTGCACCTGCTCATGAGCGAGTTATTCGCACGCTGCGCGCGTGGAATATTCGTATTGATGAATCCTTGTTTCTTGGCGGTTTGTCCAAGGGAACTTTTCTTAAAGCCTATGGAGCAGATGTATTTTTTGATGATCAAAAGATGCATTGCGAATCCGCCGCTGAGCATGTACCTACAGGACACGTACCCCATGGTATAGCGAATCATCAACCATCCTGATTCCCCAAATGGTGATGCATATACCCAACCTAATGGCTTTTTGGGGTGATTTTTACTATTTTCGTCATATTCCTTCGTCAAAAACTTTGAATTTCCGGGATATAGTCTAAAGTTGTAACAAGAGCGGCCTGTAGCACAATTAATAATTGCTAGGCATAAGCTCCTGTTTTGTTCTATTCTCTTTATGAATAACCTAATTTGATTTTTATAACTCCAGGCGCGCTTGGAGTTTTTGTTACCGGTGCTTGCCCCCTGGCAACTGCCCCAGTGAGTGAGCCATTCGGAGGGCTTATGAAGCTGCAACAACTGCGTTATATCTGGGAGGTCGCGCATCATGACCTCAATGTTTCTGCAACCGCACAAAGTCTTTATACATCGCAACCGGGCATCAGTAAGCAGATTCGTTTGCTTGAGGATGAGCTGGGTGTGGAGATTTTTTCCCGTAGCGGTAAACACCTGACCCGCATTACACCGGCGGGTGAAGCCATTCTGAAAACCGCAGGTGAGATTCTGCGCAAAGTCGAAAGTATCAAACAGGTTGCCCAGGAGTTCAGCAATGAGCGCAAAGGCACCCTGACATTGGCAACTACTCACACTCAGGCGCGTTATGCGTTGCCACCAGTGATTGGTTCGTTTATCAAACAGTATCCTGAGGTCTCCCTGCATATGCATCAGGGAACTCCGATGCAAATTTCTGAAATGGCGGCAGATGGCACAGTGGATTTTGCCATTGCCACTGAAGCTATGGAGCTGTTCAGCGATTTAATCATGATGCCTTGCTACCGCTGGAATCGCAGTATTGTGGTCCCCAAAAACCATCCATTGGCGCAGGTTGCCAACCTGACCCTGGAAGAGGTGGCCAAGTATCCAATCGTTACCTATGTATTTGGCTTTACTGGCCGCTCTAAACTGGATGAGGCGTTTATCAATCGTGGCCTGGCACCCAAGGTTGTGTTTACTGCGGCGGACGCGGACGTTATCAAAACTTACGTTCGCCTGGGTTTGGGAGTGGGCATTATTGCCAGCATGGCGTATAGCGATACTGCTGATTCCGATTTGATTGCTTTGGATGCGAGCCATTTATTTGAATCCAGCGTGACCAAGATTGGTTTCCGTCGTGGTACTTTCCTGCGTGGCTTTATGTACGACTTCATTGAGAAGTTTGCGCCGCATTTGACCAAAGACATTATTAACGAAGCCTTTAACCGTCATTCTCGTGCTGAATTGGATGAACTGTTTGAAGATATTGAAATACCAACGCGCTAAATCTTTCGCAGTGACTGTTTATTACTAAAAGCCGGGCATAACAACCCGGCTTTTTCTTTTTAATCAGTATGTTAAAAAGCAAACTTAAAGTAAGTTTAAGCGTGTCTTCCTCTGTTCGAGTAAATCTCATCGCCGTAGAAAGTTATACAAAAATATTGTCATGTATAATTTTTAAGTGTATACCTATACAAAACTTCTCATTTGTATAGGTTTTGTATGGGCAAAATTCCAATCGGTGTTAGCCAGTGCCTGCTCGGTGAAAAGGTACGGTATGACGGTGGCCATAAGCGCAATCGCTTTTTGGTGGAGGATCTGGCCGAGCTGGTTGAGTTTCGTCCTGTATGCCCGGAAGTGGCTATAGGTTTAGGTATACCACGCAAACCTATACGCCTTGTGATCAGCGGGGGGGAAACCCGGGTGTTGGGTATCGAAAACCCGGAGCAGGATGTAACAGATGCATTGGTTGCTCAAGCCGAAGCCGCTGTTGAGAAAATGCCGGACATTTGTGGCTACGTATTTATCCAGAACTCACCCAGTTGTGGTGTTTTCGGTGTAAAGCGCTATCTGCCCAATGGTTACTCGATTGACCGCGATGGTCGTGGTGCCTACGCCAAGCGTTTTATGGAGTTGATGCCGCTTTTGCCCGTGGAGGAGGCAGGGCGTTTGAACGATGCCGGGCTGCGCGATAATTTTTTAACCCGTGTTTTCGCCTACCATGATTTTAAAACCCACATTGCGCCAGCACCAACCGCTAAAAAACTGATCGACTTTTATTCTCGCTACAAATATCAGGTGATGGCTCACCATGTCCCCAGCTACTTTGCGATAGGTCGATTCCTCGCCAATCTCTCTGTGCGTGACATCCAATCCAGTTGCGATGAATTTTTTCAACTGTTCATGGATGCACTTAAACATCATGCAACCCGCAAGGGAAACACCAATGCCATGATGCATTTGCGGGGTTATTTGAAAGAAATTTTAACGACCCGTGACAAGCAGGAGCTGTCCCAGTTAATTGATTCCTACAAGGCGGGCAGGGTTCCGTTAGTTGTTCCACTAACCTTGCTTAAGCACCACCTGCTGAAGTTGGATAACCCCTATTTGAAATCCCAAACCTTTTGGGAACCTCATCCAGAGCAACTTGGGTTGCGTAACCACATTATCTAAATTGATTATGAACCTGGACAATGTTGTTTTTGAATCAGTAATTAGCGATGCACCTGACGCGGATTTAGTTCCTATCCGCGAAATTTCACGCGCAACCGGGATCAATACTGTCACCCTGCGCGCTTGGGAAAGACGTTACGGATTGCTAATTCCCCAACGTACTGCCAAGGGGCATAGGCTGTATAGTCTGGCCGACATCAATCGGGTTAAGGACATACAAATCTGGTTGGGGCGCGGTGTGGCTATCAGTAAGGTTAAAGCGCTATTAACGGTAACGGATAAATCCCAAGAGCAGGGGACAGGTGATATTGATTCCATCTGGCTGAATTTGATTGATCAAATTAATGCTCATATCAACGCCTTTCATCGCTCGCGACTTGAGCATGTTTTAGCTGATACCTATGCACTCTACCCTGCAGAAATGGTTACAGATTATTTACTGGTACCGTTACTCGATGGCTTGAACACGAATGAATTCGGTATGGTAGCCAAGCGCAGTTTTTTTACCAGTGTGTTACAGGAATATTTACAAGCCGCTATTTATCGTCAGCGCCACGCAGCTGGACAAAGCAAAATTTTGGTAGTTTCTCTATCGCCAGATGCAACTGATTTATTACCTTTGGCACTAAGTTACAGTTTATTAGTCCACCAATATCAGGCGGAATATCTGGGCTCGATGGATTTGGGCGAAGCTCGTCTCTGCGCAGAGGCACTGCAAGCAAAAATAGTCGTGTTGACCGGTTCTTCATCCATCAATACTACTGAGCTACAGCTACACTTGAAAGCATGGCGAGAGAAAAATGCCATGCCTATAGTGTTGGCGGGGGATCTGGCGACTGTCTATCCTGTACTGGTTTTAAAAGAGGAAAATGGAGTTTTCCCCTGTGCCACTATGGAGAGCGTCCATGCTGCAATCAACTTACTGGTAAAGGGATAAGTCATCATCATGACCCATAGTGCTCCACCCCTCGTTCACACCATTCCACAAAAGATTCGCAACCTTTATCTGCGTTTTGATAAAAAAATGCTGGCCAACCTCACCAATGTATATAGCGAGGACATTCAATTTCGTGACCCCTTGCATGCCTTAAACGGCTTGCAAAATCTGACGGATTACTACAGCGGTATGATGGGGGATTTGCTTGAGTGCCGTTTTGAATTTCATCACTCCATGGAGATGCTCGATCGCGGTGAAGCGATTTTGTTCTGGACTATGCATTACCGCCACAAAAAATTGGCCGGTGGAAAAATGTTGGAATTAACTGGCAATACGCATATTTTGTTTAACGATAAGGTTTATTATCACCGCGATTATTACGATGCAGGATCCATGTTGTACGAGCATTTGCCTTTAATGGGGTTTGCAATACGAAGCGTAAAGAAACGGATTGGTGCGAAATGACGGCATTAGTCTGGTTTCGTCATGATTTGCGTGTGCATGACAACCCCGCATTATACAAAGCGGCGGAATTGGGTGAAGGAGTAGTTGCCGTCTATGTTCATTGCGAAGCCTATGTGCGATCACACACTATTGCACCCGCGCGCCTGGATTTTGTTCGCCGGCATTTGCAATTGCTACAAAAAGATCTGCAACAATTAAATATTTCGTTGTGCGTTATTCGCGTTCAGCAGCCCGCGGAGATCGCGCCGGCGTTGCTCAACCTGGCTCAGTCAGTTGAGGCCTCTCAGTTATTTTTTAACGCAGAATATCCAATTAATGAAATCAATCGCGACTTGTCTGTCAATCAGCTGCTGAGAGAGCAGGGTATTCTGGTAAAGCGCTGTCACGATCGCTGCATAGTTCCGCCGGGGATGATCCGCAACGGGCAGGGTGAACCCTACAAGGTTTTTACGGCATTTAAAAAGAAATGGCTACAAACCGTAATGCCCATCAGCTTGAAGCCTTATGGATTACCCGCATCACAACCTGCTGCAAAAATGAAGGGCGCGTCAATTGAGGAGATCGATCAATTATTTGTTTCCCATGAATTGCGTGATCTTGCAGCGTTATGGCCTGCCGGTGAAGCGGAAGCTAATCGGCGGTTAGATTTATTCATAGAAAAATCCATCACCCGCTACCAGGAGCAGCGCGACTTCCCTGCAATTGATGGCACTTCATCGCTCTCACCTTATCTGGCTGTTGGGTCACTCTCGCCCAGGCAAGCAATTGCTGCCGTGTTGGCATTTACCCGGGGTGAATGGGAGGGGGGAAATGCCGGTGCAAATTGCTGGATCAGTGAATTGATCTGGCGAGAGTTTTACCAGCATGTGGTGGTAGATTTTCCGCAAGTCTGTAAACGTAAGGCGATGCAAGCCTACACAGAGGCGTTTCCCTGGAGCCAGGATAAAACTTTTTTCAACGCCTGGTGTGAGGGCAGAACCGGTATTCCCATTGTGGATGCGGCCATGCGCCAGCTAAATGCGACGGGCTGGATGCACAATCGCCTTCGCATGGTGGTTGCCATGTTCCTCACTAAAAATGGCCAGATCGACTGGCGGTTGGGTGAAGACTATTTTATGTCGCAATTAGTGGATGGTGATTTCGCAGCGAACAACGGCGGTTGGCAGTGGAGCGCATCCACCGGAACTGATGCGGCACCTTACTTCCGTATATTTAATCCTGTCAGCCAATCCGAACGCTTTGATCCAAATGGTGAGTTTATTCGTAAGTGGGTTCCAGAGGTTGCGCATTTATCCAATCGACAGATTCACAATCCACCGGCGATGAATAATTATCCTGCCCCCATTGTTGATCTGTCCGCGAGTCGAAAGTCGACCATCGCATTATTTGCGCAGCTGCCTAGTGTCGTGAGCCATTAACGCATATGGCGGGAGCCTTTTCATTGAACACCAATCCAATTGCGTCATCCAGAATTCTTATCACCGGTGCCTCCAGCGGCATAGGTTACGAGCTTGCACGTTTGTATTTACAGCAGGGTAGTTTTGTTTTTTTGATTGCTCGTTCTGTGGCTTCGTTGTCTCGCCTGGAAGAAGAGTTCCCTGATCGCTGTAAAGCGTTACCTGCTGATCTTTCCAGTGAACAGGATTCACTGCGCGTAGGGGTGTTATTGGCGGCTGCTACAAATTATCTGGATCTCGTCATACTCAATGCGGGCACTTGCGAATATGTGGATCTTGATAACTTCATGCGCGAGCCCTTTGCCAAAGTAATGGATATTAATTGGTGGGGGAGTGTACATAGCCTTTTATTTTGCATGCCGCTTTTACGCAGCGCGGCTGCAATGAATCACTCACCACAATTGGTGGGGATTTCCAGTATGGCGAGTTTATTACCTATGCCGCGTTCGCAAGCCTATGGTGCCTCAAAGGTGGCGTTGGAATACTTACTGAATTCCTTGCGCGTTGATTTGGGTAATCAGGATATTAGCATCACTATTGTTCGTCCGGGCTTTGTAAAAACGCCGTTAACAGAACGCAATGATTTTGCTATGCCATGGTTGATATCAGCGGAGGCTGCGGCTCAAAAAATCAAGGCGGGCATTCAAGCACGAAAGTGGGTGGTGCAATTTCCCTGGCCACTGGTGTTGCTCATGAAATTTTTGTCTTGGCTGCCGCTGGTTATGCAAGTCATTTTATTAAAACGAATTTCCCGAAATTCTTAAAAATAAGGCGAAACTATGGCTGTTGCAGGGAAAAAAATTGCGATTATTGGTTCCGGTATAAGTGGTCTTGTTTGTGCGTATTTACTGGCCAAACGCAATCAAGTGAGTGTATTTGAAGCAGCAAACGAGATTGGTGGTCATACAGCAACCAAGAGAGTGAGCACAGCAGGGGGCATTCACGAAATAGACACAGGGTTTATTGTGTTTAATGACCGTACCTATCCCAATTTTATGCGCTTGCTTAATACCCTGGGGGTTGCCTACCAGCCCACCGAGATGGGATTTAGTGTTTCCTGTCAGCGCACCGCATTTGAGTACGCCGGAACTTCCCTTGGTGGCTTGTTTGCACAGCGCAAGAATATTTTCAGACGTGATCATTGGCGCATGTTGTTAGATATTCTACGTTTTAATAAAGATTGCATTGCCCTCCATGAGCAGAACACTATTCCTGAGGAGCAAACATTAGGTGAATTTCTGGATGAGCAAGGTTATTCACAGAGCTTACGGGATTTTTACATTTTGCCAATGGTCTCTGCTATTTGGTCATCATCCCTGGAGATGGCGGCGTCAATGCCGTTGGTGTTTTTTATCCGCTTCTTTTACAACCATGGTTTATTAACCGTAACTCAGCAACCGCAGTGGTACACCATCATCGGTGGTTCAAATAAATACCTGGGCCCTTTAACGGAATCATTCAAAGGCAGTATTTTTACCAATTGCCCCATTACCCGGGTTGCGCGTTTGCAGACTGGTGTACGCGTTGTCTCTGCGCAATTTGGCGAACAGGATTTTGATGAGGTCATCTTTGCTTGCCATAGCGATCAGGCGTTAGAGTTGTTGGCTGACCCTAGTACCGCAGAAGCGGAAATCCTTGCTGCTATTCCTTATGCGCCAAATCAGGTGGTATTGCATTCAGATACGAGTTTGTTGCCAAGCGCACGGGCTGCCTGGGCCAGCTGGAATTATTTATTGCCAGCTCATAACTCCAATCAGGCAGTGTTGACTTATAACATGAACATTTTGCAGCGACTGATCTCTGATGAGGTGTTTTGCGTATCAGTTAATGCAGGTTCGGTCATCGATCCAGCCAGAATTTATGGAACCTATAACTATAGCCATCCCATGTTTACCTTGAAGTCGCTAGTTGCCCAAGCGCGTTGGGAAGAAATAAGTGGCGTTCGCAACACCCACTTTTGTGGGGCCTATTGGCGCAATGGTTTTCATGAAGATGGTGTGGCGTCGGCAATTCGTGTTGCCGCAGCCCTGGGTGAAATATGGTAACAGCAAATGAATTTTACTGCGGTGAGTTATGCACAGTGCGATTTATAAAGGCATCCTAAAGCACCGGCGCTTCTTTCCCAAACGTCACGAGTTTAGTTACTCATCGACAATGTTTTACATTGATCTGGATGAACTGAATCAGTTGTTTGTTGGCGCACCCGGTTGGTCTTTGGAAAAATCAAATGTTGGATGTTTCCGTCGCAGTGATTACTTTGGCAATCCTCAAATTCCTTTGATTGATGCGGTACGCGCAAAAGCCCGTGAGTTGGTGGGCTATTGTCCCGATGGTGCGGTACGCATGCTGACTAACTTGCGTATTTTGGGGGTTTGCTTTAATCCGGTGACTTTCTACTATTTGTTTAATCGCGATCAATCTCACCCTGAATTAATCTTGGCGGAAGTCAATAATACTCCCTGGAATCAACGGTACGTTTATCTGGTGCACTGCAATAGCCAATCTGGCAAAACAGATTGCACCTTTGCTAAAGCCTTTCATGTGTCGCCCTTCAATCCTCTTGCCATGCAGTATCGCTGGGTAAGTACCAGTCCGGCGGAAAATATTCTCGTGCATATGGAAAACCACACCGCCAATTCTGATCAGATAACATCACAATTACATATGGATGCAACACTCAATTTAAAACGTTATGAGTGGTCAGCAAATCTGCTTGGCAAAATCCTCTGGTCGCAGCCATGGGCTGCGGTAAAAGTTCCTGTCGCTATATATTGGCAAGCCCTGAAATTGTTGATTAAACGGGCGCCTGTTTATGATCACATTGATTTAAAAACAACGGGGGAAAAAAACCGTGAAGACTTCCAGCATCGCACTCATACCCAGCCATAGGGCTTCATCTTTGAGTCGCAGCCAAATAGTGGCTCGGCGGCTGTTGATGCAATTATTTACCCGGCTCCAGTGGGGTTGTTTGCGCATTCATGAGCAGGGCGAACTTTATCAGTTTGGCCAATCAGCGGAGCAGACTGACCTGGTGGCTGATATCTACGTCCACAACGCTCAACTCTATTGCGAGGTTGCATTTTCCGGTTCTATTGGATCGGGCGAAGCTTATATGAGTGGTTATTGGTCTACTCCAAACCTTACGGCAGTGACTCGTCTGTTTGTGCGTAATCTGGATGCATTGGATGCTATGGATTCACAGCAATCGCGACTGGGGAAATGGATTCTGAAATTGTTTCACTGGTTTAATCGTAATACCCGTGAAGGTTCACGCAATAATATTTCTGCTCATTATGATCTGGGGAATGATTTTTTTAAGTTGTTTCTTGATAAGAGCATGATGTATTCCGCCGCGATATATCCCTATCCGGAAGCTTCGTTGGCTGAGGCAGCTGAATATAAATTGCAGCGCGTGTGCGAAAAGTTGCAATTGAGTGAACAGGATCACCTGTTGGAAATAGGTACTGGTTGGGGTGGTTTGGCAATTTATGCGGCGAGTCACTATGGTTGCAAAGTGACAACCACCACGATTTCCAGAGAGCAGCATGATTTCGCAATCGCACGTATTAAAGCGCTAGGCCTTGAAGATAAAATTACTGTGCTATTTGATGATTATCGCGATTTGAATGGCCAGTTTTCAAAATTGGTTTCCATCGAAATGATAGAGGCCGTTGGGCATGAACATTATGATCAATATTTTTCGATTTGCTCCCGGTTGTTGGTGCCAGATGGGCTGATGCTTATTCAGGCAATCACCATTGCTGATCAGCGCTATGACCAAGCCAGGCAAACGGTGGATTTTATTCAGCGGTATATTTTTCCTGGCGGCAGCTTGCCGTCTGTTGCGGTAATAGCCGATGCCGTCAAGCGCAACACCACTATGAATATTATTCAGGTTGAAGATATTGGTGAGCACTATGCGCAAACCTTGAAGCATTGGCGTGAGGCCTTTAGTGCGAATATCGAACAGGTAAAAGCGCAGGGATTTGATGAGCGATTTATTCGTATGTGGGAATTCTACCTATGTTACTGCGAGGGCGGTTTTATGGAGCGCAGTATAGGTACCTGCCAAATTGTGTTTGCTAAATCCGGCTATCGTAGTGGGTTCTTTCAATAATGCGCAAGGCATTGGCATTTACCTTGGCCAATGCTGCGGCATTTCAAATCGGGTGGTTTGTATGTGTATTGGCGGGTAATTTCTGGGGGGGGATATATACCGGGATTATCCTGCTATTGCACTTCCGGTACACTGGTTTTCGCCTGAGGGATTTTATTTCATTATTGATTCTGTTGATCATCGGCGTATTACACGATTTGCTGTTAATACATCTGCACCTTATACAGTTTGCTGGTGATCCCTATTTCCCTCCGTTTTGGCTCCTTTGTTTGTGGTCTCTCTTTGCAATTACACTTAATCATTCCCTGCATTGGATATATTCCCGTCCATGGCTGTCTGCTATAGCAGGTGCTGTATCAGGGTCATTGAGCTATTGGGCGGGTGTTCAGCTTTCGGCAGCACAATGGTCTAGCCCATTAATAGTGGTTCTTCCTATAATGTTGGCTTTGTGGTTATTGATATTACCTTTGCATCATTGGATCTGTATGAGGATTGAGCCTTATGTTCAGCGTAAATTGCTTTGGAAATAGACTGGCTTATACAGGTATGGGCGCATTGTTGCTGGTTATTTGGGCCGGCGGCTCAAATGCCCAGCAGGGTCTGGCACAGGATAATTACGTTGTTGCAGGCAGTGCTTACAGTTTGGAAAATAATCAGTTGTTATATCGAGAGTTATACACTGCGCTGGATGAAAATAAATCGGTGAGGGTTGATTACGTCTCACCGGAGGGAAAAGCCTTTGCATCCAAAACCCTGGTCTATCAAGGAGAACCTTTTCAGCCCAGTTTTAACTTCGAAGATACTCGTGACAATGAAGTTATCTCAGCCAGGTTTGAGGGGGCTCGGCTGGTTTTAACCCATGGCATAGATGGTTCGCAAAACCAAAAAACCATCATGGATAATGCCAAAATGGTAATTGATGCGGGCTTCGATTCCTACATCCAGCTAAATTGGGATCAATTGGTAGCAGGAAAGCGGCTGAAATTTGATTTTGCGTTGCCTAATCGCCTGAGCAGTGTTCAATTGGAAGCGAAACAGATTAAGCCCGCCGAGTCGCCTGTTTATGATAAAGACTATGGCCGTGATTGGATTTACTTCCGTATTTCTCCAGCTAAAAAATTTTTATCGCTGTTTGCAGACCCAATTAATCTGGCGTATGACCCCAATGGAAAATATTTAATGCGGTTCCATGGTCGCTCAAATCTGGATGATGACGAGGGCGCTCCGGTAGATGTGCGAATTGAATACGAATATTTGAACTGAAAAACAACAACGGGCACATAAGTGCCCGTTGTTGTTTTGTGGTGTTTAAAACCAAATCATGGTTGTGGATAAGAGCACCAATCACTCCAACTGCCTGGGTAGAGTTTTGCGTCTATGCCGCTCAGTTCCAGTGACAACAAATTTACGCAGGCAGTTACGCCGGAACCGCAGTAAACCAGAAATTCTTTTTGGTGCGGCAAATTTTTCCAGCGTGCTTGTTGCTCATCGATGGGTTTAATAAAGCCCTGCTCATTAGTGGCGTCTTGCCAGAAATAATTCACCGCACCGGGTATATGGCCGGCAACCGGGTCTATGGGTTCCTCTTCACCGCGATAGCGTTTGGCCTCACGCGAATCAATTAATAATAGTTTTCCACCATCTTTCAAAATATCTTCGCGATTGAGGATCTGGTCTGCTTGGATATTTGCTTTGAAATTTCCGCTTTTTAATGCGGGTTCGCGTCTGTCCAATTGATTTCCTGCTTTTATCCAGGCACTGAATCCGCCATCTAAAATAACGATTTTTGTATGGCCAAAATAACGCAATAACCACCAGGCGCGTGCTGCATAAGCCATGCGTGAATCATCATAAACAACAACGAGTGTTTGCTGGTTTACGCCACAGGCACGCATTTTTTTTGCAAAAACTTCAGCATCGGGCAATGGGTGGCGACCACCGTGTTGTGTTATCGGTGAGGATAAATCTTTTTCCAAATCCAGATAATAGGCTCCGGGAATATGGCCGCTACGATATTGTTCATAGCCTTGGGATTTATTGCCCAAATTAAAGCGGCAATCAAAAATCACCACTTTGCCCAGTTGGTTTTGCAGTTCTGCAGCAGAAATAAAATAAGACATTGTTATTTGGGTGAGTCGTCAAAATAGTGACGCCATAATCTCACTAATAGCTGGGTCTGTGAAGGGTGAAAACTGAGCGTATCGTGTGTTTTTTGTAATTTTCTGTGGGTGGATTAACGAAAGCCACGCTGCGCGCTATCGCTTTCCGGTGTTTTTCCTTCTAACTGATAAGCAAAAGCAATGATGTAGGCAACTGCAATGTAAAGGTTTTCAGGTATTTCATCGCCCAGTTCCAACGTAACCAGCAGATCTACCAGGCCGGGGTTATCGCACAAGGGGACGTCATGTTCGCGCGCAATAGCCATGATTTGCTCCGCCACTTGACCTGTACCTTTTGCACTGACATGGGGCGCATTCTTGCCGTCGTAATAAAGTGCAACGGCTTTTTGTAATTGATTGGTTGAATACTGGCTAGTCATAGAGGCCTCAGGTTTTCACATCTACCAGGGAATAACCAAGCAACATTTTAGGTTTTGGTGGCAGACCCGGAACACATTGCATATGGGTAACTTTAATACCTTGTTGTTCCAGATGTTGGGTAAGCTCATTCATTTTTTCCCTGGCTTCGGCCAGAGTATCCTCATATTCCGCCCAAAATTTAGCGCTGAGATTGTCACCGAGCAAGCCTAGCTGCGCATAAAATTTTCCTACCATAGGCAAATCGAAATTGAGCATCACATTCCATTGGCGAACACGAACGGCAGTGGTTTGCTCTGGGTCCTGTTGTTCTTCTATCCATTGTTGTTCTATGTGGACTTGTAATGGATGCACATCTTGCCCATGGCGCACCGGTAATTCAAATTGCCAGGACTGATTGGGTTGGGCGACATCCGCTTGACTGAGTTGCTGGTTAACCGTGTGTATTTGCTGCAATTGAATTTTGGCGATGCTTCCAAGTGTGTATTGATGCATCAGTAGCATCAGTTGGGTGCGCAGCTGCTTTTGGTTGAGTTCGCCTTGCTGCTTATTCATTAACAAGCCAAGAAATTGGGGCAGGGCATTGAGCAGATTATTTTTGGTTGGGTCTGTTGGACTTGGTGGTGATGCTCCTGTGCTGGTTAGCTCGGTATCCAGTTGATGTAATAGTGACAACAAGCTGCCTTTCAGGTCTTGCGCGATTATTTTATCGATACCAGGTGAACTGCTATTGGTGTTGTTCAATAGTTTTGCCGGTGTCACACTGCTTGCGGTTAATAATGCGTTAGTTGGATTGAGGGGGTTATTAACAGCGGTTGCAGCGCTTTTGGAGGTAGTGGTAGCTGTGGCTGTACTCTTGTTTGCTGAAGTTGATGTAACTGTTGTTGATGTTTGCGAAGACGCTGATGAGCTTGATAATAATTGTGCGAGTTTGTTTTCAAAACCTTGACCATTGTTATTTAACGCTGCCGCCAGCAGTTTAGGATTCTGTAGCTCATCACTGAGGCGAATATGGTTGGCAAGTGTTTTAAGAGCATCCTGTATCTGGTTGGGGAGCCATTCCTTGCGTTGTACAACGGGTAGTTGTTGAATGAATTGCGCGATTTTCGGCAGGTTGGCAACCAAATCCTGTCCGGAATCTTTTTGCGGCAAGAGCGCGCGTAAGCTTTCGGTAACGGCGAGGCGGGCTTGTTCTTTGGTTGCGGCTTTTTGTCCGCTTGCAGTGTTTTGAGTCAGTAATTTACTTACATCCAGCTTGGCAATTTGCGCAATTAGGTCTTTTGTAAGAGGTAAACTCAAGTTGGTGAAGTTGGCTTGGTTGTTGGTATTCCCTGTATGTGCAGGGAGCGATAACTGAGTGGCTTGTGTTTGTAATACACGAACCAGCGTTTCTACTTGTGCCTGAGTCAATGGTTGCAATAGTTGCAGGCGCGAACCTTCCGTAATCTGTAGCAGCAGGGTTTGACCGGTTTGCAGTGGCAGATTGGTGTAAGTGAGTAAATTCTGTAAAACAGTATTACTGCTTGTTGCAGTTGGTGTTGCTGCCAGTAGTTGTGGTGTCACATTTAAGCTGGCAAGTTTTATGGCTGGTTCTTGCAATAGTTTTTTTTGTTCAGTTAATTGGCTGATTAAAGCTTGTGTTGCAGGTGCTGAAGAACTCTTGTTGAGTTGGGCAAGGGTTGCATCAATTGCTTTAATAATCCCGGCGCGTTCAGCGGGCGTGGCTTGTGTGATTTGTTGCACTTGCGCCAAAAATTGGCTGCCAATCTTTAACCCCAGGGTTTTGCTAATCAGGGCAACTTGTTCAATCTGTGTTCGCTGGATATTGCTCAGCAGCTTTTCATTGATGGAACCCAAGTCCATAAGTCGCGCTCTCAAAACTCAGTTAAATCGTGGTAGTGTGATGAAAATCGTAAATGGGGATGCGTTGCCGGCAATTTGGTCGTTATAATCGCGCTCACACAATGCAGTCGTGCGATTAGTCTTCTGGTTTTAATTCGGTAACCCCTGATTGTAATCCGGTAATGAGTATAGCGGCTGCCGGAGTTATTTCTGTATTCAGGTTTGCAGGCCTGAAGTTGTTCAGTATCCCTAGGCCCATAATAACTATGAGTTCCCTCCATATTCCCTTGCTTGAATTGCGTGATCTCGGCTGCGAACGGGATGAGCGGCTGTTATTTTCAGGCTTGAATTTACAACTGGGCGCCGGTGATGTGGTGCAGATTGGCGGCCCCAATGGCGCCGGTAAAACTACCTTGCTGCGCGCCCTGGCGGGAATTAGTGGGGATTACCAAGGGCAGATCCTCTACGCAGGCCAAACCCTGCCTGATGCCAGTTGGGATTTTTCCCGCGATCGCCTTTATCTTGGGCATTTACCCGGTATTAAGAAATCCCTCACTCCTTCTGAGAACCTCGCATGGTACCTCGCCCAAACGGGCGCGCGCATTACTATCGACGAAGCCCTGGCAGCAGTGGGTCTGTATGGTTATGAGGATACGCCTTGCTACCAGCTTTCGGCGGGGCAATTGCGGCGTGTGGCCCTGGCACGATTGCATCTAACAGAAGCGCGCGTCTGGATTCTCGATGAGCCCTTCACCGCTATTGATAAATTAGGTGTTAGCCAATTGGAGGCCTTGATTGCCCGGCAGTCGGCGCAGGGCGGGGTTGTGATACTGACTTCCCATCAGGATTTAACCTTGCCGCAATTGCGCTTGGTGAATTTGCAGGATTATCGCCCGGGAGTTGCAAAAAGTTCCGCAGTACATCAAACCAAAACAGAATTAAATGGTCAGAGTGGCGCACCGGCCGGAGCTGAGGTGGGCAATGGTTGATAAATCGGCTGGTACCTCGGTATTGAGTGGCTTTTTGGCTAGCATTCGTCGCGATGTATTGGTCGCTGCGCGCCATAAGGCTGAGTTGACCAATCCACTGGTGTTTTTCTTAATTGCGGTGACCTTGATTCCGTTAGGCGTCAGTCCGGAAAAGTCGGTGTTAGTGCTGTTAGCACCGGGGATTGTATGGGTGATGGCGCTGTTAGCGACCCTGTTATCCCTGGATGGTTTGTTTCGCAGCGATTTTGAAGATGGCTCGCTCGAGCAGATGTTGATCAGCCCGCAATCACTCTACTTCACAGTGATGGCCAAGATCCTGGTGCATTGGCTGGTATCTGGCCTGCCGGTGACCCTAATGGCGCCAGTTCTGGGTTTGATGTTGCATTTGCCGGGCGATGGGTTTTTGCCTCTGCTGATTTCTCTTGCACTTGGAACGGCGTCCATGAGTTTAATCGGCGCCGTAGGGGCTGCACTTACGGTATCCTTGCGCAAGGGAGGGTTATTGCTCTCACTGATTGTGATGCCGCTCTATATCCCGGTATTAATTTTCGGGGCGAGCGCGGTGCAAAGCGCTATTCAGGGTGGGGCAATTGGCATGCAACTGGCAGTGTTGGGCGCGTTTCTGGCACTGGCCATTGTGCTTGCGCCGATTGCAGCACTGGGTGCGCTTAAAATCAGCAGTAATGGTTAAAACATAATAACGACAAACGACACATTTGAAGGTAGGCAACTATGGCATGGCAGTGGTTTCACCGTTTGGGTTCTCCCCGCTGGTTCTATGAAAAAACAACCCCCTGGCTTCCCTGGCTTACTGCAATCAGTATGGCGTTAGTTGTTACTGGCGCGGTGTGGGGCTTGGCGTTTGCACCGGCCGATTACAAACAAGGCAATAGCTACCGCATTATTTATATCCACGTTCCCGCGGCATTTCTTGCGCTGGCGGGGTATTACATCATGGCGATTTCCGGTGCAGTTGGACTTATCTGGAAAATGAAATTGCCCTTTATGGTGATGAAATCTGCCGCTCCTATAGGTGCAATTCTTACTTTTATTTCTCTGGTAACCGGATCTATTTGGGGGAAGCCAACCTGGGGCACCTGGTGGGAATGGGATGCACGTATTACCTCCATGTTAATCTTGTTTTTTCTCTACCTGGGTATGATTGCGTTGCAACAGGCTTATCAGCATCGCGATACCGCCGATAAATCCAGCGCGGTATTGGCATTGGTGGGCATGGTAAATATCCCGATCATTTATAAGTCGGTCGATTGGTGGAACACACTGCATCAGCCTGCCACTATCAAGTTCACCAGCAAATCCAGCATTGATCCCTCCATGCTGTACCCATTGTTAATCATGGTGATTGGATTTTACTGCTTCTATGCGTTGGTGTTGTTGTTGTATACCCGCGTGGAAATTTTGCGCCGTGAAAGCCGTACCCAATGGGTTAATGATTTGATTGCGAATAACAAGTAAAAAGGCATTAACGATGAAATTTCAATTTGAAACCTTTGCTGACTTTATTGCCATGAATGGCCATGGCCCGTTTGTGTGGGCTGCCTATGGTATTACCTTTGCTGCGCTGATTTTTTTATTGCTCAGTCCGGTGCTGCAAAAAAAAACATTTATCAAACAGCAACAAAAGTTGCAGAAGTTAGCCCGGGTTAATCCCGATGGTCAGGATGTTGATTAATTATTTCATTTTATAGAGACCCAAACCATGCATCCGGTTCGTAAGCAGCGTTTAATGATTGTTGTTTTTATTGTGGTGTTTTCCAGTATTGCCGTGGGCCTAATGGCTTATGCGCTACGCGAAAACATCAACTTGTTTTATCCACCCAGTAAAATTGCGGCGGGTGATGTTCCTCACAATACGCGCATCCGCGCGGGAGGTTGTGTCAAACCTGGCAGTGTTCAACGCTCCGATACTTCATTGGAAATCCGCTTCCTGATCACTGATGGCATCGCCGATGTAAAGGTGAATTTCAATGGGATTTTGCCTGATTTGTTTGCTGAAGGTGAGGCCGCAGTCATTAATGGTGTGGTGACTGAAACTGGCGAGATCAATGCCAGTGAAGTGCTTGCCAAGCACGATGAAAACTACACTCCGCCTGAAGTTGCCGATGCCATGAAGGATAAGGGCGAGCATCAAAAAACCTGTGAGGGATTGAAGTATGGCGCTTGATTTAATCCAGCTGGCTCCAGAGCTCGGCCAGTTTTCATTAATTCTTTCCTTATGTTTGAGTGTTGCGCTATTTGTACTGCCGCTGAGCGGTACTTATCTTGGCAGCACGCTGCTAATGCAATCTGCACGCTCACTGGCAACCGGCTTCTTTATTTTTGTTGCCTTTTCTTTTTGCTGCTTGGTTTATTCGTTTATCCATGATGACTTTTCGGTGAAATATGTTGCGTCCAACTCCAATTCACTGCTGCCGGTGTATTACAAAATCAGTGCGGTCTGGGGTGGGCATGAAGGCTCATTGCTTCTCTGGATTTTGATGTTGTCCGGCTGGACCTTTGCGGTAGCTATTTTCAGTAAATCGCTGCCGTTGGATATGCAGGCGCGTGTGCTATCAATTCTCGGATTTGTCGCGGTTGGTTTCTTGCTGTTTATTTTATTAACGTCCAATCCCTTTGATCGCATACTGCCAATTCCACCGCAAGATGGTGGTGATTTGAATCCGTTGTTACAAGATATTGGTTTGATTATCCATCCGCCCGTACTTTATATGGGTTATGTTGGTTTTAGTGTGAGTTTCGCATTTGCTATCGCGGCTTTATTAACTGGCCGTTTGGATAGTGCCTGGGCGCGTTGGTCTCGCCCCTGGGCAACAATGGCTTGGGGATTTTTATCCGTTGGTATCGCGTTGGGCAGTTGGTGGGCTTACTACGAATTGGGTTGGGGCGGCTGGTGGTTTTGGGATCCGGTAGAAAATGCATCCTTCTTGCCCTGGTTAATCGGTACCGCGTTAATTCACTCCCTGGCAGTCACTGAAAAGCGTAGTCTTTTTAAAAGCTGGACAATTTTGTTGGCTATTTTTACGTTTTCTTTGAGCTTGTTGGGAACCTTCCTGGTGCGCTCGGGTGTTTTAACGTCGGTGCACGCTTTTGCCAACGATCCTGAGCGTGGTGTTTTCGTATTGGGCTTTTTGCTGGTTGTAGTGGGGGCATCATTAACCCTGTATGCCTTGCGTGCTCCGGTGGTGAAAGGATCAACCGGGTTCGACTGGCTTTCCCGTGAGACCTTATTACTGGGTAACAATATTTTGCTCACCATTATTATGATTATGGTGCTGCTGGGTACTTTGTATCCGCTCATTGCCGATGCGTTGGATTTGGGCAAAATATCGGTAGGCCCCCCTTACTTTAATTTGTTTTTCCTGCCGTTGATGGGATTGCTGTGTCTGTTGATGGCGTTTGGTCCTGTTTCTAACTGGAAGCGCACATCAGGCAAGCAACTACTGCAAATTTTATGGAAGCCATGGGTAATCAGTTTGGCAATTGGTTTGGCATTTCCGTTTTTCTATCGTGAGAAGTATGAAATCCTCGCGGCCCTAACGGTATTTATCGCCAGTTGGGTTTTTATTGCGTTGATTGCCGATCTCTTGTATCGCTTGCGCAACGCGGAATCAATTTTTGCAGGACTGAAAAAACTTAGCTTGAGTTATTACGCCATGGTGATTGCCCATGCCGGTATTGCTGTGACTACTGTTGGTGTTGGGCTCACCAGTATCTATACCGAGCAACGCGATATTCGAATGGAAGTAGGGCAGCACGTCGAGGTTATTGATTATGAATTTGTGCTGGAAAAGTTGGAACACATTGACGGCCCAAACTATCAAGCCGAGCAGGCGCTGATTACCGTCATGCAAGATGGAGAATTCCTGCGTGAAATGAAACCACAGAAGCGTCGTTACCTCGCATCCGGAAATACCATGACAGAAGTTGCTTTGGATGTGGGCTTATTCCGCGATCTTTACGTTGCTATGGGTGAACCGTTGACTGAGACAGCCTGGGCTATGCGTGTGCATCTAAAGCCATTTGTACGTTGGATTTGGCTGGGTGCACTAATGATGGCATTTGGTGCTGTGCTAGCTGTTGCGGATAAGCGCTATCGTAAAGCGATTAAGGTGGAGCAGCCAGCTTCGGCAGAAGTGCCTACAGGAAAATTAATCAATGAATAAGCAGCGTCTTTTATTATTTATTCCCCTGGCAATTTTTGCGGTATTGGTTGTGTTGTTTTGGCGGGGGCTCTCATTGGATCCCAATGAGATGCCTTCTGCGTTGCTGGACAAGCCGGTGCCCAATTTTGAATTAGCGGTGGTGCCTGCGGAGGAAAATCCATCTGGCTTATCAAAAGCAAACCAGGAGATGGTGCGGGGCAAAGCCGGATTGATAAATGTTTGGGCAACCTGGTGCCTTCCATGCAAGCAAGAACATCCGTACCTCAATGTTCTTAAAGCGCAAGGGGTTCCTATCTATGGCATCAATTACAAAGATAATGCTGAGGACGCACAGCGTTGGTTAGCTGAGTTACATAATCCCTATGTGTTTTCTGTGTTGGATGATGACGGGCGTTTAGCGTTAAATCTGGGTGTATTTGGATATCCGGAAACCTACGTGATCGATAAGCAGGGTGTTATTCGCTATAAGCATATTGGTATTGTGAACGAAAAAAACTGGAATGAAACAATTAAGCCAATCTACGAAAGCCTTAAGTAGTACCCGCTAATTGATCCTGGTTATTCAAATGAAGGGGTTTGATACATATCAAATCCCTTTTTTTATTGCCGCGTACACTGAAATTATTGAAGGTAAATGCGGAGGTAGCTATGTATCTGGATTCTGTGGTGGTATTGGGGTTGGTAATTGTTGCTCTTACTTGCGTAATGATTACTTATGTTGGGATTTACGCATACAAACATATAAAGGCCGATATTGCATCTCACCCTGAGGATGCGGCCAAAAAAATGTAATTTAATGGGTAGAGAAAAACTGCAGGTATAAAAAAGCCCCGAATGCGGGGCTTTTTTCATTTCTAAAAGTGGCGGACCGGACGGGGCTCGAACCCGCGACCTCCGGCGTGACAGGCCGGCATTCTAACCGACTGAACTACCGGTCCGCAGCGTCACAAAAACCACAGTTACCTTGTGAGTAAGAGTGG
>JAGKXA010000470.1 GCA_021151615.1 Cellvibrionaceae bacterium | reverse complement strand
AGATAATCATCATACAGGGGGCAATCGTGGCAATATTCTTCAATGAATCCCCATCTAAAAAAGCAGATGGCTTAATGGAAGAACTCACAGCATTATTGTGTTGTGGATTTCAATTAATATGCACCAACATGTCTAGGCGATGTAGGCAGGAAATGTGGCTACACTCATAGCATGTAAATATTGTAACGGACCGCAAACCCCGCTAATCCCGCGACGGTTGGCAAAATCATGAGACACCCGCATGAGTGATGTTGACCGTTATGTAAATGCTGCCACGCGCGATAACACTCGGCGCAGTTATCGTTCTGCTATCGAACACTTTGAGGTTGAATGGGGTGGATTCCTTCCAGCGACTTCTGACAATGTTGCTCGCTATCTCGCTCATTATGCCTCAACACTTGCATTGAACACATTAAGTCAGCGACTTGCTGCGCTAAGCCGATGGCATATTGATCAAGGAATGCCTGACCCCACCAAATCACCCTTGGTAAAGAAAGTGCTTCGCGGTATTTCAGTGCTGCATCCCGCCCAGGAAAAACAGGCTAAACCATTTCAACTGGTTCAGCTTGAGCAGTTGGACGCCTGGCTGTCACAACAAATCGAAACCGCCAGAGCACAGGGAAATAAGCAAGCCCAGCTGAAGCACGTTCGCGATAGAGCGCTGGTGTTGTTGGGATTCTGGCGAGGTTTTCGCAGTGATGAATTGAGCCGGATTGAAATCCAACATGTGCAGCTCGTACCTGGTGAGGGAATGAGTTTATTCCTGCCATTCAACAAAACCAGCTACCAGGGAGAAACGTATAAAGCACCCGCGCTGGCACGTTTATGTCCTGTAGATGCTTATCGAGCCTGGATCGATTTATCCTTATTAACCAACGGACCAGTATTCAGAGGAATCACCCGTTGGGGTCACATTAGCGATCAAGGCTTGCATCCCTTGAGTTTTATTCCATTGTTGCGAGATTTATTCGCGCGAGCCGACATACCATCCCCTGAAAGTTACAGCAGCCATTCCTTACGCCGTGGTTTTGCCAGTTGGGCAACAGCCAACGGATGGGATTTAAAAACCCTCATGAATTACGTTGGCTGGAAGGATATACGATCCGCCATGCTTTACCTTCCGGTGAACGATCCATTCGCCCAATTAAGCTCACACGACAAGCCGCTCATCCGCAATTCCTCCAGCCTTTAACGTTTCCATACCATTTTCCACCCACCCATAACGCCACTATCACCGGTGGGATGGCGTGATTCGTTTTGGAAAATTGCATGATTACCGCATATGGTCAAAAATTCATACACTGGTAGAATGCATGAAAAGTTCAAGTTAAATTAGCGCGATAGACACGAAAATAAACGGCAGGATTTTTTGCACTGATTTGGTGCTTTTTTTGGATTGTACAATCCAA
>JAGKXA010000189.1 GCA_021151615.1 Cellvibrionaceae bacterium | reverse complement strand
GAAAAAGAGGGGTTAGGGGAGATTAGAATCTATCCCGACCTCCTCTTTCAAAAAGAGAGGTACAACTTTAAAGTCATAAACAACTATGCAAAAAACTATTCGCCGCCGTGAATTAACGCCACTCGCTCAATTCGATCAGCCTTTGCATCCGTTGCTGCAGCGAATTTATTCGGCGCGCGGTGTGCAACATGGGCGCGAGTTGCAATATCAATTGGTAAATCTCTTAAAACCAAATTTTAAAGGCATGCCAGAAGCGGTGAGTTTGTTGGCAGATGCTGTGGTCGCCCAGGCAAAAATAGTCATTGTGGGTGATTTTGATGCAGACGGCGCGACTAGCAGTGCACTCGCCGTTTTAGCCTTACGAGCGATGGGGCTATCCAATGTGGATTTCCTGGTGCCCAATCGCTTTGAATATGGTTACGGATTAACACCGGAAATTGTAGCGGTAGCGGCGGCCATGCAGCCGGACATTATTATTACGGTAGATAATGGTATTTCCAGTATTGAGGGGGTAAGGGCCGCGCGCGAATTGGGCATTGCCGTTATCGTTACTGATCACCATTTGCCGGGAGCGGAATTGCCGGATGCCGATGCGATTGTGAATCCCAATCAGCTGGGTTGTGAATTTCCGAGTAAAAATCTTGCCGGAGTTGGGGTTATTTTTTATGTGATGAACGCATTGCGGGCTGAGTTGCGGCAAATCGGTTGGTTTGAAGAGAATGAAATTGCCGAACCTAACATGGCGAGTTTTCTTGATTTGGTTGCGTTGGGAACCGTGGCCGATGTGGTACCGCTGGATCACAATAATCGCATTCTGGTGGCGCAGGGTTTGGAGCGAATTCGCGCAGGTCGCTGTCGCCCCGGTATTAAGGCCATGCTGGAAGTTGCCGGAAAACAAGCCCATAAATTAGTGGCGAGCGATTTTGGTTTTGCTTTGGGGCCGCGCCTGAATGCGGCAGGGCGATTGGATGATATGTCGCTCGGTATTCAATGTTTGTTGTGTGAAAGCGAAAATCTTGCGCGTGAAATGGCCGCGCAAATGGATGAGTTAAATCGTGATCGCAAAGCCATAGAAACCGGCATGCAACAGGAAGCCATGAGCATGCTGCAAAAGACCTTGCAGGCGGATGCCACTGATTTACCCTGGGGTGTGTGCTTATTTGATGAAACCTGGCATCAGGGAGTGATTGGAATTCTCGCCTCGCGTATTAAAGATAAATATCATCGCCCAACGATTGTATTTGCAGATGTTGGCGATGGTGAAATAAAGGGTTCTGCACGCTCCGTTCCCGGTTTGCATATTCGCGATGCATTGGATGCAATTGCAGCGCGCCATCCACAGTTGCTGCAAAAGTTTGGTGGACACGCCATGGCGGCGGGAATGAGTTTGTCGCGCACAAATTTTGCAGCCTTTGCGCAGGCGTTTGATGATGAGGTGCGCCGCCAGCTAACAGAAGCTGATTTGCAAGCTGTAGTGATGAGTGATGGTGAGTTGTCTGCGCAGGATTTGTCTCTTTCTGTTGCTGCACAATTGCGTGATGCTGGCCCTTGGGGGCAACATTTCCCCGAGCCGGTATTTGATGGTGAATTCTATTTACTACAGCAACGTAAAGTTGGTGAGAAGCATTTGAAAATGACACTGGCCGTGGATGCGCAGGGTCAGCAGTTGGTTGATGCTATTGCGTTTAATGTCGATACCAGTATTTGGCCAAATCCACAAATTCAGCGTGTGCGTCTTGCGTATAAGCTTGATATCAATGAATTTCGTGGCAACACCAATCTTCAATTATTGGTGGATTATCTAGAGCCGCTGTAAGCGGCGGCTGACTGAGTGAGCAGATACTACTGCGTTAGCGTTTTCGTAATTTCCGGTAATACATTATTCACAATAATTGGTTGTGCCGCTGCTGTGGGGTGAATACCATCGCGCTGCATCAATTCTGCGTTTCCACCAATACCTTCCAGTAAAAATGGAATTAATCCCGCCTGATTTTTTTCGGCCAGTGTTGCAAAAAGTATTTTAAATTGTGTGCTATAACGTGGACCATAATTGGGTGGAATTTGCATGCCAGCCAGTATCACTTTAGCACCGGATGTTTTGCTGGCATCAATCATGGTTTGCAAATTATTTTCCAATAACTTCAGTGGCTGCCCCCTTAAGCCGTCATTGCCGCCTAATTCCAAAATAACCACATCGGGTTTGTGTTCTGAGAGTAATGCAGGTAAGCGGGCTTTTCCGCCGGAACTGGTTTCACCGCTAACACTGGCATTAATAATTTGTACCTTGTGAGTTTTATTTAATTCTTTTTCGAGCAAGTTAACCCAGCCTTGTTGGATATCAATGCCGTAGCCCGCACTCAAGCTATCACCCATCACTAGCAGCTTGGTGGTGGATGATTGTGCCAACGCAAGATTGGTGACAAACGTCAGGAGTAAAAACAGGTAAATGTGCATTTTTTGCATGGTTAACAGCTTCCTCAGCCAATAGAATGGGCTTAATCAAAGTGCTACAGGTTAATCAATTATGTCTGTGCTTTCCAGTCAAGCATCCCTCGAAAATGCCACCCGCTTAACCACTATGGTTGAAGCCAATGCAGTGACAAAACATGTTCCAACCCAGGAAGGTGAACTGTTGATCCTGCAGCCGATTTCATTATCGGTAAACGCTGGCGAATCTTTGGCTATTACCGGCGCATCCGGTTCCGGTAAGTCCACCTTGCTTGGAATTCTGGCAGGGCTGGATGTTCCCTCCAGCGGTGAAGTTATTTTAAATGGAACTAATTTATCGCAATTGGATGAAGAGGGGCGTGCAGCGGTTCGTGCACAGAATGTTGGATTTATTTTTCAATCTTTCCAGTTATTACCCGGTTTGACAGCCTTGGAAAATGTGATGTTGCCGCTGGAGTTGCGCGGTGACAAATCAGCGCAGTTAAAAGCGCGGGAGTTTTTGCAGCGTGTTGGTTTGGATGCACGTGTACATCATTATCCGCAACAACTGTCGGGTGGTGAGCAACAGCGTGTTGCCATTGCACGAGCATTTGCCAGTGAACCGCGCATTTTATTTGCCGATGAGCCGACGGGTAATCTGGATTCGGCGACCGGTGCACGTATTATCGACCTACTCTTTGACTTAAATCGCGCGCAGGGTACCACCCTGATTTTAATTACCCATGAAGAGCGCTTGGCCCAACGTTGCCAGCGCCGTATTGAAATTGCAGCGGGCGCGATAGTATCGCGCAGGGAGTAATCCATGCTGGCGATTCAATTACTCAAACGCAACTGGCGTAGTGGTGAATTAAAACTGTTGGGGCTTTCTTTGATTTTAGCGGTGTCAGTACTCAGCGGCATTGCTATTTTTACGGATCGCCTCGAATCTACATTGATTAGCGAAAGCAATAGTGTGCTGGGGGCCGATTACATTGTGCGTGGTTCGCAGCCACATAACAGTGACTGGCCTAAAACAGCAGAGGCAGCTGATATTCGGCAAACGCAGTCAGTGCTATTTTCTTCCATGGTATTTGCCGGCGATGAAATGCACCTGGCGTCAGTAAAAGCGGTGGATATTGGTTACCCCTTGCGCGGTAAGTTTGAAATTAGCCGTGTTCCTTTTGCGATTAATGCCAGCGATATTGACATTGCCAGTGCTATTCCTGCTTCCGGCGAGGCATGGGTGGATTCACGCCTGTTGCCATTATTAAAAATTAAATTGGGCGATAAAGTTGCTGTTGGCGAGTTTGAATTAACGGTTACCAATGTATTAATCCGTGAGCCAGATAGCGCCAGCCCGTTTAGTATGACGGGCGCACGCCTGATTATGAATATTGCTGACTTGCCAAGAACCCAGGTGGTGCAACCGGGTAGTCGTGTGGATTACCAATGGTTAGTTGCCAGCGATAATGTACAAGCGTTAAAAGAGTTTATCGATCAACTAAAACCGCGATTAACCCCGCATCAGCGGTTAATTGATATTAATTCCGCGCAAGAGCGGGTTGGGCGTACACTGAAAACCAGCAAACAATTTTTATTATTGTCAGCAGTGATTGCAGTGTTGTTATCCGGCGTTGCGATTGCCACAGCGGCGCGGCAATTTTCCAGTCGGCATATCGATCAGGTGGCGTTAATGAAAAGCCTGGGGGCGAGCGCAACGCGAATTCGCAGCTTGTACTTTTCGCAATTATTTTTACTCGGTGCAATTGCTTCGCTGTTGGGGTTAGTGCTGGGGAATTTTTTACAGCAAATCATTGCTGTGAGCTTGCAGGAAGCCTATCAAATTCGCCTTGGGCCGGCGGGCATTTATCCTTATGCATTAAGTTTTTCCAGTGGCTTAATGTGCCTGGTGTTTTTTGCATTACCGGCGCTTTGGTATTTACCTACAGTACCGCCGCTAAAAATTCTGCGTCGTGAATTAGCGGTGAATACAACACAAGTATGGATGCAGGCCGCGCTGGCTTTGTTTGCGGTGTTAACCCTGGTGATTTTATTTAGTCGCGACCTTGAACTTGCCTTGAGTATTAGTGGTGCGTTGCTGGCAGTGGTTGTGGCAACCATGGTTGTTGCTTATGGCTTGTTGGTGTTAAGTAAAAAATGGGTTGTCAATCTCGGTGGTTTTTGGCGCTTGGCTTTTGCCAATTTGCAGCGCAATCGCGGGCAGAGTTTGATTCAGATTTTGGTATTTGCAGTGGCAATTATGCTGTTGTTTACCCTGACAATTGTGCGTACGTCTTTAATTGAAGAATGGAAAGTTCAGGTTCCAGATGATGCACCTAATCATTTCCTGGTAAATATTCCTCCCGATGAACTTCCTCAGGTTCAAACCCTGTTGCAGGAAGCCGGGGTTCGCCCGGAACCTATTTACCCGATGATGCGCGCACGCTTAACGCACATTAATGGTATAGAAACCACAGAAGAACAGCGCTCAACCAGTAATGCTTTACGTCGTGAATTGAACGTGACCTGGGCAGAAAAATTAGCAGCCGATAATAAAATTTTGCAAGGCCAATGGTGGGATCAATGGCAGCGTAAGGAAACCGATTTACCGGGTGTCTCGGTGGAAATGAACACGGCGACGGAAATTGGTTTGAAATTGGGTGACAAATTACAATTTTCATTTGGCGGTTTGGAAATGCATGCGCAGGTGGCAAGTTTTCGCAGCCTGGATTGGCGAAGCATGAGACCCAATTTCTTTTTTATTTTCGAGCCAGGGTCACTGGATGCTTATTCACCTACCTATATCACCAGTATTTATTTACCCGCAGAAAAAAAATCGTTTATCAACACCTTGTTACATGATCATCCAACCATTTTGTTAATGGAGCTGGATCGCATCATTGAGCAAATTCGCGCTATTGTGAACCAGGTAAGCGATGGTGTTTTGCTGGTGTTATGGCTCACGTTGATCGGTGGTTGCCTGGTGTTGTTCGCAGCGGTGATGGGTAGTATTGCCGTGCGTAAGCAGCAAGCGGGTTTGTTACGCGCTCTGGGCAGTCCACGGCAATTAATTGTAGGAAGTATCTGCGCTGAATTTGCGATTCTGGGTTTTCTGGCGGGGTTGATCGCTATTGTGGGAACAGAAATCCTGTTGCTCAGCCTGCAGACTTTATTCCATTGGTAGATATGTATTTCCTCAGTCGTATTTCCGATAGCGCCGCCGCCGCTGTTGGTGCCATCACTCCGTTGGTATTTGTCGCAAACGCATTTTTAGTGGTGAGCGCATTTGCCGGTGCGAGTATCGCTAGCCAGCGCATAGGTGCAAATGATTATGCGCGCGGTAATGCAACTATCGCGGCCTATATGATTTTTGTAGTAATACTAGCGGTTGTTGCCGCCTTTATTGTGAATTATGGTGGGCCCTTGGTTGCATCATCCATGTCACTGAGTGGCGAGGTTGAGCACCATGCGCGCACCTATTTATCAATCATTGGCTGGATGGTCGCCTTGTGGGGATGCAGGGTTATTTACCAAACTATTCTCAATATTTACGGTGAACCCAAATGGAACACGTACAGTAACATTATCTTATTTACTGCGAACTTGATTGGTAACTACATTGCTGTCTACGGATTTATGTCGATACCACCCACGGGTGTTGTTGGTGTAGCAGTCGCCAGTATTATCGCAGCGGCAATCAGTTTGCTATTCGTGATGGTAGTGGTGCATCTCAAATTGCGTATTCACATTCCATTACAGGAAGGTTTAAAGCAGTTTGGGGTATTAATTGCGCCTGTCATTATGATTGCCGCGCCGTCAATTCTTGAACCTATGTCTTTCCAGGCATACATGATCGCCCTTAACTGGATTGCCGCTGAAGTGGGTGATTTGGCGCTCAAGGTTAAAGTCTATGCCTACAATACGTTTTTATTTTGCTTGATGGTTTCCATCGCCATTGGCATGGCAACTGAAGCGATTATTGCGCAGCGGGTAGGGCGCGCCGAGTTTGATTTGGTTAACAAGCAGCTCATGCAAAGTTTAAAAATTTCGCTGATCGGAACCAGCGTCTTGGCGTTGTGTTGGGTGTTGTTCAATCAATCCATTTTAAAAATATTCAGTAACGATCCTGAAGTGATTGCCATAGGCCTCTGGGCGTTCGTGCTTAGCTTTTTGGCAGAGCCGTGGCGCACCGTTAATATTACCGTGGGTTCGGCTCTGCGCTGTACAGGCGATGCCACTTTTACCTCGGTTTCCAGTATTGGTGTTATATGGCTTTTTTCGGTTCCCTTGGCTTATGTTTTGGCGATTCCCGGTGGGCTTGGGCTATATGGATTGTTAATCGCGGCTATATCAGATGAACTGGTGCGCGCATTAATCAAAGGTTGGCGCTGGAAGCAGGGTAAATGGAAGTACACGGGTATTGCAGCGCGTGAGGCGAGAGCAGCAAGCCTATCTGAATAGGTAGACTTGCGTCTGCCAATTTAATTGGTCGTTGCAGCGGTGCGAGATTCCTGGATATGTTCCCGCAGAGATCTTTTAATGATTTCTGCCACTCGATAAAGCTCTGGAAAACCCAGCGCAGCGCAGGCGATAAACATAGGAATAAAATTTAAAATATAGCGTGAGTTTGCTTCCCAGAGAGCGAGAAAAATAAATATACCCGTTATCGACAGTCTGGCTACCAATTTATTCATCGCGCCACTGGTCTTTGCTGCAGCGTCGTAGACTGCGCTAAGAATGATAATTAAGAAAAGAAACACGTGGTAACCGTGCGCCAAATGCTTGAAGGTTTCAAAGTGCTTGCCTCCCTCTATGGCGACCTGATGTAAAGCGTTAGGTCTAATCGGATTGTCATCAATCATTTCATTCACGCCATAAATTCCGCTGCCGAAATTTAGCTGTTGTTTGCGATGAAGAAACTCCAGGTATCCCCAGGCTCCGTATTCTTTTAGCCGTTCATTAATACGATGCAAGTTGGCTTGAGTGCGTGCTTCAAAGGTTGAAAACGTATATGTATATTCGTAGTCACTGCCGTTGTAAGCACCACTGCCGCTAAGCCCCATCATTACCCAGTGAGTGTAGGGAACCTGCTTTTGTTCAGACAGATTTTTATCCAGCAAATGATCATAGCGGTAGTAATTGAAACCGGATAAACAGGAATAGAAAAGTACAGTCGCGACTGCAATTGCAGGCAAATATCTTTTTAAGTTTCCACGGATAAGCAGGTCTATTAGTACCGCAACCGCGACAATAATTACGGTGAATTTAATCAATGTACCTATCGCACAAGCAACGGCAAAAAAACAAGCGCGAGTGATTTGCTGTATGAGAGTTTCACTTTTCAAAATCAACAGATAAATGTAATAACTCATCATCACAAAGGGTAATGACAAAGTATCTGAATAAAAAATAGGCGTGTAAAAATAGAGGGGAATACAGCAGCTGCTTAACCATAAGGATAAAAAAGCGGCCTTGATACTTTTTATTTCTCTGCAGATTAAGTAAATGAAGGTTATACCCAGATTAATGGAGGCGACGTTATAGACAGTGGCTATCCAATGATAGTCGTGAAATCCCAGAGTGGAGCACACTGAAAAAACCAGCTGTAATGCGCTGGTGACGCCCAAGTTATGGGGAAATATATGAAAGTAGTCGGTATAGCCACCCAGATTACCTTGTTCTTTTAGCGTGATGGCACCACGAAATACTGCTTCTGTGTCCCAACCCGTGGCGACCGCCAACAAATAACCGCAATATAGTTGCAATGAAAAAATTACCAATATCCAAAGGCCTGCAACCTTCTGCTCATGTGTGCGCAAAAAATGCTCAGCATGATTAATTGCTTTGTATACGTACCCGGTTGCAACTAACCAGCTAATTATGTAGAGCACAATATGAAGTGTTTTAAATTGGTAGGCCTGATTGTTTAAGACAATGCTTAAAAATACCCATGAAAAAATCAGGCCGAACAAATAGTAGAAGCTTGTGACTAGCGATGATGTGAAATTGCGCATAGCTTATCTCCTTATGTAAACCAACGTTCTCTTGGGTGTAACTCCTTCTTCTCACTAACTTAATCGTTGAATTACTGTTGAAGGAGTAAATAAATCCACATGAGACTACTAAGTCCTATCACGGGTGCAGCTAGGGTCATGGATCTGGCGAGCATCAAACGTGACGAACTACTCCATGCTTGAAACACAAAGTACAGAATGGGTAAAAGTACAGGGTAGATATAGCGAAAATCTGTGTTGCAAGAAAGTGGAACTTTAATGCGGTAGGCGAGCAACAGTATAAATGGAAACACCAATCCCATTATCCAGGGGGCATTACGGTAGAGAACACGTTTTAACGTTGCAGTGTTGGTTTGTGGCTGTTGTTGCAGATAGAATGCTAACGTTCCCGCTAGCATCGCCATTAGCAAAATCCCGTTAGTGATCCCCCAAATTTTCATACCGTCGCCGTTAAATGAGTATTCACTGGAAAGGGATGATCGCAATACAAAGTTCCAGAAATACTGGCGACCATATTTATCTTCCCAAGTACTGATAAACGGTTCTTGCAAGAAGGTTGCGGAATCAAATACCAAATAATTCTTTGGGGCATTGCCCACTTTTAGGCCAGGGTTAATCATTTCACTGACATTGGACAGCAACCAGTCTTTGGAGGTGCCATCCAGATAATGTTTAATATTATCCGCGAAGTTCAACAAGATTGCGCTGCAAAACAATCCCCCCGCAATAGCGATGTCACGCAATAGCTTGGTTTTATGTTGTTTGAATAGTGCGGGTTTGCGCACGAGACCGTAGACATGGAATAGCATGAGCACACCGAGTACACCGGCAACGGCTAAACCATTGGATTTACTTAAAAGTGACCCTGCCATCCACAGGCTAGCCCAAAACAATGTTTCCGAGTCGCGGCTTTTCCACCATTTAATCGTGTAATAAAACGCGAGCGAGTAGCACGCATATACGCCCAGATCATTGCCGATGCGAATACTGTGGATAATTCCTGCAGGCCACAAACATAAGGCGGTACTTGCCATCAGAATAACCAATGGATGTTTGCGAAACGAAATTTTAATTGTGGCGAGGTTGCTGATTAAAAAAAGCGTCCATAAAAACAAAGCAAACAATTGCCCCCAAAGTTCCCCGGAGGTTTTGCTGTCTATAGGTGCTGCTTGTTTGGTTAGCGCTGCGCTCAAGTAATAGAGTGGTGGTTGATGGTATTCCCAGCCATCTCCTGGAATGGGAAGTTTTTTGTGCTCAATTAAATATTCGATGTAGTCCCTATGGCCGCCGCCCTCAAATACATCAAAAGTGCGCGTGCGCTCATCAGTTTTTGATAAATACAACACAGAGACGGCCAAGCTTATTATCAGCACCAGTGATTGGCTTTTATTAATTTGCAACTGTTGCTTTAACACTAATACGAGCGCTAGCAGTACTGCATAAACAGCAAATAACTTGCCATTGCCTAAGCGTTTGGTTGATTCAATACGAAACCCGGCAGGATTACTGGCATTGCTCAATTGCGCTTCGATAGTATTGGTTTGGTCAGGAATAAATTGATCAATTTCCAGATTAAATCCCGAACCGTAATTGCGGCGGTCATCCACGGACAGATGATCTAGTGAAACCGGCTTGCCATTTACTAGCAATGCGTGGATTTCATCATCGGGATAAATGCGAAAACTGTGTTTGGTTGACTTAATGCCATCAATTGTTACTCGTACAGAATACGCACCTATGTGATCCTGCGAGTAGGGTAGAGTGATGGGTTGAAACTCGCTACCGTTATATGCAACTTCAATTTTCTTCAAGCTGATGGCTTGCCAAGTGGAAATCCACATAAGAGCAACCAAAGCTCCCAGACAGAGCAATGTTGTCAACAAATAACGGCAGGTGGTCTTCATAACAGGCTCAATATTTTTTGCTTATGGTACGACGGCGTTGGGTTCTGTCAGGGTTATAACAGGATTCAACCAGTCTGCGTGATCGCCGCCGATATCGTTAATACCGTCAACTTGCAAGCGTAGCCGGCTTACCGACTCCAGATTAATTTCAGCATGCTCCGGCGCTTCACCACCATAATGATTGCGTGACTCCCACAGAAGTCGCTCATCGCCCCAAACACTAAACTTGACGCTGGCGGACTCCACTTCATCATCCAGGGCAACCGAAACGTTGAGTGCTTTGGTTTGTGGGGGAAGTTGATATTCAATCACTGAGTTAGCATGGGTTCCCAAACCTTTAGCATACCGGTGTTCATTGGCGCGCAATACACTGCCGTTAACGCTCTTGTGGATATTTAATTGACCATAATCTTGTTTGGTATATGCGACGGGCAGCTCTGTTAAAAACATTTGATGTTGCTGTAGCGCTGGCTCAATTGGCTTACTTTCTTCATAAAGACGTTGGCCTATTAAATAGAAACTGACAGCCAATACTAGTAACGCAATATAGTTGACTCCAAAAAACCAGAAGAATATTTTTTTGGTGAAATTGCTCCAATATTTGCCGAGCAATAATTCGATCACAGCGTAGGTAAATGCGCCCATCATGATCCAGGATATGGCTGGCCAAACGTGCGATGTTCTAATTCCCAGGCACATGGCTACGTTAAATGCAGAAACAAAAGTAAACAGTATTGGATAGATGACTTTATTTGGATTTAACGCATAGTAAACCAGTGAAACGATAACGGCAGGCAGTAAATAGCGCTCATGCATGGCAGGTAGCAAGGCAAAAAATGCCATAGTACACACCATTCCGTAAAAGAAGAGCTGGGCTGCGTTATGAGGATTGGTTTCCGGTAGTTCGCGATCCACCAGTTTGCCCATACCTTGTAAAAATACGGCCAGGCAGACAAGGAAGAATCCGATCATGCCAAAGTTTTTTGCCTTGAATAGGGTTGCCAAGGGTGAGTCTGGTTCTATACCAAATAAAATAATGGTATCGGGCGCTGCATTGCCAGTGAGTAAAATCCAGATGTTGGCAGCACCCATGGTGGTTGCACCGTACTGGTGTAATACATCAACATAAGCCAGTTTGAAAGATTGGCCGAAGCTGCCAACAGCTATGGATGGTAAAAATAAAAGTGCGATGGTCAGAATCGATAACACGCCGCCTATCATGTGTATTTTATAGTGACGGAAAAAGATGATTCCCATTACGGGGGCAAACGCGATCATTTGGAATTTGGTTAATAGAGCGACCGTGTAAATTGGGAACGTAAGTGCGCGATATCGATTGCTGGAACTTGCAAGTATGGCGAGCAGAACTGGTATGACCGGCAGAACATCGACCTGCCCCCACACGGGGCCATTCATGAATAATGCTGGATTAAGCGCCGTTAACAACATGGCTATATGGTAATGGTTGATCGATGCACAATGTTTTTTGAGTAAGCGATGAACTATCGTAATTAGCAAAAAGTGCGATAAAAATATCGGAATCAAAGAAACAAACTTCAAAAACAAATTATTCTCGACGGGCACTTGCAGGTAAGTGTATAGCTTGCCGACCAGGTAGAGCCAATGTATATAAAGGGGTGGGTAGTTGCCGTTGAAATCTTTGTAACCGCGATTGGCCAGTTGCTTTACCCAATCTTCCCAAAAACCTATATCACCGCCATTTCCATCCCAAAAGAGCAATCCAAGGTTTGCAATAATTGCCGCACATAAATAAAACTGAAACCAGGTTAGAAATTGTTTGGCAGTGTAAAAACTACTGGTCAGCTGTGTAAGCGGAGTAAAACCAGAATGAGGTGCCTGGATATTTGCAGACCTATCAGTGGCGATATTTGATGTAAATTCTGCCGGTGTTTGCGGCGGTAGGTTCTCGGCAGTGTTGTCGTTATTCATTGTCGCCATCTCGAATATTGCTGGCCCCGAAGGGCCAGTAGAGCATCAATCTTTTTTATTGACGATATCGCTAATGTGAAATTTGGGGCGTTTTTTAACTTCTTCGTAAATTTTGGAAAGGTATTCCCCAATAATGCCCAAACAAAGTAGCTGGACGCTACCAATAAACAGCAGTGGTAATAAAACCGATGCCCAGCCTGGGGCTGCATTGTCGGTAAATAGCCTTACAGCCAACACCCACAGAATTAAACTGAGTGAAGCAAGGCCAGAAACGAGTCCCATGATGGTTATCATGCGCAACGGTGCGGTAGAGAAAGCGGTAATACCTTTCCAGGCAAATGACAGCATTTTCTTTAATGGATATTTACTTTCACCCGCTTCACGTGCCTGACGCTCATATTCCACTACTGAAGCGGGATAACCAACCTCACGTACCAACCCGCGCAAGAATAAATTAGCTTCGCCATATTCCTTTAATGATTCCAGTGCGCGGCGTGATAGCAAGCGAAAATCAGCGTGATTGAATACTAAATCAACGCCCATTTTTTTCATTAGATGATAGTAGCCTTCGGCGGTGAAGCGTTTGAAGAATGTATCGGTATGACGTGCTGAGCGCACACCATAAACAACATCATGGCCTTTAAGATACTCATCGACCATGGCCTCAATGTTTTTAGGGTCATCCTGCAAATCGGCATCAATGCTGACAGTAATGTCTTCAGTGGTAGTACATAGGCCAGCATAGAGTGCATTTTGATGGCCTTTATTACGCGATAATTTGATGGCGACCAGTGCAGAGTTGTTTGCAGCCTCTTCATTGAGGATTTTCCAGGTTTTGTCTTTGCTGCCGTCATCAACCAGATATACCTTTGATTCCTGATTAATTTTTCCTTTGGCAATCATCGATTCACGTAAAGCCAACATGGTTGCCAAGGTTTTGGGCAACATTTCCTCTTCGTTGTAACAGGGGATAACGATGGCAAGCGAAGGTATTTTTGTTGTCATTTTTAATGGTTCCTGTAAATCCATATTTTGTGCACAAGAAAATTGATTACGACAGTAATTCCCGTTGCCAGTACTTGGGCAACCAAATAGGGCTCCACCCAGGGTAAGGCGAGATAATTTTCAAATATAAACAAAAATGCCGCGAACAGCGCGGTGTTGGTTGATAAGCCGATGGCTACCGCAACCATAAACTTTGGAAAGGTATCTTTATGGTTGCTGGTACTTCTGAACGTATAGTGGTAATTCGCCCAGTAATTAACGAGTGATGAGAGTGCGTATCCGACGGCGGAGGCATAGACCTCTGACATCAATTGGCTCTCAACAAAGGCAATTAATAATAAAAATTGGAGTAGGGTACAGAACCCGCCAATACCTAAAAACAGGGCGAAACGTTTCATTGTTATTTTGTTGAATTCTAACAGAATTAAAATGGTAAAAAGCGCTGCACATTAACACATTTTGTTTATATGTGTATGTGGGAGGCTTTTTTTGGGGCGAGTTTTATGGGCGGGGCTAAAGCAGCTTTGTCATGCCCAGCGCAAAGCCGCGCCGGACCGTTCTATATACATGTACTCAGGTTTATTACTTACCGGGTGGCAAGCGTGACGCAAATGATGGTGATCCAGGGTTGAACCCATATATTCCCAACACAGGCCTTCATGGACACATAGAGGGTCGCCATCATTCAAGGGGTAGCTGGCAAGTTCGTCCCACATTTTTTGCCATTCCGGATGGTTAATGTCGAGATATTGCATTGCATGTCCTGTGTGAATATTGGTGACTAACCATACAATCATTGTGGATTATTAAGTTACTTTGTCAAGAAAAGCATTTAACTTAATGA